>DATDRS010000058.1:0-16021 GCA_035291605.1 Anaerolineales bacterium | reverse complement strand
TCGGTCGCCTCCGGGCACATGGATATCTGCGTGGCCTACGGGTTCGAGACGATGAGCCACGTGGAGACGTGGAAGGGCAACGAGTTCATCGCCCTCGCCTCGGACGTGAGCTTCGACTACCCGGTGGGCGGGTTCTATTCCGGTTACTACGCGATGATGGTCACGCGGCACATGAAGGAGTTCGGCACCACCGTCGAACAGATGGCGCACGTCTCGGTCAAGAACCACGTCAACGCCTATTACAACCGCTACGCCCAGAAGCGCAATCGCTACACGGTTCAGGACATCCGCAGCGCGCCGATGGTCGCGTGGCCGCTCACCCGGCTGGACATCTGCGTGATGTCCGACGGCGCGGCGGCGACGATCCTGTGCTCCGAGGAAGGGTTGAAGAAACTGGAGAAAGCCGGAGCGAAGATCGCGCGCCCGCTGGTCAAGGTCACCGGCATCGGGCGTGGGACGGACGCGATGCGCATGTCCGACCGCCCGCACGTGGACTACGACTATTTCATGCGGCATTACGCGACCGGGCAGGAGCAATCGTCGGACGAGACGCGCGCCTATTACCGGGGGCTGTGGGACAAGGGTTTCCGTTATCCGGGCGTGCACTCCTTCCGCGCGGGGCGCACGGCGGGCAACATGGCGTGGAAACACGCGGACATCGCCGACCCGCTCCACGAACTTGACTTCGTCGAGCTGCACGACGCCTACACGTCGAGCGAAATCCAGACTTACGAAGACCTCGGGCTGTGCCGCTACGGCGAGGGCGGGCCGTTCGCCGCGTCGGGCAAAGCCTTCATGCCGGGGGTTGATTACGGGCTGAACCTGCCCGAACAACCGCTCTGTCCGGTGAACCCTTCGGGCGGCTTGATTGCGTGCGGCCACCCGGTCGGGGCCACAGGGCTGATGCAGGCGGTGTTCGCCATCTGGCAGTTGCAGGGGACGATTCAGGAGCACTTTGGCGATGGTCACTTGCAGGTGAAAGACGCCAGCCGCGGCGCGATCCACAGTCATGCCGGAACTGGCACCTATGTGACTGTTTCTGTCTTGGAGCGAGAAGCGTAGGGCGAGATTGAATCTCGCCCCACAAGGAGTCTACGATGTCCAGATTGCCCACTCACCGCCCCGAAACACTGGGCGGCACCATCGTCCACAACATCCCCTTCCCCAAAGTCTTGAATGAAGAGACGCTGTCCCTGCTCAAGCAAATGTCGCCCATCCAGATCGAGCAGGTGTACCAGATCACGTACCTGCACTCGTATGGGCAGGACTCGCCCTTCTTCGCCGGTCTGACGAACGGCGTTTTCCTTGGCTGCCGCGACCCGCAGACCGGCTACACCTACGCCACGCCGCGCGGGCACGATATGCATACGGGGGAGGAGACGAAGTGGGTTGCCCTGCCGAATGAAGGCGCGGTGCACGCTTTCACCGTCTGTCACTTCGGCTCGGAGGAGTTTTTGCCGGAGTGCCCGTTTGTGCTTGCGCTGATCGAGTTCGAGGGGGCGGACACGCTCTTCCTCACCCGGCTGATGGGCGTGGACCCGGCGCAGGCCTCGCTCGACTGGATCGGGATGAAGGTGAAGGCGGAATATCTCAGGAACAGCAAGCTGAAGCCGACGGACGTGTACTTTGTGCCTGCGTGACGATTATCTGGGATACAGCGAAAAGTGCGTGTGCACTGCCAGCCAGGCCCCATCGCGCCGTTCCAGGATGACCGTCACCCGGCCGGGCCGCGCGAACGCCGTCCCCCCGGCGTGAAAGCCAATCGAGTCCCAGGGACACGCGGCCCAGGCCAGATCGCCCTCCCCGCCCCAGTGCAGTTCGTCCAGCCGGAAGGTGAACTCGCGGATAGTGGGCCAGATGTTTGACCACTGCTCGGCGCGCAGAGCCTCAAGGCCCTGCGCCATGCTGGCATACGTCCCGAAGCCGACGACATCCGGCGCGAATATTTTCTGCGCCCGGTCATAATCCACCGCCCGGACGCAGGCTTGCAGCTCGGTGAGCCACGCGCGGATGGCTTGCTCGGTGTCTTGGTGATAATGGCTCATTTCTCTAATCTCCAGTCTCCTCATCATGCCCAAGACCCTCCCCAAAGACGACCCCAACCTCCTCAAAGCCGTCACACGCCTGACCCGGGGGCAAATGCTCTGGGGCTGGCTGTTCATCGGTCTCGGCCTCTTCACCCAACTTGCCGCGGGCACAGCGCACCCCGTCTCCGGGCTGCCGCTCATCGCCATCGGCGTCGCCTGCCTGCGCTGGAGCGACCCGGCCTTGATTGCGACAGTCGCGGTCCTCATGGCGCTTTCCATCCTGCCATCACTCAACCCGCGCGCGACCATCCTCGGCCCGGAGCCGCTCTACCGCGTGATGGATTTGGGCCTCGTCGAGCGCGGCGCGTTGGTTTTTGCCAAGCTTATCCTCGTCTACACGGCTTTGCAGCAGTTTCTCGTCCTCCGTTTTCTATACGGGACAGAGATGGCCACCTCGGATGATCCCGACCTCCCCCTCATCCCGGCAATGATCCCTAACAACACCAACCGCCTGGCGCGCTGGAGCCGGATACTGGCCTTCGCCGGGATCGTCTTCACGATCATCGCCCTGCTGCTCGCCATCTTTGCCCCCGCCGCCTCATTCGCCCGCACACTGGCCGAGTTGGGCGGCAGCCTCGGCGCGGTAGCGCTCGGCCTGGGACTCGGCGCCGCCTTCTCCCCCACCGACGAGCGCGAGGCGGCGCTGTGGGCCATCGCCCTCGGCGCAGTGAGTTATATTGCGGCGGCGGTCCTCGTGTTACAGTTACCGTGAGGGAAAGAGGGTTGGGATTTGGGATTTTCCCCTCGTCATCTATAATCCCCTCATGCTCATCCGCCGCTCTATGAAACGCTCCCTCATCATCCTTATTCTGCTCTTCGCCGTCGCGTGCGACAAGCTTCCCATCCCCATCATCACTTTCGCCACGCCGGGGCCATCGCCGACGCCGCGCCCGGTTGGGCCGACGCCCACGCCGCTCCCGGCCGGCCTGGTCACGTTCACCCTGCGCGCGCCCGCGAACACGCCGCCCGGCTCCGCGCCCGCGGTCAAGATCATTGACGAGGTCGGCGGCGCGAGCACCGTCGTACCCCTCATCAGCGCGGGCAACAACGTGTGGACGGGCGGCGCGAAGGCCACCGTCGGCGCGGTGCTGCGCTACCGCTACATCCGCGCACTGCCGACTTACGAAGAAGAAGTGACGCCCGCGCGCCTGTTTGTGCCCTACCGCCTGCTGCTCGTCGGCGGAAACACCGAGACCACCGACGACGCCGTGGCCGCGTGGACCGACACCCCCTTCGTCGGCGATCTCGGGGGGGTGAGCGGCGTCGTGCGGAACAGCAACACCAACCAGGGCGTGATGGGCGTCCTCGTCGCCGCGGGCGGCAAACTGGCCGTCACCGCGTGGGATGGGAGCTATGCGATTTTCGACATCCCGGCGGGGACGCAGCGCGTGACGATGCTCTCGCCCGACGGCTTTCTCCAGCCCGCGCAGAAGAGCGTCGCCGTCGCCCCCGCGCAAACCGCGACCCAGGATTTCGCCTCACCCGACCCGAACCAGGTTCACGTCACTTTTATGGCGCGCCTGCCCCCTGGAACCGACGGCGGGGCGGCCCTGCGCCTGGCGGGGAACGTCACGCAGTTGGGCGACACCTTCGTGCTCGACACGAATGAGTCGGCCATCGCCGCGGCGCGCCAGCCGGTGCTGATCCCCTTCGCCGACGGGCGCTGGGCGACGATCGTCGTGCTGAGCGCGGGCACGGTGCTGAACTACAAGTACACACTCGGCGACGGCGTGTGGAACGGCGAGCTCGATTCGAGCGGCGCCAGGCGCGTGCGGCAGTTGATCGTCCCGCTCAACGACGTGACCGTCGAGGATCACGTGGAGGCCTGGCACAGCGGCGCTTCGGCCAGCGTGACCTTTGAGCTGACGACGCCGCCCAACACGCCGCCCAACGACGTGCTCACCATGCAGTTCCGCACGGGCAACAAGTGGAGCCTGCCCGTGCCCATGTGGCGGGTCGGCCCCAGCCAGTGGAAGTTCGTGCTCTACAACCCGACTGACATCGAGGGCAGCGTCTTTTACCGCTTCTGCCGCAACTATGCCTGCGGCGCGGCGGACGACGCGGCGACGGCGGGGCGCAGCGCGACCGGGCGCTTCTTCACCTTCGCTCTTCTGCCGCAGGACTTGCAGGACCGGGTGGAGGCGTGGCAGTGGCTGGCCGAGCCGCCCCCTGCCTCGGGCGTGCTGCCGCCCGTCAACCCCCGCCCTAATTTCCTCGCGGGGTTCGATTTCAGCGACGAGTGGCAGCCCAACCAGACGCCGTTCTACGGTGAGGCGCTGAAAAGCCTCCAGGCTGCCGGGGCCAACTGGATCGCCTTCACCCCGCGCGGGACCGCGCTCCGCATGAGTCCCGTCCCCGCTTACGCGCTTGACCCGGCGCTCGCGCCCCTCCCCGCCGAGTGGAAGCCGATGGTGGATCAGGCGCACAACTCCGGCCTGCGCGTGATGCTCCATCCCGTCACCTGCCACTACACGCCTTACGGCGCGTGCGACTACTGGAACGGCGTCAACTTCACGGCGGACTTTTGGAATGCCTGGTTCGCGGCCTACCAGCAACATCTCCTCACCCAGGCCGAGATCGCGACCCGCTCGAACGTGGATATGCTCGTCGTCGGCGATTTCAAGCTGCGCCCCTCGTTCCCCGGCGAACCCGAAGCCCCGCCGGACGCCGAGGCCCGCTGGCGCAGCCTGATCAGCAACGTGCGC
The DNA here is from genome assembly GCA_035291605.1 of Anaerolineales bacterium. Taxonomy (GTDB): domain Bacteria; phylum Chloroflexota; class Anaerolineae; order Anaerolineales; family UBA6663; genus DATDRS01. The sequence goes on along the minus strand of DATDRS010000058.1, from coordinate 11,229 downwards.
GCGCACTACCGGGGGGCGCTGGCTTTCGAGCTCTTGATGGGGCAAAACGTGTGGCCCACGCCGCCGAATTTCCTCGACGCAGTGGACGTGATCCGCGTCTTCTGGTGGAGCGCGCTGAGCGCGAGCAACGCGGCGGCGGTGAACGACATGGCGGCTGCGGCCGGCGGCCTGATGGACGCGCAGCTCCTCCCCCTCCAGCAGCGCTTCAACAAACCGGTGCACATCAACGCCGCGTACTACGCCGCCGACGGCGCAGCCACGCAATGCCTGAAGCGCACCGACGGCCAGTGCTACTCGTTCGAGGACTTCAACCCCGGCGGCCTGGACACGCCCTTCGCGCTCGACTTGCAGGAACAGGCCGATATTTACACGGCGCTGCTCACCGCCGTGAACGAGCGCGGTTGGGTTTCAGGCTTCTCCTCCTACGGCTACAACCCCGTGGCGACGCTGCGCGACAAGTCCCTCTCCGTGCGCGGCAAACCCGCCGAGGCCGTCCTCTCGGCGTGGTATCCCAAGCTGCAAGGCCGGTAAATTCACCTCGCCGCCTCATGCCGCCAGGCTAACGAGCGCCGCTGCGCCAAACCCCATAATCACCGCGCCCGAAAGCCGGTTGACCCATTTCAGCCCTTGTGCATCAAACTTCGCGCGGAGCAGGCTCACCCCGCCGCTCAGGATCAGCCACCACAGCGCGGAGCCGAGGAAGACGCCGAGGACGAGCAAACCCGCCGAGGCGTAGTCGCCGCCCTCCGCCGCCACGCCCACCCCGGCGAACATCGCCGCGAATGAGAAAATCGTCATCGGGTTCGTCAGGGTCAGGAACAGCGTGGAGGCGTACGCGCCCAGCAGCCCGTTCCCCGTGGCCGAGGCCCCTTGCTCGGCGGGTTTGGACAGGAAAGTCCGGGCGCCAAGATAGCCGAGGAACAATCCGCCCACCAGCCTCAGCCATATACTCCCGCCGAGCAGCAGGTCGGAGATGAACGTCAACCCGAGCCCGGCGACCGCGCCGTACACCGCGTCCGCCGTCGCCGCCCCCAACCCGGAGACGAAGCCGGCGGCGCGCCCGTCCGCGAGCGTGCGGCGGATGCACAGCACCCCAATCGGCCCGACCGGCGCGGCAATCGAAAACCCGAGCAGAACGCCCTTGAATAAGATCGGAATATCCATCGCCTCTCATCCCTCTACCCGTTCCATCCGCTGAAAAAAACATAAAACCTTGCTTTTCATCCTCCCGTCGTGTATCATTCCGCCCGATGATCATTGCTCCTTCGATTTTATCGGCGGATTTCACGCGACTGGGCGAGCAGGTGGCCGAATGCGAGGCCGCTGGCGCCGACTGGATCCACGTGGACGTGATGGACGGGCAGTTCGTCCCGAACATCACGTTGGGGCCGGTGGTCGTAGAGGCCATCCGCCGCGCCACGACCTTGCCGCTCGACGTGCACCTGATGATCGTCAGCCCTGAGCGTTACCTGGAAGCGTTTGCCCAGGCCGGGGCGGACCACCTGACCGTCCACGTGGAGGCCTGCCCCGACAACCTGCGCGACGTGCTCAGGCACATCAAGGCGCTGGGCAAAAAGACGGGCGTCGCGCTGAACCCGGAGACTCCCGCGAGCGCCGTCCAGGATTATCTGGACGAGGCCGACATCGTTTTGCCCATGACCGTGCATCCCGGTTTCGCCGGACAAAAGTTTATTCCCGAGGTCCTGCCCAAGATCCGGCAGTTGCGCGAGTGGGTGGAGGCGCGCGGACTGAAGACCGAGATCGAGGTGGACGGCGGCATTGACAAAAATACGGGCGTGCAGGCGCAGGCGGCCGGGGCGACTGTGTTCGTCGCCGCTAACTCTATTTTCAAGTCCGAGTACGGCATCGCCGGGGGCATCCACACGATCACCAGGAAGCTCACGGACGCGCGCACGACCGGGTAGCGTTTCGCGCACGAGCGCCAGGGGGGATAGCGAACCTCCCGGCCCCTCCACTTCGGCCGCGACCCGAAAACAAAAAAGCCGACCTCGAAGGGTCGGCTGGCGGGTGAGCAGCGGCTCAGGTTAATCCTTGATTTTGCTCAAGGCCTTGATGCACTTGGCGCACAAGATTTTCTGAACCTTCTTGTTCCCTTCCATCACCGACACCTTCTGCAGGTTCGGGCGGAACTGGCGCCGGGTGCGGTTCTTGGCGTGAGAGACTTTGTGCCCAAACACCGGGGCTTTGCCGCAGTGATCGCATTTCATGGTGCTTGCTTCCTTTGCTGGTGCGTGATGAGTTCAGGGTTTCCAGACAGCGGGCGGCATCTTACCATAGAGTAAACGTTCTATCAACCCGTGGAAAAACAAACTGCAGAGATCGCCGATTGAAGATACCCCTATGGCAGTCGAAAGCACATCCCTCGGACGCATCGAAATCTCGCCGAACGCCATCGCCACCATCGCCAGCCAGGCGGCGCTGCAATCCTACGGCGTCGTGGGCATGGCCCCCAAGAACATGATGGACGGCCTGACGAACATCCTCACCCACGACCCCCGGCATGGCGTCGAAGTGCTCGTGAATGGCGACGAGATCACCATCAACCTGTACATCATCGTCGAGTACGGCACGCGCATCTCGGTGGTGGCGAACAGCATCGCCAACCTCGTGCGCTTCAACGTGGAGAAGACGCTCGGCCTCCCGGTGGGCGACATCAACGTGCACGTGCAGGGCCTGCGCGTCAGCCACCCGGATGCTTAGGGTTAGTGTCAACGGATGAAACCGATGGTTGACCCGCTAACATGACGAATCGCGACCTGACCACTCTGCGCGCTGAACGGCAAATCCGGCTTGCCTCCGCAATCCGCTACTGCGACGGGCAGGGCCTCAAGCGGCTGACCAGCGCTGCACTCGCCTGGCTCAACACCAACCACTCCACCGTCAACGCGCTCAACGTCTTCCCCGTGCCCGACGGCGACACCGGCACGAACATGCTCCTCACCGTGCAGGCGGCGTGGAACGAAATCGCCGAGAGCGGCGAGAACAACGTGGCCAAGATCGCGCACGCCGTCGCCCACGGCGCGCTCATGGGCGCGCGCGGCAACTCGGGCGTCATCCTCTCGCAAATCTGGCGCGGCTTTGCGCGCGGGCTGGACAACGCCGAGACGTTCGACGCCGACGCGCTGGTGAGCGCACTGCAGGAGGGCCGCGACACCGCCTACCGGGGCGTGGGCAAGCCGGTTGAAGGCACGATCCTCACGGTCATCCGTGAAACGACGGAAGCCGTCACTCAGGCCAGGGCCGGCAGCGCCGACCTGCGTCACCTGCTCGAATGCGCGGTGAGCGCGGCACAGGCCTCGGTGGCGCGCACGCCCGAGCTGCTGCCCGTGCTCAAGCAGGCCGGGGTCGTGGATGCGGGCGGCAAGGGGCTGGCCTTCTTGCTCGAAGGGATGCTGCGCTATCTGCGCGGCCAGCCGCTCGACCAGCCGATTGAGAAGGCCATCCCGACGCTGAGCCTCGAAGCCGTGGGCGCGGCGATGACGGCGGTCGAGCCGGGGCAGGAATGGGAAACGGTGGTGGACTTCCGCCCCAACGGGGTGCTGAACCTTCAGACGTTCTACACGCGTCTCGATCAGATGGGCACGTCCATCCAGGTCGGCGAGGGCGACGGGTTGTACCGCGTCCACGTTCACCTGCTCAAGACCAAGCGTTACGAGCCGATTGAGCTCGCCGAGGAATACGGCACGGTGGTCGGGGTGCACATGGAAAACCTGGTTGACCAGATGGAGGGCCAGGAAAGCGCGCCGGCCGCAGAGGCCGTGGCGCTGGCGAGAGTCGAGCCAGGCCAGATCGGCGTGATCGCGGTCTCGCCCGGGATCGGCCTCTCGCGCGTCCTGGGATCGCTCGGCGTGGCCTCGATCGTCTCCGGCGGGCAGACGATGAACCCCTCGACGCAGGACATCCTCGACGCCATCGGCGGGGTGTCCACCAACCGCCTCGTCGTCCTGCCCAACAACAAGAACATCATCCTGGCCGCGCAGCAGGCCGCCGAGCTGTCGGCGAAGCAGGTGAGGGTCGTCCCTACGCGCACCGTGCCGCAGGGCATCGCCGCGATGCTCAACTATACGCCGGAAGGCGACCTCGAAACCGTGCGCGCGGCGATGGAGAAGGCCGCCGGGGACATCGAGACCGGTGAGATCACCACGGCCACCCGGACGGTGGAGATTGACGGCGTCGCCGTCCAGGATGGGCAGATCATCGGCCTCCACAACGGCGCGCTCAAGGTCGCGGGCGACGGCCTGCCGGAGACGCTCATGCGCCTGCTGGAAGTGATGGGGGCCGGCGAGCGGGAACTGATTACGCTTTACTACGGCGCGGAAGTGACCGAACAGCAGGCCGAGGCGCAGGCCGAGGCGGTCCGCGCCGCCTATCCCGGCCAGCAGGTCGAGATCCACCGCGGCGGCCAGCCGCATTATCATTACATCTTATCGTCTGAATAGCCGTTCTCTGATCGCTTATCGCCTAGGGCGGATGGCACAGGAGGTCAGGCCAGAGGCGATGCGCGATAGGCGATATGCCATACGCGATATGCCCAAAGTCCGCATCGTCACCGACAGCGCCGCGCATTTCTTTGATCCGGCCTTCCCCGAAAAACACGACGTCACCGTCGTCCCGCTGACCATTCACTTCGGCAAGCACTCGTTCAAGGAAGGCGTAGACCTCGACGCCGAGCAGTTCTTCGAGCGCATCGCCGCGGGCGACCCCATCCCCACGGCGGCCTCGCCCACCGCGGACCAGTTTGTCGCCGTGTACGAGAAGGCGGCCAAGACCAGCGACAGCATCCTGTCCATTCACCTGTCGAGCAAGCTCAGCCGCACGACGCAAAACGCCCGCGCCGGCGCCGAGGCGCTCACGGGGCGGTGCAAAATTCACGTCATCGACTCGCTCTCGACCTCCATCGGCCTGGGCGTGCTCGTGGAAGCCGCGGCGCTCGCCGCCGAACGGGGCGCCTCACAGGAAGACGTGGTGCGCATCGTGCGCGGCATGGTTCCCCGGCTCTACAGCGTGTTCTTCACCGAGACGATGGAGTATCTGGCGAAAGCCGGGCGCGTGAGCAAGGCGCAGGCGATCCTCGGCGGGATGCTCGGCATCAAGCCGTTCCTGACGATGGAGGAGGGCGACCTCGTCCCGATGGAAAAGGTGCGCACGCGCCCGCAGGCCATCGAAAAGCTCATCGAGTTCGTCGTCGAGTTCTCCAACGTCGAGCGCCTGGCCATCCTGCAAAGCTCGCCGCGCTACACCGACGACACCCGGATGCTCCTCGAACGGCTGGCGATGGAGTTCCCCGGCCGCCAGTGGCCCGTGCTCGCTTACGGGCCCTCGCTCGCCACCTTCCTCGGCCCGGAGGCGATGGGGATGATTGTGTTTGAGGGGGAGGAGGAAGCAGAATAATCGGTCATCAGTCATCAGTGATCCGTAAGCAGTAAAGAGTTTACTGCTTGCTGCTCACTGGTCATTGTTCACTATCCCATGCGCCTCGTCACCGATTCCACCGCCGACCTGCCTGCCGAGCTGGTCGAGCGCCACGGCATCATCGTCGTCCCGGCGGTGCTCAATCTGGGAGGCCGGTCGTACCGGGACGGGATCGAAATCTCGCGGGCGGAGTTCTACGAGCGCCTCCCCTCCCTGCGGACGCCCCCCACGACGGCTGCGCCGGCGGTGGGCGAGTTTGAAGCCGCCTATGCGCAGTGCGGCGAGGCCGAGATCGTCTCCATCCACATCGCCGGGCAGCTCAGCGGCGTCTACAACGCCGCGCGGCTGGGCGCGGAGGCTTTGGGAAAGCGGGTCACGGTCATTGATTCCGGACAGACCTCGATGGGCCTGGGCTGGCAGGTGCTCGCCGCCGCCGAAGCCATTGCCGCCGGGAAACCGCTCCCCGAAGTGCTGGCGGCGGTCGAATCGGCGCGCCGCCGCGTCAAAGTCTACGCGCTCCTCGACACGATCGAGTACCTGCGGCGCGGGGGCCGGGCCAGCGCCCTCAGCGCGGCGATGAGCGAGCTGCTGCAAATCAAACTGATGATCGAGCTCAGCGAGGGAGTCGTCTCCCAGGTGACCCGCCTGCGCACGCGGCACAAAGCCGTGGAGAAACTGGTTGAACTCACCGAGGCCCTCGGGCCGTTGGAGCGGCTCGCCGTCCTGCACGCCCACTGCCCGGACGACGCCCACGCGCTCGCCGCGCGCCTCGCCTCCTTCGGCTACGCTCAGGACAGGCCGCGGGCCGCCCAGCCGCCGCTCGTCGTCGAGGCCACGAGCATCATCGGCACGCACGTCGGGCCGAATGCGTTGGGAGTAGCGGCGGTGAAATTGGCGTAGAAGATTGCAGAGATGCCTAATCGCCGGGCGCACTTTCCATCTCCATGGCCGATGAGTCCAATCATCGGCCCGATTGCGTTTGGCTGTCGCAGCAGTAATAGTAAAATACTGGAGATGGGCAAAAAGATAGTTGATAGCCTTGCCTTCAACTTCTGAAGGAGATTGGATATGCCTCCTCGCGCCCCTAAACTCTACGCCATCACCTACGAGCACTTCCCCCAACCAGGGGGAGAAGGCTACCTCGACACCGAGTGGCGCGTCTTTACCTCCAAGAAAGAAGCCGAACGCTACGGACAGGAATACGCTGCCGCAGAAAATGAGGGCGTGGAAGACGTGCCCTACTTCATTTTCAAAGACGTGTGTCTGGTGAAGGAGATTGACGGCTACCGCCTTCAACTCATCCGCCCAACGACAACCCGGCATCGGAAGCTCTCGTAAAATTCAACGGCGGCAAAAGCTAATTGCCAATCACCGATTACTGATCACCGGATAACGGATTACTAATCTCCATTCTTCGGGTACAATCTCCCTCATGCACCCGGTCCTCGACCAACTGTACAAAGTTCTGCAACTTGAGATCAAGGACGGCTATCCCAACAAAGCCGTCATCGGCGGGCTGCCGAAGATGCTCAGCTTCTGGGAGCCGAACGCCCGCCGCGCCGGGTTCGACCCGGCCTTTGTGGACGGCATCATCACGCGCCTCCGCGCCTACCCCGACCTGGCCCAGGCCGACCGGCCCGCCGCCATTCAGGCGATGCTGGCGATGCTGAAAGAGGTCGAAGGCGCGCCGACGGCCAGACCCGGCCCGACGACCGAACCCCGCGCCCAACCCGCTCAACCGCCCAAACGGGAGACAACGCTCGCCCAACCGCCGGCCCCCAAACTGCAGCCCCCAACCCGGCCTGCTGCGCCCGCGTCGCCGCCCGCCCCACTCGTCAAACGCGAGACGACTGAACCCGAGCCCCCTCGCCCTCAACTCGAGTCTGCACCTCCATCTTCATCATCTGCTCCACGCGAAGCGGCTGCCCCATCCGTTGCCCCATCCGTTGACAAACCCCCGGCGCCGGCCAAGCTCCACGCGCAGCGCCCGCGCGGCGATTTCACCCACTTCAGCGAAGAGCCGATTGACCCGCGCCCGCGCCGCGCGACGACGCCCCGGCCGCTCAAGGCCGAGCCGCCGCTCAACCCCAACGCCGCGCTCGACGCGCCGCTCTCTGTGCTCTACGGCATCGGCCCCGAACGGCTGAAAGACTATCAACGCCTCGGCCTGAGCACGCTGCGCGACGTCCTGCTCAACTTCCCGCGCCGCTACGACAACTACGCGACGATGCGCACCATCAACCGGCTGGAGTACGGCGAGGAGTGCAGCATCATTGGCACGATCACCGACTCGCGCATCCGCCGCTTCCGGGGCAGCGAGCGGGGCGCGCTCAAAGTCGTGCTCTCCGACACGACGGGGGCCATCGAGCTGACTTTCTTCAACGCCTCGCCCTGGCTGGCGCGGGCCCTCGGCGCAGACAAGCAAATCGTCGTCGCCGGCCGTGTGCAGCAGTACCTGGGGCGGCTCACCATGACCAACCCCGACTGGGAATACCTCGACCGGGAGCTGCTCAATGCCGGGCGCATCGCGCCGGTTTACCGCCTCACCGAGGGCGTGACCCAGCACGCCATGCGCAAGGTCGCGTGGCAGGTCGTCGAGCACTGGGCGCGCAAACAGCCCGACCCGCTCCCGGCGGAGATGGTCGCCCGCGCCGGGCTGCTGCCCTACGGCGAAACGCTCTTCCAGATTCACTTCCCCGACAGCGAAGCCAGGCGCGAAGCCGCGCAGCACCGCCTGGCCTTCGACGAGCTGCTGCTCCTGCAGCTCGGGGTCCTGCGTCAGCGCCAAGACTGGCAGTCCGCCACGGCCAGGCCGCTGGCGATCACGGACGAGGCCTTCGAGGCGTTTCTCGCGGCTCTGCCTTACCGCCTCACGGACGCTCAGCGCCGCGCCCTCGCGGACATCCGCGCCGACCTGCAGCGCACGGTCCCGATGAACCGCCTGCTGCAGGGCGATGTGGGTTCGGGCAAAACGGTCGTGGCCGCCGCCGCCATGCTGGTCGCCGTGCAGGCTGGGGCGCAGGCCGCCCTCATGGCCCCCACCAGCATCCTCGCCGAACAGCACTACCGGAGCCTCTCGAACCTGCTCCAATCGGCAATCAACAACCCGCAATCAGAAATCCGGCTGTTGCAAGGCGCCACGCCTCAGTCCGAGAAGGAAGAGATTTACGCCGGCCTCCGCTCGGGCGAGATCAAGATCGTCGTCGGCACGCACGCGCTCATCGAAGGCCCGGTGGAGTTCGCCGACCTCCGCCTCGCCGTCGTGGACGAGCAGCACCGCTTCGGCGTGGCCCAGCGCGCGGCCCTGCGCGGCAAGGGCGCGAACCCGCATCTGCTGGTGATGACTGCGACGCCCATCCCGCGTACGCTCGCCCTCACCGTCTACGGCGATCTCGACCTCTCGATCCTCGACGAGGCGCCGCCGGGCCGCCAGCCGATCCAGACGTTCATCCGGCACGCGAACGAGCGCGAGGGCGGCTACGCCTTCATCCGCCGCCAGGTGCAGCAGGGGCGGCAGGCCTTCATCATCTTCCCGCTGGTCGAGGAGTCGGAAAAGATCGAGGCCAAGGCCGCCGTCGCCGAATACGACCGCCTGCAGCGCGAAGTGTTCCCAGAGCTCAAGCTGGGGCTGCTGCATGGGCGCATGAAGCCGGATGAGAAAGACGACGGGATGACGCGCTTCCGCTCCGGCGAATTTCACATCCTCGTCTCGACCTCGGTTGTGGAAGTCGGCGTGGACGTGCCGAACGCGACGGTGATGCTCGTCGAAGGGGCGAACCGCTTCGGGTTGTCGCAGCTGCACCAGTTCCGGGGCCGCGTGGGGCGCGGCGAGCACCCCTCCTTCTGTCTGCTCGTCTCCGACGCTCCCAACCCGCGCCAGGATGAACGGCTGACGGCGATGGAACAGTCGCAGGATGGCTTCGTCCTCGCCGAGAAGGACCTGGAACTGCGCGGCCCCGGCGACTTCCTCGGCACGCGGCAATCGGGCTTCGCCGCGCTGCGCATGGCGAAGTTGAGCGACGTGCAGACGATTGAAAAGGCCCGGCGCGAGGCGCAACGGCTTTTTGAGACAGACCCGGCGCTGGCGCTGCCCGAGCACCGGACGATTGCCGAAAATCTGGCGCGTTTCTGGTCGCCAGGCGCGGGGGATGTCAGTTGATTGGAGGTCAGGAGAAGAAACATTGAAGATCCTCGCCGTCTATCCCGGCACGTTTGACCCCATCCACTACGGGCACATGGATATCGCCCGCCGCGCGGCGTCGCTGTTCGACGCACTGCTGATCGCGGTGTACGACAAGCCGCTCAAGTCCCTGCTGTTCCCGCCGGAGGAGCGCATGGCGATGGTGGAGGAAACAGTCAAGTATATGGGGTTGAGCAATGTCCGCGTCACGGGCTACAGCGGGCTGACCGTCGAGTTCTGCCGGACGGTGGGCGCGAAGGTCGTCGTGCGCGGCCTGCGCGTGTTCTCTGATTTTGAGCTCGAGTTCCGCATGGCGCTGGCAAACCACCGCCTCGCGCCAGACATCGAGACGATGTCGCTCATCACGAACGAGGAGCACACGTTCCTCAGCGGCACCACCGTGCGCGAGATCGCCTCACTCGGCGGCGACGTGAGTTCCATGGTCCCGCCGCACGTCGCGGCCCACCTCAAACGCCGCTTCCTCGAACTGGGGGACGACGGGGGGAAGGTGGTGCCGATGACGTCGTTAAGAGATTAGTGACGAGTGACGAGAGCGCCATCACGCCACTCGCCACACGTCACCCGACACTCTCTGCCATCGCATACAGCAGTATCCCCGCCGCCACGGCCAGGTTGAGCGAGCTGACGCGCCCCTTCATCGGCAGGCGGATCAAGTGGTCGCAGACCGCCGCCTGCTCCGCCGATAGCCCCTCCCGCTCGCTGCCCAGCAAGAGGATGCCTGGAAACTGGTAATGGGTCATTGAGCGGTAATCGGCGCTGCCATGCGCCGACGCGCCGTAGATGTGGTAGCCGCGCCGTCTGGCCCACTGCGCGAAGTCGGCGAAGGGCGCGGCGACGACCGGAAACCAGAACAGCGCCCCCATGCTCGCCCGCACCGCGCCGGGATGGTAAGGGTCCACGCTGCTGTCGAGCAGCAGCAGGCCACTGGCCCCCACGGCGTCAATGCTCCGCAGAATCGCGCCCACGTTGCCGGGGTCTTGCGGCGCGACGAGGGCCACGCCCCACGGGAAGCTCTCCGGCGTCAAACGCTCGAGCGTCAACTGGCGCTTGCGGACGACGGCCAGGATCCCCTGGGGGTTTTCCTTTTCGGCGAGCGAGGCGAAGATTTGCGGCGTGGTCGCATGGCACGGCACGCCGAGCGCGGTTTGCTGCGCGACCAACTCGCGGGCAAAAGAGCTGGAGAGCAAGTCGGGCGCGTAGCAAATGTATTCCACTCCGGCCCCGGCGGCCACGGCCTCCCCCACGTGATATATCCCCTCGACGAGGAACAATCCGGTCGCGTCACGCTGTTTGCGCTGGCGCAAAGCGCGGAGCTGCTTGATCTTCGGGTTGCTGGGGCTGGTGATGGTGGGCATCGGCGCCTGAAGTTGTAGTTTAGGCCTTGCGCCCATCGCCTGCAAGGGGCGATGCGACACCTTCAGGCGCACCCGGACGCATGCGGAGCCAGAACGATCGTGATCAAAATCGGAGACTTTTCAAAACTCAGCCGTGCCTCGGTGAAGACACTGCGCTACTACGACGAGATGGGATTGCTCAAGCCCGTCGAGGTGGACCGCTTCACCGGCTATCGCTACTACTCGTTCGCCCAACTGCCC
>DATDRS010000057.1:0-7872 GCA_035291605.1 Anaerolineales bacterium | reverse complement strand
TGTGTCAGCCGCGCGAGCGCTCCAGCATGAGCATCATGATCACGCTGGGCAGCAGCAATTGCTCGTCCGCGTCAGAAAAGCTGCCGCGCTTATCCAGCGTGAACTTGCCCTCCATGAAAGCGGGCTGTTTCTTGAGATACAGCGCGGTCTGGCCGCGCACGTCAATGAGATAGGCCGGGTTGATCCACATGCCGACGAAAGGAATATCGCTCACCAGCCCATCCAGGACTTTGATCCACGGATTCTCTTCGTGAATGAGGCCCACCTCCCCGCCGGACGAGTCCACGACGTTGTAGCTCGCCTTCCACAGCGAGCGCATGCCCTGCCGCTTGACCGCGCCCACCGGCATCCCATCGGCTTTGGTGATGTTGTACTGCGCGGAGAAGTCAATGATCTTGTTGGCCTTCATTTGGTACAACTGGCGCTGCTGGGTCTCGTCCGCAAAGACCTTCACGTCCTCCTTGAGCGCCAGCGCCTTCTGCTTCACGTACAGCACGGTCTGGCCGGAAGCATCCGTGATTTTGACCTGCGGGTTGAAGGCGATCATTTTGAACGACAAATTGAGCGGATAGTTATACATAGCAGTCTCCTTCGGGAATAGAGGGTGTGATTTGCGTTTCCCCGCTTGCCATAGATTTACTCCCAACCGGCCTTTTAGTCAATTTGAGTTTCGTCTGAATTCGTAGAGCGTATGATCGCCCCAGGGAGGGTACCCGATACGGCGGTCGAGAAAAGCCAGCAGGCGGAAGGGGAAAAAGCGGCGGCGGGCGAGCGGTTCAAGATAAGAAGGGGGGAGAAAAAGCCCCAGCGGGCGGACCCGCGTGAGACGAAAGTGCGGTTCGGCCGCGCGGCGCAGCGCGGCGGTCGTGGGATAGTACACCCGCATGGCCGACCCGCCCACGCGGGCCATCGCGCCCTCCCGGTTGAGGCGGCGCAGGGCGGTGGAGAGGTCGAGATGCGCGAGGTGCCACAGGATTTCCCACGCGCACCAGCGGCCCATGAGGACGAAGGCCAGATGACCGCCGGGGCGGACGAGGCGGGAAAGATGAGTCATCAGAGATTGGTGCTTGGGGAGGACGTTGAGGCCGCCAAAGTTGGAGAAAACGCCGTCAAACACCCCCCCATCTCCGATCTCTAATCTCCAATCTCTAACATCCAGCTGCACAAACTCCACCGGCAGTCCGGCGCACTTCTCCCGCGCCACGGCGAGCATTGCTTCGGATTGATCGCTGGCGAGGACGCGCAGGCCGCGCGAGGCGAGGTGGCGCGCATCCTCCCCCGTGCCGCAGGCCAGTTCGAGCACGCGCGCGCCCGCCGGGAAGAGCGCGGCCAGCCGCTCCCACACGATGTCCCGCAGCGCGCGGGCGAGGGGTGTGTGGGTGAAATCGGCGTCATAGGTAGGAGCGGCGGAGTCGAAGGGCGCGGACATGGAGCGAGCAACGTACACACATCACTGGTCACGCCTCACGCTCATGGCGCGTGAGCATCATCCCCGCCCGGCCCAGCGCGGTGTTGGCGAGCGTCCTGGCGAGGCTGAGCGGGCGGCGGGGGCCGCGCCACTCGCGGTGCAGCGCGACTGCGTTCACCATCCAGCGCGTGGCAAACGAATAGAAGCGGCGCGAATAACGGCCTTGCACTGTAAGATCACGGTCGCTGACTTTATCCCACTCCGCGCGGGCCAGGACGCGGGCCTCGACCTCCGCGTAATAGGGCGTGCCTTTGATGGGGTAAGCGACCGTGGTGAGGAAGGTGTCTGGCTTGGCCAGTTTGAGATGCTCGGTCGTCGCTTCGAGGTCGGCCACTTCCTCGCCCTCGTAACCGAGCATGATGAACATCCCCACCTGGATGCCGTGCTGCTGAAGCATCTTCGTCTTGGCCCGCACGTCTTCGGCGTCGGCATCGCGGCGCATCGCGTCGAGGATGCGCTGACTGCCGGACTCCGAGCCGATCCACAGCCGGCAACAGCCCATCTCGGCCAGCGTCCTCACCACGTCTTCGTTCATGCAATCGGCGCGCGAGATGCACTCGAAGGGGATCTTGATCCCACGCTGCCTGAGGAGGGCTGCGTACTCGAAGAACCAGCGGCGGTGGATGGTGAACACGTCGTCGGCGTACCAGATTTGATCAGGCTGATAGCGTTCCAAAAGCATTTCCAATTCGGCGACGACATTGGCCGGGGAGCGGCGGCGGTGGGTGTGGCCGTAGACCGCGTGGCTGCACCACTGGCAGTGATAAGGGCAGCCGCGCGCGCAAATGAGCGAGACCGACCCCAGGCCGTGATGTTCGCGCCAAACGCGCACGTAGCGGTCGCCGTCAATCGCCTCGCGGTCGGGGAAAGGCAGCGCATCGAGATTGGAAATGTAAGGCCGGGGTGGATTGCGGACGACCGCGCCATCCCCGGCGCGAAAGATAATGCCGGGAACCTCGCGCAAGTTCTGGAAGCGGCGGGCCAGGAGGTCTTCGACCGTCAGTTCCCCCTCCCCTACCACGATCACGTCCGCGCCGCGCGCCAGGTATTCGGCGGCGTACGAAACCGGCTCCGGCCCGCCGAGGACCACCGTCGCGTCAACCGCCTTGCACAGCGGGATCATCTTCAGCACGTTGAACTTGGTCATCAGGTTCGCGTACAACCCGACGACGGGCGGGCGCTCGGCGCGCAGGCGCGCTTCAAAGTCGGCGAGCGATTGGAACGTGGAGTCGAACACGCCGACGGCAAAGCCTTTGGACTTGAGATAGGCCGAGAGGTAGAGCAGGCCGAGCGTGGGGTACGGCTTCATCACCCGGCGCTCGTGCTCGTCTTCAGCGAGGAAGTAACCGTGGGCGAGGAGCAGGTCCATGGTGTGGATTATCCACCCGCGCGGACTTCGAGTCCAGAGAGTTTCTCCAGCGCCTTGATGAGCGCGTGATTGCCCTCGCCGCCGAGGCCGTCGGCCTGCAACGCCCGGTAGAGGTTGAAGATGAGGCCCGTGCCGAGCAGCGGCACGCCGAGCTGGTCGGCGGCGGCGAGGACCAGGCGCACGTCTTTCTGCTGCAAGTCAATCGTGAAGCCGGGCCGCCAGTCGCGGTTGAGAATCTGCGGGCCGCGCTGGCTGAGCATCCAGCTCCCGGCGGCCCCCGGCGCGACGGCCTCAAACGCTTTGCGCAGATCGAGGCCGCCCGCCTGCGCGAACAGCAGCGCCTCGCACATCGCAAGACAGTTGCCCACGACCAGGATCTGGTTGACGAGCTTCACCATCTGCCCGTCGCCGTGTCCGCCGACATGCGTGATGGTCTTGCCCATCGCCTGCAAGACCGGCATGGCGCGGGCCACCTGCCCGGCCTCGCCGCCGACCATGATGGTGAGCGTGCCTTTAGCCGCGCCCTCGCTCCCGCCGCTCACAGGCGCGTCGAGCATGTGCGCGCCTTTCCCGGCAAGCTTTCGGGCGATTTCGCGCGTGGCGTGCGGGCTGATGGTGCTCATGTCAATCACCAGCGCGCCGGGCCGGAGGCCGTGGATCACGCCGTCGTCGCCCAAGATCACGGCTTCGACGTCGGGCGTGTCGCTGACGCAGGTGATGACGACGTCGGACTGCGCGGCCAGGTCGGCGGGGCTGGCGGCCTTCGTCGCGCCCTCGGCGGCCAGTTCGTCCATCTTGCTTGCCGTGCGGTTCCATACACACACTTTGAAGCCTGCCTTCAGCAGATTACGGGCCATACCTCGGCCCATGATGCCGAGGCCGATGAAGCCGACTTGTTCGCTCATACGGTCTCCTCTTTAAGGTCACTCCACCCAATCGAAGGTGCGCGTCACCGCCTTCTTCCAGCCCGCGTACAACTTCTCGCGCCGCGCGGCGTTCATCCGCGGAACCCATTCCTTGTCCTTGCCCCAGTTCGCGCGCAGGTCGTCCACCCGTTCCCAAAAGCCCACGGCCAGCCCGGCGGCGTAGGCCGCACCGAGGGAGGTCGTCTCGGCCACCGTCGGGCGGATGACGGGCACGCCGAGGACGTCGGCCTGAAACTGCATGAGCAGTTCGTCCTGCACCATGCCGCCGTCCACTTTGAGCGCGGTCAGGCTCACGCCCGAGTCCTTGTTCATTGCGTCGAGCACTTCGCGCGTCTGGTAGGCGGTGGCTTCGAGCGCGGCGCGAGCGATGTGCCCCTTGTTCACGTAGCGCGTCAGGCCCACGATGGCGCCGCGGGCGTTGTCTTTCCAATAGGGCGCATACAGGCCGGAGAACGCAGGAACAAAGTAGATGCCGCCGTTGTCGTCCACGGTCTGCGCCAAGGCTTCAACGTCGGCGGACTTTTGAATCAGCCCCAGGTTGTCGCGCAGCCACTGCACCAGCGCGCCCGTGATCGCAATCGAGCCTTCGAGCGCATACACGGCCTGCTCATTACCGATCTTGTAAGCCAGCGTGGTGAGCAGGCCGTTCTTCGACGGCACTGGCGCTGTGCCTGTATTCAGGAGCATGAAGCAGCCCGTGCCGTAAGTATTCTTCGCTTCGCCGGGTGAGAAGCACGTCTGGCCGAAGAGCGCGGCCTGCTGATCGCCGAGATCGCCCGCGACCGGGACTCCCGTCAGCGCGCCGGTCGCCGTCCCATACTTTTCGCTCGACGCCCGAATGGCGGGGAGCATTCTGCGCGGGATGCCCATGATCTCAAGAATATCGGCGTCCCAATCGAGCGTCTCCAGGTTCATCAGCAGCGTGCGGGAGGCGTTGGAGACATCGGTGACGTGGACGCCGCCGTCCGGGCCGTCTGTGAGGTTCCAGATGACCCAGGTGTCAATGTTGCCGAAGAGCAGTTCTCCCCGCTCGGCGCGGGCGCGCGCCCCCTCGATATGGTCCAATATCCACTTGATCTTCGGGCCGGAGAAATAGGTGGCGAGCGGCAACCCGGCGCGAGCGCGGAAGCGGTCCTGCCCGCCGTCTTTCGCCAGCGCGTTGCAGATGTCGGCCGTGCGCGTGTCCTGCCAGACAATCGCGTTGTAGACCGGCTTGCCCGTCGCCTTCTCCCACACCACCGTCGTCTCGCGCTGGTTAGTCACGCCGACGGCGGCAATGTCTTTCGGGTCAACGTTCCCCTGCCGCAGCGCGCCCGCGATCACCCCCTGCGTGCGCTCCCAGATTTCGAGCGGGTCGTGTTCCACCCAGCCAGGCTCCGGGTAAATCTGCGCGTGCTCCTTCTGTTCAATCGCCGCGACCTTCCCAGCGTGGTCGAAGATCATGAAGCGCGTGCTCGTCGTGCCCTGATCAATGGCAGCGGCGTATTTAGCCATACGTGACCTCGCGGAGATGAGATATGGCTGAGGTTATAGCACAAATTCTGCGCCGCAAGAAACTGGACTTTGGCAACGGCTATCTACGGCAGCGGGCCGACGTACCGCGCCCGGGGGCGAATCATCTGGTCGAGCCGGTATTGCTCAATCGCGTGGCCGATCCATCCAACCGTCCGCCCCAGCGCAAAAATGGCTAACGCGCCGCCCGTCGGCCGGTTCAGCGCGCGCGCCAGCGTCGCCAGCCCAAAGTCAACCGTGGGGTGCTCACCCACCAAATCGCCGGCCGCCTGCGCCAACGCTTTCGCGAGCGATACGGCCGGCGAACGCGGGAAGACCTCCGCCGTCAACTGAAGCAGCGCCCGGCCGCGCGGGTCGCCGTCAGGATAGAGCGGATGCCCGAAGCCAGGGATAGCCTCGCCCCGCCTGAGCCGCTCGGCCACGACCGCGCGGGCCCGCGCGGGCTTCCCGATTTCCTGCATGAGCGCCTCGACGCGCTCGGTGTGACGGCCATGTTTCAGCCCTTGCAGAGCCGCTAACCCGGCGATCACCGCCGCGTAGGGCGTCGAGCCGGCCGAGGCCACACACCGCGCCGTGAACGACGAGACGTTCAGCTCGTGATCCGCGCACAGGACGAGGGCGGCGTCAATCAACCGCAGGACTCGCTCGTCCCGTGGCGCCCAACTGCGCTGGAGCGCCTGGGCGATGCCGGCCTCCTGCGGTTCACCGTCCGCGGCAATCGTCGTCATGAGCTTCAGAATGCGCGCGCCCGTGCGCGCCACGGAGGCGGGACGCAAATCGTAGGCGGCCGGATCGTCGGCGGCGGCCAGCGGCAAAAGGGTTTGGAAGGCTTCCATCGTCGGCAGGTCGGCAAGATCCCGGCGCGCTGACTGGAAGCGGGGCGAGCGCGCGCCCACGGGTGCGTTGAACAACCCCGCCGCCTCGTCGAGATTGCCCGTCCAAATTAGCGCCGCGACCTGTTCGACCGTGCACTGTGTTGCCAACTCCAGCGCGTCGCGTCCCCGGTAATAAACTCGTCCTTCGGCAATCAATGTAAGCGCCGAGTCCATGATGGGCGCGCCCCAGTGCAGCGCGCGCTCCACCGCCTTGCCCGGATCGCGCCGCTGCTCCCGGCGCTCTTTGAGTTTCTGCACATCCTCCACGCGATAGCGCCGGTCACGCTTGCTTCCCCCCGCCGCCTCCGAGCGGATCAACCCCCGGCTCACGTAGGCGTACAGCGTCGGCAGGCTAATGCTCAATTCTTGCGCCGCCTCGCGGGCGGTAAGGTAGCGAGCGTGTTTCATGTCTTCCCTCATTATATATTGATTTATCAGTCAATATTGACAAGTCATTGAGGAGTGGCTTATAAGAGAGATTGAAGACTGGAGGCGAAGATGACCACGACGACCATTACCCATGCTGCGGTCAAGGCGCAGATCGCCGATCCGGAGACGCCGGAGTATTTTCCCGAAAGCTTCCCGCGCGAGGATTTTCCACGCTATGTGTGGACGACGCGCCCGCCGGGCCTCCCGGCCGAGGCCTGGACGACGGAAACCACGCACCGCGACGGCCAGCAGGGCGGCCTGCCCCTGACGACTGTGCAGAGCCTGAAGATCTACGACGTGCTCTGCCGCTTCACCGGAAACTCGGGCGCCATCCGGCAGGCGGAGTTCTTTGTGTATCGGCCTTCGGACCGGGCCGCGCTCGAAGGCGCATTGGAGCGGCATCGCCGCGGCGCGCCCATCGAGCCGACGACGTGGATCCGTGCGACGGCGAAGGACGCGGAGTTGATCCGCAAGCTGGGGGTGCGCGAGACGGGGATGCTGGCCTCCGCCTCGGACTACCACACCTTCCACAAGTTCAAGCCGGGCGGGCGCGCCCAGGCCGCGCAGACTTACCTGCAAGCGGTGCAGATCACGCTGGCGGCGGGCATCCGCCCCCGTCTGCACCTCGAAGACGCCACCCGCGCGCCGATGGATTTCATGCGGGCGTTCGTCGAAGCCGTGCAGGAGCTGGCCGCGCCTTACGGCCAGGCGCTGCGCCCCAAGTTCCGCGTGTGCGACACGATGGGCCTCGGCCTGCCCTACGACGACGTGGCGCTGCCGCGGAGTATCCCGCGCATTTTCCGCGCGCTCAAGGCCCTGGGACTGGAACCGGCGGACCTGGAGTTTCACCCGCACAACGATACCTGGCTGATCGCGGCGAACTGTCTCGCGGCCATCCGCGAAGGCTGTGCGGTCATCAACGGGACGTGCCTGGGGAAAGGCGAGCGCACGGGCAACGCGCCGCTGGAAGGCCTCCTGCTGCACCTCATCGGGATGGGATACTTCCCGAATGCGCGCCCCGACTTCACCGCGCTCAACGAACTGGCCGAAATCTATGCGCAGATGGGCGAGCCGCTCCCGCCGAAATATCCACTCTACGGCCGGGACGCGCACCGCACGCGGGCGGGAGTCCATGCGGATGGGCTGAACAAGTTCTGGTGGATGTACGCCCCCTTCGACGTGCCCGCGCTCCTCGGGCGGCCCCTCGAGGTCTCGCTCACCAAAGACTCGGGGTTGGCCGGGTTGATCTTCCTGATCAACCAGCACCTGGGGCAGGAGCTGCCCAAAGATCAC
>DATDRS010000056.1:0-24161 GCA_035291605.1 Anaerolineales bacterium | reverse complement strand
CTGGATGGCGCGTACGTCCGGCGGCGCGGCGGCAGTTGGTTCGAGGACCTGTACCGCGTCAGCAACGCCACAACCACCGTCGCCGTCATCCTCATCGCCGCGACGTTTCTCTTCCAGCCGCTCGTCTATTCGCGCCTCCTGCTGGTCGAAGTCGGAGTCATCACCATCATTCTGCTCAGCGGCGCGCGGCTCACCCGGCGCGCGGCGCAGGCCGAATTTCGCAAACACGGCCAGGGGGTGGATCGCGTCCTCATCATCGGGGCAGACGAAATTGGCCGGGCGGTGATGCGCAACCTCGTCGCCCGTCCCGATCTCGGCTATCAGGTCGTCGGCTTCGTGGACGACGACCCGGCCAAAGGCGACCTCGGGCGCTTCAAAGCGCTGGGCAGCCTGGATCATGTCGAGACTCTCCTCAAGAATGAGCGCGTGGACGAGGTGATCATCACCCTGCCGTGGATGGACCAGCGCCAGATCATCGGCCTGGTGCGCGCCTGCGAGGCTCTGGGCGCGCGCGCCCGCGTCGTCCCCGACCTCTTCCAACTCTCGCTCAACCGCGTGGACTTCGACGACATCGGCGGCATCCCGCTCATCGGCATCAAAGAAGCGACCATCTCCCGCCTCGGGCGTCTGGCGAAGCGCGTGCTCGATATCGTGCTCGCGCTGCTCGGCCTGATCGTCGCCGCGCCGCTCACGCTGCTGATCGCCCTCGCCATCCGGCTCGAATCGCCCGGCCCGGTCCTCTTCAGTCAGACGCGCATCGGCGAAAACGGCAAGCCGTTTCCCATCTACAAGCTCCGCTCCATGCGGCAGGGCGCGGAAGAAGAAAAGAAGCAACTTCGGGGTTTGAACGAAGCCTCCGGGCCGTTGTTCAAGATCAAAGATGATCCGCGCCTCACCCATGTGGGGCGCTTGCTGCGCCGCACGAGTTTTGACGAAATCCCGCAGTTGATCAACGTCCTCCGCGGCGAGATGAGCCTGGTCGGGCCGCGCCCCGGCCTGCCGGAGGAGGTGGCGCAGTACCGGCCGTGGCACCGTCAGCGGCTCGAAGTCTCGCCGGGTATCACCGGTCTGTGGCAGGTCTCCGGGCGGAGCGACCTGTCGTTTGACGAGATGTGCCTGCTGGATATTTACTACATCGAGAACTGGTCGCTCGGCCTCGACCTGACCATCATGCTGCGGACGATTCCCCGCGTGCTGTTTGGGAACGGAGCGTATTGACCTCACCCCCTACCCCCGTCCCCTCCCCCCTCTCCTGGGCCAAACCCAGGAGAGGGGGAGGGCTGGCGAAGCCGGGGTGGGGGGTGAGGTGAGGAGCTATCATGCCTCTCAACATTATCGTCGGCGCGCAGTGGGGCGACGAAGGCAAAGGCCGCATCACCGACCTGCTGGCGCAAAATGCGCAGATCACCGCGCGCTACTCCGGCGGCGACAACGCCGGACATACGGTCACCGTCGGCCGGCAAATCTTCAAGTTGAATCTACTGCCGTCGGGATTAATTCACCCTGGCGTGATCGGCGTGCTGGGCAACGGCATGGTCGTCAACCCGGCGCGCCTGCTGGAGGAGATAGACCGACTCGCGCAGGCCGGGTTGAATGTCTCTCCAGAGCGCATCAAAATCTCGGCCTCCGCGCACCTCATCACGCCCGCGCACCTCGCCCTCGACCGCGCCGAGGAGGCCCGGCGTGCGGGAGCCGGGGCCAGGATCGGCACCACGGGGCGCGGCATCGGCCCGGCCTACACCGACAAGATCGCGCGGCACGGCGTTCGTCTCGAAGCCATGCTCGATCCCGAACACCTCGGCGACCGGATCGCGGATGAAATCCACAGCGACAACGAGATATTGGAAGGCGTGTATCACCGGCCCTCGCTCGACCTCGCCGCCATTGCCGCCGAGTACGCCGACTACGCTCGCCGTCTGGCTTCGTACATCATAGACACGTCACTCTATCTCCACCAAAAACTGAAAGAGGGCGCGGTCGTCCTGGCCGAAGGCGCGCAGGGCGCATTGCTCGACGTGGACCACGGCACTTACCCGTTCGTCACCAGTTCCTCGCCCACTTCCGGCGGCGCGCTCGTCGGGTTAGGCGTGGGGCCGCAGTTCGTGGGGCGGGTCGTCGGCGTGGCCAAAGCCTTCCAGACGCGGGTGGGCGAAGGCCCTTTCCCCACCGAGGTCTTTGGCGCGGAAGCCGACCGGCTGCGCGGCACTGGCGAGAATCCGTGGGACGAGTTCGGCACGGTCACGCGCCGCCCGCGCCGCTGCGGCTGGCTCGACTTGGTCCTGCTGCGCTACGCCATCCGCGTCAACGGCGTCACCGAACTGGCGCTGACCAAGATGGACGTGCTATCAGGGTTAAGCACGGTGAAGTTGTGCACCGCCTACACCAGCGGGGATAAGACTCATGCCGAGCTTCCCCTCGGCCCGGCTGACCTGAGTCCCTTCCGCCCCGTCTACGAGGCCATACCGGGCTGGAGTGAAGACGTGAGCGGCGTGCGCACGCTGGCCGCGCTCCCCGCCGCCGCCCGCCATTACGTGCAGCGCATTCAGGAACTCACCGGCGTTCCCGTCTCGCTCATCTCCGTCGGCCCGGAGCGCAGCCAGATCGTTTTCGCAGAGTGAATCGTGCAGGGGAGCCGAGGTGCTCTCCCGCCCCCTCACTCCCTTGCCCCCTGCCCGCTTGTCCACGGCCCATTATGCCTCCCCCTCCCAACGCCTCCCCCAAACTCATCGCTCATCGTGGCGGGCCCAAGTATGCGCCTGAGAACACAATGGCCGCGTTCCGCAACGCGCTGTCCATCGGCGTGGATGGCTTCGAGTTTGACGTTCAAATGACGATGGACGGTGAGCCGGTCATCCTCCACGACGAGACGGTGGACCGCACGACCAACGGCCGGGGCGCGGTGCGCGAGCTGACTCTCGCGGAGATACGCGCGCTCGACGCCGGCCGGGGCGAGCCGGTCCCCACCTTTCAGGAAGCCCTTGACCTCGCCAAATCCGCCGGGGTCTGGATGCTGGCCGAACTCAAGTCGCCCAGCCTGTATCCGGGCATCGAGGCGAAGGTCCTGAAAGCACTGGAGGCGGCGAACTACCTGGAGCGCACGCTCATCATGTCGTTCGATTGGAAGTCGCTGGCGAAGGTGCGCGCGTTGAGCGCGGCGGCGAACATCGGCGCGTTGTATGACGAGAAGATGTTGACGGTGAGCGCCGTGCCCGCCGGGGCGCAATATGCCTGCCCGCTGGCCTACCTGGCGCTGCTCAATCCATTCATGACCGGTCAAGCGCATCGTCAGGGGCGACAGGTGTTCACCTGGTTCTGGGGTTATGAGTCCCCCTGGCTGTATCTCGCGCTCCGCGCCCTCGGCGTTGATGGTATCATTGCCGACGACCCGATTGTGGTGAAGCGCACGTTGGGGCGATGATCCTCCCGCTCAAATCTATTCCATCCGTTGACAAACTGGAGTGTGTTGCATGAGAGTTCGCGGCCTCGCGCGGCTGGATAACTTTTTTGCTCTTCCCCCCGAAGCCAACGTCCACCCGGAAATTGCCCGGCGCTTCCGGCGCAATTTCGTCGTGAACATGATGGACATGATGACCTGGCTGTTCGGCGCGAGTTTCATCTCGGTCAACGCCATCCTGCCCGTGTATGCGGCGCACCTGACCGACTCGCCGTTTGTCATCGGCCTGATCCCTGCGCTCACCGACGCGGGCTGGTTCCTGCCTCAGCTGTTCCTCGCCCCCTACGTCGAACGCCTGCCGCGCAAGCTTCCGGTGGTAGCCGTGCTGGGCGCGATTGAACGTGTCCCCTATCTGGTCATGCCGTTCGCCATCCTGTGGATGGATGGCCTGCCCCGGTCAACGGCGATCACCATCTTCATCCTGCTGGTCCTCTGGAAATCCGTCGGCAGCGGCATCGTCGCCACGCCCTGGCAGGAGATGATCGCCAAAGTCATCCCGGTTTCGCACCGGGGCCGGTTTTTTGGCGCGGCGCACTTCGTCGGTCAGCTGCTCGGCGTGGGAGGATCAACGCTGGCGGCGATCTTGCTGGCCCGCCTCCCCTACCCCCAGAACTTCGCCGTGAGCTTCTTCGTCGGCGCATTGGCCATCACCGCCTCGCAGGGCTTCTTCATGCTCACCAAAGAACCGGCGCTCCCGCCGCCGCCCCAGCCCCCGCACTCCAACCGCCAGTATGCCCGGCGTTTGTTCGGCATCCTCAAGCGCGATACGAACTTCCGCACCTACCTGCTCAGCCGTTGGCTGGCCTATGGCGGCGGGATGGCCTTCGGCTTCATGGCCGTGTATGCGGTTGAGCATTTCCAGCTGCCGGACTCGGCGGCGGCGATTTACACCGGGATTCTGTACGGGGCGGGGGTCGTGGGCTACGCGGTGTGGGGGCCGCTTGGCGACCGGGTGGGGCACAAACAAGTCATGCAGATCGCGGCCGGCCTGTGGCTGGCGGCCCTCGGCGTGGCGCTGTTCTCCACCGCCGCGTGGGGATTTTATCTGGTCTTCGCCTTGATGGGCTTCAGCAGCGCCGGGGGGGTGCTCTCAGATTTGAACATTGCCATGGAGTTCGGGCCGGAGGCCGAGCGGCCCACGTACATCGGCCTGGCGCGCACGGCGACCGGCCCTGCCCTGCTCATCGCTCCCCTGCTCGGCGGATGGATTGCGCAGACCTGGAATTACCCGACGCTGTTTGCAACCTCGCTCGCCTTCGCCATCGGCGGCCTGGTCCTGCTCGCCTGGCGCGTGAAAGAGCCAAGACATATGGCGAGGGTGATGAGTGAGGCGTGACAAGTGACGAGTGCAGCCGGCCTGTTGCGTTGCCCGTCCCCGCCATTCGTCACCCTCATCCCTTCGCCGGGCCGCCGCAGTGCGGGCAGTAGGCCATCATGCGGTCCAGTTGCTGCCCACAATAGCGGCAGGTCGGGGGCGTGAGGCGCGCGCCGCAGTGGGGGCAGAAGGCGAAGTCGGCGTTCACCGAATGGTCGCAGATCTGGCAGCGCGCGAACGCCTTTGGTCCCGGCGCAACGACTACACGCGCTGGCTGTTCCCGCTTTCGCGGCTGAGGCCTGGGAGGCGGCTGAGGCGCTTCCCACTCCCGCGGGCGGTCAAAAGCCTCGGCGATCAGCTTCCCCACCAGCAACGCAGGAAAGAACCACCCAAATCCGAAACCGTCGCAGTCACAATCAAAATCCATGGCGAGACTCTCCTTCGCTACACTCTACGCGAAGCGAGGCCCCGCAGATGAAGTTTGCCTGTCAATAGCCTGACGATCAATCTGCGCCGGCCGGCGCCGTCACGGCTTCCCCGCGCCTCACTCCCAGCATCAGCCCCAGCGCCACTGCCATAAAGACCGGGGCGACGATCATCATGGCGTTGTAGTTGTTGCCCGTGAGTTGGATAAGCCAACCGTTCACATTCGGACCGACGATGGCGGAGAAAGTGGAGAACAGGTAGTACAGGCCGGTATACGTGCCGATGCGGGCCGCCCCGGTCATGTCCACGACCATCGGCAGCGAATTGATGTTGATGAGCGCCCACGCCGCCCCAGCCGTCATCAGGAGCAAACCGATCACCGGGACAACACCCAGGACAGGCAATTTGCCGAGCGGTGTAACGAGTGTCGCGACAGGGAGGAAGAACATCGTCAGCATAGCGAGGCCCATCAGGAGGAGGCCGCTGACGATGGTCGCGCGTCGCCCGGCCCTCCCGCCAATGTACCCGGCGGGCAGGGCAAAAATGACGAAGAGGAGCGAGAGTTGGCCCAACAGGCGGGTGCCATCCGCCTCGTCAAGTCCCAGGTGATTTCTGGCGTACAGGGTAAAGAAAGCCTCGACTGCGGTATAGCCCAGGAACCAGAAGAAAATCGCCAATAGAATACGCAGCGCGCTTTTATCGTCGTCCTGCATGAGTTCGCGGAGGCTCGCTAACATGCCCGGCTGCGCTTCCGCTGTCCCGTACGCTCTCGGTTCCCGGATGACGGCGAGGACGAGCAGCGCCGCTATCACGACCAGCGCCGATCCCAGCCAGAACGGGAAAGCCGGGTTTAGCCTGTACAGCGCCGAGCCGCCGAGGAAGGCGATGATCGCCCCCACCCCGCCCATGAAGTTGATGATGCCGTTGGCCTGCGAACGATGCTGGGAGGGCGTGATATCCGGCATGAGGGCCACCACGGGCGTGCGCCACAAGGCCATGCTGAGGAGAAGTGAGTTGGTGCAAACGACGAACACGGGCAGTGCTGCCGCGACTGGGATGACGCCAAAGGCCACGGCGCTGATGGGTGCGCCAACGAGGATGAACGGCATGCGCCGTCCGATGGGGGTGCGGAGCCTGTCTGACCAGGCCCCGATGGGCGGCTGGATCAACAGCGCGGCGATGTTGTCCAGCGTCATGAAGAAACCGATGAAGGCCGGGGGCAGGTTAAACCGATCCGACAGAAAGACCGGGACAAAGGCGTTATAGAGGCCCCAGATCACGCTGACGCCGAAGAAGCCGAAGCCGAGGAGGAAGGTTTTAGGGTAGTTGAGTTTGGGCGTGTCGGACATGGGCTATCCTCACAGGAACGAGTCTGATTTCCGTCGGGAAACCCGCGGCCGAAACCCGTTTTCTGCGAGAAAACGGGTTTCTCGATTCGCCAATAGGGTTTCCCGACAGAAACAAGTCTAGCCCGGTCTGTCGCAGACGCAAAGTTGTTCCACCCGACAGCAAGACCGGGCGAACCGAAATTCGGTTCGCCCGGTCTGCCTCGGCGTAACAGAAAAGCCTCACTGTGGTGTGAAGGGCGGGGCTGTCTTGGCTTGCCGCTAACACCAAGATACCGACGGTGACTCTTCAGGCAACAGGGAGGCGCGTCGCTGGGAGGATACTCGTCATCAATTCCCGTCAACCGCTCAATAAAGAGTGGGCGGGCGGAGTAGCCCAGGCCAGCGTCTCGGGCCGTCCGATTGCGTCGGTGGTCATCAGCCCCGATACACAGGAGGCTTTTCCAGGCGCTTACACTGTAAAGAATTTGGCTGCCTGAGTCAACGTACTTCGGCTTAAAAAGATTCCTAATCTTCCTCACCGGGTAGCCCCCAGACTCAGGTTCGCTCCCCTGGCAAGCTATCGCCACAATATATGGGCAGACCTGCGTGACTGCCCCGCCAGCTTCCTAACATCCTAACTTTACGACGTCATGACCGCCATATCTGGGGCTAATGCTAACAGATTCAGTCGAAAATAGACTGGAACGCTCATGCCGTAGATGCGCAGCGCGATGTTTTATTTCCGATCATACCTATGTTGACCGCAGCAGGCTGGATTAATTAAGGCGCTGAATGACAAAAACCAGAAGACGGAGTATATTGAAAGCAACCAGCAATTCACTCTAACCAAAGACTGGAGGCGCTATGGATACAACGGTTGTCCCTGCCGAGGCCGGCACAGACCTGGATATTGAGGCGGAAGTTGTGGGCGCGATCCGGGGGCTGGACATTGTCCGACCAACGCACGCGGAGGTGAATGTCAGCGTCAGGCAGGGTCACGTGGCCCTGACGGGCATCGTGCCCTCGATTTTTGCGGCGATCGAGGTGGAGCGCGCCGTGCGCGCCACCCCCGGCGTGACGGGCGTGACCAACAAGCTTTTTGACGACGGCAGCCTCACGCGCCGCGTTGCCCACGCGCTCATCACCGACCCCCGTACCAAAGATATCCCGCCGGGCTACAGCGTAACGTGCTTCTTCGGGCACGTCGGGGTCATCGGCCACTTTGCCAGTGAGCCGGCCAAGACGGCGGTGGCGGAGGTATGCCAATCCATCGAGGGCGTACGCGGGGTGAAAGTGGTGACGATGAACTGACCCCCGGTGATCCGCTCCCTCTTCATTCACAAGCCATCCCAGATCGGCTGGAGCACCGTCATCGCGCGAGCCAGCCGTCTGGCCACTGTCTCCAAGACCTCAGTGCTGAACGGCTCGTAAGGCACTGTCTCGTAAACCTTTGTCCACCCCCTGTCCCACGGCTCGGCCTCCCATTGGGGACCGAGCGCGGCTTTAACCTCCACCATATGCCGCGAGAAACCGGCGAGCAGCGCCAGGTTCTTCGCCCGGTCCTTGCTCTCGAAGTGTAGGCCGATTTCAAGCAGCCCGCGCCGTTCCCCCATATTCCAGACCTCATAGTGCAGCCGGGGGTCGCGGTAATAGAGTTGGCACAGCCAGCCGCGACTAGCGTTTTTGAACTTGCGCAGGGGCGGAGGCAAATGCTCCCGTGTCACGGGGGGAAGCGCCTGCATGAACTGCGCGGAAGTCATGCGCGGCATAAATGATCATTACCGTCTGAGCGTCGCCACCAGGCGCGAGGGGAACTCCAGCAGGCTGAGGGCGTCGTAGATGCTGTGCACGACGATCTTGGCGTTCACCAGCGCTTCCACGGCCAATCCTTCATCACTCAGGACCGCCATGCCGATGGCGGCGGCTTTCAGCATTTCGGCGTCGTTCGCGCCCTGCCCGATGGCGACGACCCTCTCCGCGCCCAGGTTGTTCACGTAGTCACCCTTCTGCCTGGCTTCGTCGCCGGGCCGGAGGCGGCTGGCTCTCAACCCCAGCATCAGGTCAATGGCCTCCTGCTTGCCATAGGTGTCGGCGGTGAGCAGGTGGAGGCTCAGCCGATCACGCAGGCCGGCGAGGAGCTTCGGGACGCGGTCCAGCAATCGTCCGTCCCTGGCCAGCGTGCCGTTAACGTCGAGCACGAGGTGCTCCAGTCTAAAGTTGCCCCGTCCGGGGATGTCAAGTTCGATCACACATGCGCTCCGTAAGTGAGATTGGACTGATTATCATACTGGGTTTCCGGCTCAGGCGGTCGCCGGCCAGGTTTCATCGGCGATCAAGTCCTCGTACTTCTCGCGGCGGCGGATGAGGCGAGTCGCCTCGCCCTCCACCAGGACCTCGGCAGGGCGCGGTTGGGAGTTGTAATGGGAGGCCATGCTGAAGCCATACGCCCCCGCGTTCATAAAAGCGAGCTGGTCGCCAGGCTCAAGCGGGGGGAGTTCGCGGTTGCGGGCGAGGACGTCGGAGGATTCGCAGATCGGGCCGACGATGTTGGTGAGTGAGACGTTGGAGGTGGGAGGCGCGAGGTGGGAGAGTTGATGGAGAGGAAGGACTTGATGATAGGCGTCATAGAGAGCAGGGCGGAGGAGGGTGTTCATGCCGGCGTCCACGACGAGGGTGCGGCGGCCAGAGACCTCTTTGACCGTCTGCACGGTCGTGACCAAAGCGCCCGCATCGGCGATGATATAACGACCCGGCTCAAGATGAAACGATAAGCGATCGGCCAGCGGCGCTAAGCGTGCCACGATTGGCGCGGCGAAGTCTTCAATCGAGGCGTAAACGTCGCTTTCGTGGTAGGGCACGGGGAATCCGCCGCCGATGTCCAGGTGGTCAATGGAGGTAGCAGCGGATTTGGTAACGGATGAGGCAAGGTTGGCGTTCGCTTGATGGATGAAGTCGAGGGCAATTTCGATGGCTTGCAGGGTGGGCGCGGGGTTAGGAATTTGAGAGCCGATGTGGATGTGCGCGCCCCGGAAGGCAATGGCAGGAAATTCAGCCGCGCGGCGGACGAGCGCGAGGGCTTCGTCCACCGGGAGGCCGAACTTGCTCCCAGCCCCTCCGGTCTGGATGTGGTGGTGGGTGTCCGGCTCGACGCCCGGGTTGAGGCGCAGGGCGACGGTCGCCAGCTCGCCGCGCGCGGCCGCCAGCGCGTTGAGCCGGGCGAGCTCGTCGGCGGACTCGACGTTGAACCAGCCCACGCGCGCTTCGAGGGCGTAGGCCAACTCGGCCTCGGTCTTGCCGACGCCGGCGAAGACGACGCGCGCCGGGTCCGCGCCGATGGTGAGGACGCGATACAACTCGCCGCCGGAGACGATGTCGAAGCCCGCGCCCTCGGCTTTCAGCTGGGCCAGCAGGGCCAGGTTGAAATTGGCTTTAACGGCGAAGCAGATGAGCGGGCACAACGCGGCGAAGGCCGCGGCCAGGCGGCGGTAGTTTTCGCGGATAACCGGGGCAGAATAGACGTAGAGCGGCGTGCCATATTCCCGCGCGAGGCGCGCCAGGGGGACAGAGTCGCAATGCAGCTCGGCGTTGAGGTAAGTGAAGCGGGACATGCTGCCGCCGAATGGCTTTGGGCAGCTACCTGGATTCGACGACGAGGATGGTGAGGTTGCCCGGCGCTTCGGCGACGCCGGCGACTTCGACGAGGTGCGCCAGCAGGGCCGACGCCAATTTGTCAACGTTGAAGTAGTCGCGCAGGTGGATGAATTGCGCAATCGCCGGGCCGTCAGCCAGGGTGAGGGCCACCGGATTGAGCGCGACGTAAGTATCCCCCTGCCCCAGCATGATCGGCTCTGGATCGGACGGCAGAGGTTTGACGGCGCCGTCGGCGAGGCGGAAGTAGTGCGCCACACCGGGGGCCGCCGAGGCGGCCAGGGTCTGGGTGGGCGGGTTCAAATGAACGCTCAGGCAGGCGTGAGGCGCCAGGGCCTGGAGGATGGATCGGGGCGAGGCATCTGCGAGGGTCGCCCTCCGGTGTTGGAGGGCGAAATCGGACGGGAACGGCCCCTGATCGCCCAGGGCAATCCAGGTGGGGGAATCCATAGGCGGAGCGTTCGTCGCCCGGACAATATGGGAGATGCCGCGTAGAGCAATGTGGAACATGGTCTAAGTATACTACACAAATTCGAGTCGTTGTGGTAAGATGCCGCCCGGCTGCGCCTCTCCCAGAGGGACGCAGACTATTCATGCCGCTCCGACCGAATCGGGCGTGCGCCTGTGGCCAGGTGCTCCGTCAGGGTTGACGGGCGGCTCAGTTAACGCAAAGGAGTTTTCCCCCATGGCCGTCATTTCTATGAAAGCCTTGCTCGAAACGGGCGTCCACTTCGGGCACCGCACCCGCAAGTGGCACCCGAAGATGAAGCCCTACATCTTCACGGAGCGCAATGGCATCCACATCATTGACCTGCAGCAGACCGTCGCCTCGCTGGAACAGGCGTACGCGCTCGTGCGCGATGCCGCCGCCGCCGGCGGGACACTGCTGTTCGTGGGCACCAAGCGCCAAGCGCAGGAGACTATCCAGAAAGAGGCCGAGCGCTGCGGGATGCCGTACATCAACCAGCGCTGGCTGGGCGGGACGCTGACGAACTGGAAGACGATCAAGGACCGCATCAACGAGTTGAAGCAGCTGGAAGAGGCGCAGACAACCGGCAACTTTGGCAACCGGACGAAGAAGGAAGAGCTGATCATCCAGCGCAAGATCGTGAAATTGCAGAACCGCCTGGGCGGCATCCGCGCGATGGCGAAGCTGCCCGACCTGCTGTTTATCGTGGACGTGCGCCGCGAGGAGACGGCGGTGAAGGAAGCCAACTCCCTCGGCGTCCCGGTGGTCGCGCTGGTGGACACGAACTGCGACCCGAGCGGCGTGGATTACGTGATCCCGGCGAACGACGACGCGATTCGTGCGATCAAGCTCATGACGGCGAAACTGGCGGACGCGGTGCTGGAAGGCAAAGCCCTGCGCAAGGACGAGCTGGAGTTGGCCGACGCGGCGCAGTTGGAAGGCGCGGCGGAGACGGTAGAGGCGAAGGCGGCGCTGGATGACATGGAAGATCAGGGCGAGGCCGCTGGCGAGAGCGTCGCGGGCGAGGCGTAATCAAGATGGGAATTTCAGCTCAGCAAGTCAAGGAACTCCGCGAACTGACCGGCGCGGGGGTGTTGGAGTGCCGCAAGGCCCTGCAGGAAACCAACGGCGACCTTGACAAGGCCGTAGCCTATCTGCGCGAGCGCGGTCTGGCGGTGGCGGCCCAAAAGGTCGGGCGCGAGGCGAAGGACGGCGTGGTCGAATTGTACAGTCATGGCGGCGGGCGCGTGGGGGTGATGGTGGAAGTGAACTGCGAGACAGACTTCGTCGCTCGCACGGAGCAGTTCCGCGCCTTCGCGCACGATCTGGCCCTGCACATCGCGGCCGCCAACCCGCGCTTCATGGACACGGCAGATGTCCCGGCCGAAGTGCTGGAGAACGAAAGGACGATTGCCCGCAACCGGGCTTTGCAGGAGGGCAAGCCGGAGAAGGTCGTGGACAAGATCGTCGAGGGGCGGATTGAGAAGTTCTACCAGGAAACCTGCCTGCTCAAGCAGCCTTTCGTCAAGGACGAGGGGATCACTATTGCCGATCTGCTCAAACAGATCATCGCCGCGATTGGCGAGAACGTCCTTATCCGCCGGTTCGCCCGGTGGGAGCTAGGCGAGGCGTCGTAAAGATGTGGACAAGCCGGGTGGCTGAGCATGGTCAGTCACCCGGTTTTTGTGTCTGGCGCAATCCGCGTATCCCGACAAGGAAGGCTAAATGACAACCACAAAATATCGTCGCATTCTCCTCAAGTTGGGCGGCGAGGCCCTGGCGGGCGAAGGTGGGTTCGGCATCAACCCCTCGCACGCCGACGAGGTCGCCGCGAAGGTCAGGACAGTGAGGGAACTGGGCGTGGAGGTCGCGCTGGTGATCGGCGGCGGCAACCTGTGGCGCGGGAAAGCCGGCCTTCAGCACGGCATGGAGCGCGCCACCGCCGACCACATCGGCATGATCGGCACGGTGATGAACGCGCTGGCCCTGCAGGACGCGCTGGAGCGGGCCGGGGTCGTCACCCGCTCCATGACCGCCATCGAGATGCGCGCCGTGGCCGAGCCGTACATCCGCCGCCGCGCCATCCGGCACCTGGAGAAGGGCCGGGTGGTGATTTTCGCTGGCGGGACCGGCAACCCCTTCTTCACCACCGACACGGCGGGCGCCCTGCGGGCGATGGAGATTGACGCCGACGTCATGGTGAAGGCGACCAAGGTGAACGGGGTGTACGACGACGACCCGAAGCTCAACCCGAACGCGCGCAAGTTCGATTACCTGACGTACATGGACGCGCTCAACATGCAGGTGAAAGTGCTGGACAGCACGGCGGTCAGCCTGTGCAAAGACAACAACATGCCGATTCTCGTCCTCAACCTGTGGCAGAACGACGACCTGCTCCGCGCGATGGTAGGCGAACCGATCGGGACGATCATTGGCCGGTAGCGGCGGCGGATAAGCGGATACGGCTCGTCCGCTTACGCCACGCCCCACTTGCACCTCTAGCCAGTGGCGGGTATGCTATAGGCAGTCCGACGATGTTCCCTGGCGCGCCCGCCGTCGGCTCATCGGCAGGTGAACAGGCCCACACCATCACCAGAAATAGGGAAGCCCCCAGATGATCAAAGATGCGCTCAACGAAGCCGAAAACAAAATGAAGGGCGCGCTCTACGCGCTCGACGAGAACCTCGCCACCATCCGCACCGGGCGCGCCTCCCCCGCGCTGGTCGAGCGGCTCATGGTAGATTACTACGGCGCCCCCACCCAACTGCAGCAGTTGGCAACCATCTCCGCGCCGGAGCCGCGCCTGCTCACCATCAAGCCCTTCGATCCTGCCTCGTTGAAAGAGATCGAGCGGGCCATCCTCGCCTCGGAACTGGGGCTGACGCCGAATAACGACGGCAAGATGATCCGCCTCGCCATCCCGCCTCTCACCGAGGAGCGCCGCAAAGAACTGATCAAGATCGTCCATCACCGGCTCGAAGACGCGCGCGTGGCTGTGCGCAACATCCGCCGCGCGACCCACGACGACCTGCGTGATTTCGAGAAGGAAAAACTCATCTCCGAGGACGACCTCAAACGCGGCGAGACGGACCTCCAGAAACTCACCGACAGGTACATCGCGCAGATAGACGAGCACGGCAAGCGCAAGGAAGCGGAGATCAAAGAAATCTAGGCAGGAGCAACCAGGAAGGAGTTGGACATCCCCCTTCTTCCGGTTTCCTTCTTCCTCGCAGACCCATGCCCTCTGACACCCCCGAATCCCCGCTGGAAAAAGTCCCCACCCACGTCGCCATCATCATGGACGGCAACGGGCGGTGGGCGCTCGCGCGCGGCCTGCCCCGGCTGGCCGGGCACCGCGCGGGCGTCGAAAATCTGCGCCGCATCATCACCGCGTGCGTCGAGTTCGGCGTCCAGTACCTGACCATCTACGCCTTCTCGACCGAGAACTGGGGCCGCCCGCCCGAGGAAGTGAAGGGCCTGCTCTTCATCCTCGACGAAGTGCTGGACAAAGAGCTCGCCGAGTTGCACAAGCAGGGCGTGCAGCTCCGGCACATTGGGCGGCTGGAAGGCATCGCTCCCTCCACTCAACAAAAAGTCCGCGCAGGGATTGAAATGACCCGGGAGAACCGCCAACTCATCCTCAACGTCGCTTTCAATTACGGGGGGCGCGCCGAGATCATTCATGCGATCCAGCAGATGCTGGCGGACGGCGTGAACGCCGCCGAGGTGAACGAGGAATTGGTGAGCCGCTACCTGTACACGGCCGGCCAACCCGACCCCGACCTCATCATCCGCACGGCGGGCGAGTTGCGCATCTCCAACTTCCTGCTGTGGCAGGCCGCCTACTCGGAATACTACGCCGCCGACGTCTACTGGCCGGATTTTGACAAACATGAATTCCGGCGCGTGCTGGAGCACTACGCGTCGCGCGAGCGGCGGTTTGGTCTCACTTCGGCGCAACTCCACCCGACGACTTAGCCGCCTGGCTTCGCCGCCGATGTTCAGCGACCGCATCGCCGTGTCCATCCTGCTGATCCCGCTCGCCATGAGCGTGATTGCAGCGGGCGGGATCGTCTATCTGCTAGGCATCCTGCTGATTTTTGTCCTGGCCGCGCAGGAGTATGCGGTCCTGTTCCGCGCCGGGCGCTTCCGCCCGGCTCAACCGCTAATCGTGGGCGGGGTGGCGCTCCTCATCACGGCCGAGCAGTTCCCGGCGCTCAACCCGTATGGCCTCGCCTTCGCCCTGGCTCTGCTCCTGCCCCTCGTGTGGCATCTGATTGACTACGAGCGCGGGGCGGCGACCTCCGGCGCCGACTTTGCCGTGACCGTCGGCGGCATCTTTTATCTGGGGTGGATGGGCAGCTATTTCATCGCGCTGCGCGCGCTGCCCGGCGGCCTGTGGTGGGTCGTCGCCACCCTCTCCAGCATGTGGCTGGCCGATTCGGGCGCCTACAGCCTGGGCCGCCGCTTCGGCAAACACAAAATGTCGCCGCGCCTCAGCCCCCGGAAGACCTGGGAGGGCTATGTCGGCAGCGTCCTGACGGGGGCGGTGGGCGGCGGGCTGCTCTCCGCTTTCTGGCACGTTGGCGCTGGCCCGGACAGTCTGCTCACCTGGCAAACCGGGGCGAGCCTGGGCGCGCTGGTCGGAGCGCTAGGGCCGGTGGGCGACCTGGGCATCTCGATGATGAAGCGGCAGGTCGGCCTCAAGGACACGGGCGCTCTGCTGGCCGGGCATGGCGGCG
Source organism: Anaerolineales bacterium (assembly GCA_035291605.1). Lineage (GTDB taxonomy): Bacteria > Chloroflexota > Anaerolineae > Anaerolineales > UBA6663 > DATDRS01. Next base: position 8,779 of record DATDRS010000056.1, on the reverse strand, counting down.
CACTGGACCGGATGGACTCGTGGCTGGTGGCGGTGACGGTGGGGTATTACTTCGTGCTTGTCTTGCAGGCCGTTTCATAAGGAGGCTACCATGAGCGAAAAACCCGAACGCAACCTGGCCCTCGAACTCGTGCGCGTCACGGAGGCCGCGGCGCTCGCCGCCGGGCGCTTCATGGGGCGCGGCGACAAGGATGGCGGCGACCAGGCGGCCGTGGACGCCATGCGCCTCGTCCTCAACTCGGTCGAGATGGATGGCGTCATCGTCATCGGCGAAGGCGAGAAGGACGAAGCGCCGATGCTCTACAACGGCGAGAAACTCGGCGCCGGCATCTCGCCGGAAGTGGACATCGCCGTGGACCCGATTGACGGCACGCGCCTGCTCGCCCTCGGGCGCGCCAACTCGCTCTCCACCGTCGCCCTCGCCGACCGGGGGACCATGTTCAATCCTGGCCCGATCGTCTACATGGACAAAATCGCCGTCGGGCCGGAGGGCAAAGGCGCGATTGACATCGAAGTCTCGCCCACCGTCAATCTGCGCAGCGTGGCGCGCGCCAAGGGCAAAGACATCCAAGACCTGGCGGTGATGATCCTCGACCGGCCGCGCCACGAAAAACTCATCGCCGAGGTCCGCAAGGCCGGGGCGCGCATCCGCCTCATCACCGACGGCGACGTGGCTGGGGCGCTCATGACCGCCTGGCCTGACTCCGGCATTGACCTGCTCATGGGCATCGGCGGGACTCCCGAGGGGGTGATCGCCGCCTGCGCGCTCAAGTGCATGGGCGGTGAAATACAGGGAAAACTCTGGCCGCGCAATGAGGAGGAAGCCCAGAAGGCGCGCGCCATGGGCCACGATCTGGGCAAAGTGCTCAACACCGACGACCTGGTGCGGTCCGACAACGTCTTCTTCGCCGCCACCGGCATCACCGACGGCGAACTGCTGGACGGCGTAAAATACTACGGCGGCGGCGCGCGCACGCACTCGCTCGTCATGCGCTCCAAGTCAGGAACGGTGCGCGAGATCGTCGCCCGCCACCGCTGGGACAAACTCATGCAAATCAGCCAGGTGAAGTACGACTGATTGACGCTTGACGCGTAGGATGTTATAATCACGCTAGTTTACCCCGCCAGCTTGACCGGCTCATTTGGCTTTCCCCAAATTTGGGTTTAACCATCAACCTGTGACGTTTGAAATCTGAGCGATTTATTTCCCGTACCTCCCCGATGGGACTCGATCCCACCGGGCTTGTGGACATTCCCTCGCGGGGAGAATGACATATGGACATCAGCGACCTCCAAAACAAGACTCTGGAAGAACTCCGCGCCGTTGCGCGCAATTGGGAAATCCCCAGCTACAGCCGCCTCAAAAAGGACGATTTGATGGTGCGCCTGCTCCGCGTCAACGCCGAGAAGCAGGGCCTCGAACTGCGCGGCGGCGTGCTCGAAATCGTCGAGGACGGCATTGGCTTTTTGCGCGCCGAGCACTTTTTGCCGGGGCCGGAGGATATCTACGTCTCGCAGTCGCAGATCCGCCGCTTCGGCCTCCGCACCGGCGACATGGTCATCGGCCAGGTGCGCGCTCCCAAGGATTCGGAAAAGTATTACGGCCTGCTGCGCGTCGAAACCGTCAACGGCCTCGACCCGGAGACGGCCAAGCGGCGCCCCGCCTTCGAGTCCCTCACCCCCATCTTCCCCGACACGCGCTTCAACCTCGAAACGGTCAAAAACGTCCTCAGCACGCGCTTCCTGAATCTCATCGCGCCCGTTGGCCGGGGGCAGCGCGGCCTCATCGTCTCGCCGCCCAAGGCCGGCAAAACCACCGTGCTGAAGGACATCGCCAACGCCATCAGCCACAACTATCCCGATGTGCACCTGATGGTGGCCCTCATCGGCGAGCGCCCCGAAGAAGTCACGGATATGGACCGCTCGGTCGAGGCCGAGGTGATCGCCTCCACCTTTGACGAGCCGGTCCAATCGCACGTCCGCGTGGCGGAGATGGCGCTGGAGCGCGCCAAGCGCCTGGTGGAAGGCGGGCGGCACGTCGCCATCCTGCTGGACTCGCTCACCCGGCTGGCCCGCGCGTACAACCTGGTGGTGAACCCCTCCGGGCGCACGCTCTCCGGCGGCCTTGACCCCGCGGCGCTGTACCCGCCCAAGAAGATTTTCGGCGCGGCGCGCAACATCGAGGAGGGCGGCTCGCTCACCATCGTCGCCACCTGCCTCGTGGACACCGGCTCGCGCATGGACGATATGGTGTACGAGGAGTTCAAAGGCACGGGCAACATGGAGCTGCACCTCTCGCGCAAACTGCAGGAGCGGCGCATCTTCCCGGCCTTCGACATCGAGCGCTCGTCCACCCGGCGCGAGGAACTCCTCCTCGGCCCGGACATCACCCCGCGGGTGTGGCTCCTGCGCCGCATGTTCGGGCAGATGATCACGGCGCCTCCCAACGGCGCGGGCATGGACATCACCAACGCCACCGAAGCCGTGCTCGACCAACTCCGCCAGTCCGACGACAACATGGAATTCCTGGAGACGCTGGGGAAGAACGGGATACGGTGAACTCCCCACTTCCGAAATCCACCTCCTTAGCCTGATCAACCCCTGTCCGCCTTCCGCCTCATCCGCCACCACACGCTCAGGTAAACCGCCAGCACTTGCAGCAACCCGGCCTCGATCGAGAGCCAGGCATGATCGCGCGGGGCATATTCGCGCACCCATTGGGTCACTGCCTCAATCGCCTCGCTCCCAAAGCCCGCCCCCGGCCAGCCGATGAAGTAGTAGGTCGTCAGCGCCGCGGCGGTCTTCCGAATCAAAAAAATGTCGGACGAGGAAGCGCGCATCAGCGTCTACACGGCGGCGGACCACCTCCAAGCTATCACGGATGCCACGCGGGATATGGTGATCCAATCGCTGTCGAACGAGGGACTGGATATTCAGGTCTTCGCCTACGACATTGCGACCACCACGCCGCCGCCGGAATAGAGCTTCACCTGGAACCTATGGGATGTGGATGCACACATGGATAAACCCGTCTTATCCGTGTTCATTCGCGCTAATCCACGTCCTATTTTAGAGTCACGCCTTATGTCTGCTTGACCCCTCTTAGAAGCGGCTGTTATCATCAGCCCGTCCGAGATGCGGGCGTGGCTGGAGAATTGTGTGACGGCAGAGACCAAAACCCCCCATAAGTCGCTTGACCTGGCCGGGATAGGCGCTGAGCTGGCCTCGCCCGAGCTCTGGCTACGGCTGGCCTGCTATGCCCTCGCGCTTGGTCTCGTGGTGGGCGCGGTCTGGCTGGCTCGGGTGGACGTGGCCCGCGCAGCCTCGCTGAGCCTGGCGGCGGCAGCCACACCTGCCGTCTCGCCGGAAACCGTCGAAGCTGCGGCGCTCCCTCCGGCGCGGTCCAAAGCGCTCACCCTGTGGCAACTGCCCGCCTCCGGCGACTTGACCCGCCTGGCCGCCCTCCACACCGACATCCCTGCCCGCCCGCGCTACGAGATCGTCCAATACACTGCCGTCAAGAACGATACCCTGTTCGGCGTGGCTGCCAAGTTCAACCTCAAGCCCGAGTCCATCATGTGGGCCAACCCCGCGCTCGTCGAAAACCCCAACAGCATGTATCCGGGACAAACGCTCAACATCCTGCCGGTTGATGGCGCTCTGCGCGTCGTCCTGCCGGGCGACACGCTGGAGAAGATCGCCACAGTCTTCCACGTCAAGATCGAGGACATCGTCGCTTTTCCCGGCAACGACCTCGACCCCAACGATCCGCAGATCCGCGAAGGGCAGGCGTTGATCCTCCCCGGCGGCTGGCGCGAGCCGGTCACCTGGCAGCTGCCCGTCGTCAGCCGCACCACCCGCGGGCGAGGCAGCAGCGCCGAGCCGGGCGCGTGCGCCGGCCCCTTCTCCGGTCCGTCCGGGACGTACACCTTCTTCTGGCCGGCCAACAATCACTACCTCTCCGGCACCGACTACCTGCCGAACGGCCACCCCGGCATTGACATCTCCGCCGGGTTGGGCGCGCCCATCTACGCCTCAGATACAGGCGTGATCGTCTTCTCCGGCTGGAGCACGCGCGGCTATGGCAATCTCGTCATCATTGACCACGGCAACGGCTGGCAAACAGCCTACGCCCACTTCAGCCAGATCATCGTGCAGTGCGGCGGCTCAATCTATCAGGGACAGATCGTCGGCTACTCCGGCAGCACCGGCAACTCCACCGGCGCGCACCTGCACTTCGAAATGCGCAACGACACTTATGGCCGGGTGAACCCGTGGCTGTACCTGCCGTGACGCGTGATTCGCGTTCCGTGCAGGGAACATAGATCACGCCCCCATGGCTGTCGAACCTTCTTCACCCCCCGGCGCCTCCCCCGAACTGACCGGCCTCGCCCGCCTCTGGGCCGACCTCGCCGCCTCCGGCCTGCAGCCAGACCTCCTCCGCTATGCCTCGCACGCCTTGATGTTCCTCGTCCTCGCGGGGGCCATCTGGGCTGGGCAGTTGAACCTCCAGTTGATTGACAGCCTCGCCGCCAAGGCCCGCGTGCAGATCACCGCTCCCGCCCCACCAGTGGAGCCAACGGTCGAGGCGCAAAGCCCTCAGCTGGCGCTCCCTGCTCAGGCGCCTAACTTCGCGTCCCTCCCGGCTTTATCCGCCAATGGTCAACTCACCCGCCTGGCCGACCCGCACACCCTCATCCCTATGCGCGGGCGCCCGAGCGTCATCACTTACACCGTCCAGAAAGGCGATACCCTGTTTGGCATCGCCGAAAAATTCGGCCTCAGGCCGGAGACCGTCCTCTGGGGCAACTACTTTACGCTCAAAGACGACCCGCATCTGCTTTACCTGAACCAGGTCCTTAACATCCTTCCGGTGGATGGAACTTACCACTACGTCACCGAGGGCAACACTCTCGAACAGATTGCTAAGTTCTATAGCGTGATGCCTCAGGACATCGCGGATTGGACCGGCAACCGGCTCGACCCGGACAAACCGGCGCTCGCGCCGAACACCTGGCTCGTCATCCCAGGCGGGCACCGCGAGTTGCAGACGTGGGTGGTGCCGCAAATTGACCGGAGCAGCAAAGCCAGCCGCAACAACAACTTCGGCCAGTGCCCCGGCGGCTACACGGGCGCCATCGGCGACGGCGTTTTCACCTGGCCGACGGACAACCACACGCTCTCCGGCAACGACTACTCGACCATCCATCATGGCATTGACCTCCGGGCGAGGGAGGGCGCGCCGCTCTATGCGGTTGACAGCGGCGTGGTCGTCTACGCCGGGTGGAATGATTTTGGCTACGGCAACTTAGTGGTGATTGACCACGGCAACGGCTGGCAGAGCGCCTACGGCCACCTCAGCCAGTGGAACGTGTCTTGCGGTCAAAGCGTCTTCCGGGGGAACCTCATCGGCCTGGCCGGGAACACCGGGCGCTCCTCTGGGGCGCACCTGCACTTTGAAATGCGCTTCAATGGGGGATATGTGAATCCGTGGAACGTGCTACCATGATGTAGTTGTAGTGCGTAATCCGTTGCTCTCTTAATCAAACGGAACACGCGCTACGCAATACGAACGTTCGCAACCCCATCTCATCCAGTCCTACTTCACCAGCGGCGTTGAAAACCCGAACGTGCTCCCCTTCCCCTCCTCGCTCGAAACCCACACCTGACCCCCGTGCCGCTCGACGATCTTCTTGACAATCGCCAGGCCCAGACCCGCGCCAGGCGCGCGGCGCGTCGCTTCGCCGCGGACCCGGTAGAAGCGCTCGAACAACCGCGCCTGCGCCTGGCGGGGGATCCCTGGCCCGTTATCGCTCACTTCCACGATCCCCATGCCGTCGGCCTCGCGATAGCGCACGACGACCTTGCCTCCCTCCGGTGTGTATTTGATGGCGTTGCTCACCAGGTTCGCGGCGGCGCGGTGCAGCCAAGTGGCATCCCCCTGCACCTGGGCAGTGGCCGGTTCCCCGGCAAATTCTAACTGCACGCGCTTCGCCTCGGCGGTCAACTTAAATTCGGCGACCACTTCCTCCAGCACCTGGCTGAGGGTGAGCCGTGACACGGCCATCTCCGTCTCGGCCTCCACGTGCTCGAGGTTGAGCAGCTGTTCCACCAGCGCCGACATGCGGTCGGCGCTGACTTTGATCATGTTCAGGCATTCCTGCTGTTCAGGCGAGGGGTTCGGCAGCAAATCCCGCAGCAGGTTTAACGTGCCGTTGAGGGTGTTGAGGGGGTTGCGCAGATCGTGCGCGGCCGTCTGGATGGCCTCGCTTCTCCACTGCTCCAATCTCTTGAGATGCGTGACGTCCTGCAGGACGACCACCCAGCCGGTCAACTCACTCCCCCTGGCGTTCACGACTGCAGGAGCGGATTCCAGGTGCGCCCGGTCCGGCCGCGCCTCTTTCCCGGCGTCATACAACGGTGTCAGGCTCACCGAGAAATGCCGGTCATCCCCTAGCAACATCTCAAAGATCAATGGCTGGGGGCGCTGTTCGGCGACGGCCCGCTCAAGCCACTCGCCTAACGCCTGATTGACTGCCCCCAGGCGCATGGCCTGGGCCGCCGCCTGGCCCGCGTTGATGTTGAGCAACCGCTCGGCCGCGGGGTTGGCGAGGCTGATCGCGCCCGCGGCGTCGGTGATGATAACCGCCTCCGCCACCGAACTCAACACGGCCGCCAGACGCTGCACGTCCGTTGAGGAGGCTGCGGGCATGACCATCTCTCTACGCGTTAGCGCACCAGTTCCGGCCCTCGATTCACAAAGCGCCGGTACCAGCGCAGGAGGAGATCGGCGTCAAACGCCTCCAGGTCCAACTCGTACCCCCAGGCCAGCGCCACAACCGGCGCAGGCATCTTCTCAGCCTCGTAGGGCGTGACGAGTATCTTCCGTTCGTTGAACGTCGAGTCTGGCGGCGCGCTGTCGTACAGGTCCTTGAACTGCTGCTCAAGTTCAGGGCAGGTTTCGGGGCAGGTATAGAGGAAGACGACGCCGCCGTGCTCCAGGTTGTGCACGAACGTCCCCTCCGGGATCGGCTCAGTGTACACCCCCCAGGCCGCGGCGCTCTGGAAGTGAGTGCCCGATGACGGCGGATAGTGCTGGAACGTGATCGGCGTCCCGTCGTCCACGTGCCCGGCGCCTTCATTGGGGATGACCTGCTCGCCGGGCAAGGGGCCAGGGCGCGCGTTGGCCACCATGTAGGCGACGACGGCGATGACGAGCGCCGCCAATCCCCCCAGCACGATCGCGTTCCAGATGAATGAGCGGCGGCGGCGCTCGGCGCGCAACTGCTCGCGCTTGCTCTGCCGCGGGCCGGCAGATTCCTTCTTCGTTTTATTCAAGAGAGCCTCCTGAAGCGCCCAAAGTTAGGATAGGTTTGGGGATTATATCATGGTCACTTTGGAGCAGATGAACCGAGGAAAAACAAACCGGGCCGACAGTCTTCTCCTACAAGAAATGTCAGCCCGGTTGAGGGGTGTGCGCCTAGAGGGACTCGAACCCACGGCCTTTTGGTCCGCAACCAAACGCTCTAATCCACTGAGCTATAGGCGCGCTGCACAGATTTTACCATGCGCTGGCGAAAGCAACAAGATTCGGATAAGATGCCATCTATGGACCGCGCCATATTGGAAGAAGGAGAACAAAGCGCTTTTCTGGAAGCGGCGCGGACCGCCCTAAGTCTGACCTGGGCTGAACTGGCCGAGGTGTGCGGGGTGAGCCGCAAAGCGGTTCTCGACTGGCGACAGGAGTCCAGCCATATTCGCCTTGACGCGCTGACACGCCTCGCCGAACTGAGCGGCCTGACCCTGCCACCCATTCGGGAAATCCTCGCCGAAGACGACTGGCATAGCCGGGCGGGCAAGTTGGGCGCTCAGAAAAGCTGGCAGACCTATGGTAATCCCGGCACTCCTGAGGGGCGGAGTCGCGGTGGCCAGGTCGCCGGACAACGCCGACGGGAGAATCCCGAACTCTATTCCGGGGTAACTACGGTCAAAGAGATTCGGGAACCAGAACTGTCGCCTCAACTAGCGGAGTTAGTTGGGATCATTCTGGGGGATGGCAATCTCAACGAGCATTTTGTGAGCGTCACCCTCAATCTGTGGCACGAGCGCGATTATGCCGAATTCGTGGCGCGCCTCTTCAGAGAGTTGTTCGCGGTCGAGATCACGCCACGGGCCGAGATCATCAAAGCCACCCATACGGTGCAGGTTTCCTCGGTCCGGTTAGTCGAGTTCCTGACTCGGTTGGGGTTGCGGATTGGGTCTAAGGTCAAACAGCAGGTGGGAGTGCCCGCGTGGGTGTTAGACAAGGAGGAATTCATGCGCACCTGTGTCCGCGGGTTGATGGATACCGATGGCGGGCCTTACCCGCACATCTATGCCGTCGGCGGCAAAACGTATCGGTACGTGAAGCTGAATTTCAGCAATCATTCACGTCCGTTGCTCGACGACATGAAGGCCATGCTTATCCGGCTGGGATTTACACCCGGCGGCGATGGGCACACGAAGGTCGCACTTAATCAACAGGCCGAGGTCTTGCGTTATTATGCTGAGATTGGGACACACAACACCTACCACCTCGAGCGATTCCGCCGGTTGGGGCGCGAGTGTTGGGGGAAAGATTCATCCGATCTCACAATAGCCGGTAGTGTCCCTGTAACGGGGGCATAGGGTTTTTGAATATTTGCGTCACCGTTCGCGCTGCGGTTTCCTTGATGGCAGTTTCATCAAGGAGCCGCGACAATGGATTTATCCACATGCTATTGTCGAAATCGTCACTGTTC
>DATDRS010000055.1:0-3903 GCA_035291605.1 Anaerolineales bacterium | reverse complement strand
TATTGAGCATTGGCAGATCAAACGGGATGGGGAACGGCGAGGTATCGTGGAGGTTATATGATCAAGACAGACCAGGAGCTACAAGTAACGCTGGAACGTATTGCTCATTTTCAGAAGCAGGTTGCTCATTTACGTAACGTGGAAACCAACCCGGTGAATTACCGCTTGGCCGTCTCCGGGTACCTGGCTGAAATTGATCGGATGAATCTAGAAGTGCGCGAGTATTTGTCGCTGCTGCCTGGCGAGTTAACTGCCGAAGCAAAGTCGGCTCAGCGTTAGGTGAGGTTCACATGCCCATCGCCCACCACGAACTGCGCGTCTACAAAAATCGCGGCGTGATCATCACCCTGTCGCCTTCGTATGAACAGTTGGAACGTGACAGTCTGGCGGCGGTCGAACCCCTGTGGGCGAAATACCCCAAAACCCACCGGTTGTGGGAGAGGCTCGTCAACGACCGGGAGGCCCGCACCAACTGGGACATGGCTGACTACATGGCCGTGAACAAGTTGAAGTACAACGACCACGGCCTCACGCACGCCATCGTCGCCTCCACGAACGCCATCCGCATCTTCGAGCTGCTGATGCAGGCGGGCCTGACGCCCGACGTGGTCGCCTCCGGCGCGGGCGATGTGGACGACGCCTGCCTGACGGTGGCAGTCTCCACGCTCCTGCACGACATCGGCAATCAGGTGCACCGCAAGCATCATGAACTGATGGGCGTGGGGCTGGCGCGCACCATGCTCGACCGGCTGATGCCGGAAATCTATCCCGATGTCGAACAGCGCATCGAACTGCGCGCCTTCATCCTGCACGCCATCCTCGCGCACGACTTCGACCCGCCGCCGCTGACCTTCGAAGCGGGCGTCGTCGCCGTCGCCGACGGGACGGACGTGACTAAAGGCCGCGGGCGCAAGGCCTTCGACCTCGGCAAGGTGGACATCCACTCGGTCTCCGCGCTGGCGATTGACGAAGTCCACATCGCCGCCGGGGAGGAGCACCCGGTGGAGATCACGATTGTGATGAATAACTCGGCGGGGATATTTCAGATCGAGGACACGCTGACGAAGAAGGTGGTCAACGGCCCGCTCGCGAAGTGGATCACGGTCACCGCCGTCACGCGCCCGGCGGATTCGCCGCTCGACGCGCGAATTATCGAGCGGTTGACGCTGAAGAACGGGGTATTCGTAGCCGGGTGAGTTGGCAACGGATCAGGTAACGGATGAAGCGGATGATGGGCGCATCCGTTATATCCGCTATAAAATCCATTGCCGCTACTCTTCCCGCTTATACGGCTTGAGTAGCGCCGCCGGGTAGGCCGCGTTGCGCCCGGCCAGGGCCAGCGCCAGGATCGTGACGAGATAGGGGAGCGAGAGGAGAAACTGATAGGGAACCTGCAGGCCCACCGCGCGCAGGCGGAGCTGCAGGGCCTCGACCCCGCCGAAGAGCAGCGCGCCGAGCAGGACTTTTTCCGGCTGCCAGTTGCCGAAGATCACGAGCGCAATCGCCACCCAGCCGCGCCCGGCCACAATCCCAAACGTGGCCGAGCCCAACTGCGCGAGTGAGAGGAACGCGCCGCCCAGGCCCATCAGCACGCCGCCAATCGCCAGCGCGGCGTAGCGCACGAGCGCCACGTTCCCCCCGGCGGTGTCGGCGGCTTCGGGGTTCTCGCCCACCGCGCGGATCCATAGGCCGAAGGTCGTGCGGTGCAGCACCCACCACACGGCCGGCACGAGCAGGAACGCAAAGTAGGTCAGCCCGTATTGCTCGAAGATCGGCGCGAGGAGGCCAAGCCCCGGCAGGCTCAACTGCCGAAACGGCGCAATCGCGGGCGCGCTGGAGGTCCCTTTGAACATCACGCGGAAGGAGAACAGCGCCAGGCCCGAGGCCAGCAGCGTCACGCCGAGGCCGGAGACGTGCTGGTTGAGGCCGAGCGTCACCGCGAGCAAGCCCATCAATAACCCGGCAAGCAATCCGACCATCATCGCCACCAGCAACCCCACCCACAACGAGCCGGAGAGGTAGGCGGCGATGAAGCCGAAGATCGCGCCCATGAGCATGATGCCCTCGATGCCCAGGTTCAACACCCCGGCGCGCTCGGCAAACACCTCGCCCAACCCGGCCAGCAGAATGGGTGTGGCGATGCGGAGGGTGGCGGCGAGGAGGCCGATGATTAAGGTCTGATCCATGGCTCACTCATGAGGGGTTGTTTTGCGCGCGACCACTTGAAAATAGCGCCCCAGAAGTTTGTAGGGATACTTGTCGGTCAGCGCGTATTCCAGTTGTTCCAGTTGAGCGAAGAAAGCCGGATCGCTTTTGATGTCGTTGTTGGGGATGTAGTCGCACACACAGCGCAGGCCGTAGTCGCCCGCCACTTCGCATCCCGCCGCGTGCAGGGGCTGGCGCATCTCCTCCGCCGCGTAGACGCGGGCAGGCACACCAAATATCGTCGTCATGATGGTGCGCGCGTCGAGACTCGCGTAGGCCGCGCCCAGCTTAACCTGCTGAAACGCCTGCCGATAGGCCTCCGAATAGCGGTTCACGCAGATGACGGAGAGGATGCCGCCGGGCCGCAAGGCGTGACAGACCGTTTTGAATGCGGCTTCGATGTCGTCCACGTATTGAATGACGTTGTGGCACAGAACGGCGTCGAATTGCGCTTCGGGGAAAAGCGCAGGGATGGCAGCGAGGTCAGCCTGTTGAAATGTGACACGCTCTGCTACCCCGCCGGCCTCGGCATTGCGCTGCGCTTCGGCCAGCATTTCAGCCGAGTAATCGAGTATCGTCACCGCGTGGCCTTGCCTGGCGAGTGGAATCGCATCCAGCCCGTTGCCGCCGCCCGCGTCCAGTATCTGCAAGGGGCGATCAGCCAGATGCTGCCGCAAATTCGCTGAAGCAATGCTATAGCGCAAACGGCCCCATGGGGCGTTTTGCTGTTCTTTGAAAGCGGAAAGTTTTTCGTCGAAGAGTTGGGCCGAGGCAGTCATGGCAAACTTTCAATAAGCTTATTGTGCGCAGCAAGGGCTGCATCCTCAGCCGTATAGTCAAACTCAGCGGGGTCAAAATCCTTAGGTGGGTTAGCTCGTTCCCATGCGACGCTCCGCCGCATGGCCTCGTCCGGCGGCGTCGGTTCAGTGTATCCAAGCTCGCGTCGAATACGCGACGAGTCCAATGACCAGTCCTGCGATATGTCGTAATCATGCCTCAAGTGCGGCGGCAAGTGCTCGTCAGGCAATATCACAATCTCGCCATTCCACTCTGCTGCTCGCGCCAGGCCGCGCACCCATTCAGCCTCCGTGAGGCTCGTTGGATCGGCAACGTGGTAAATACGTCCTGCCGCCCGATCGTGGGCAATACACAAAGCAATCGCCTCCCCCAGGTCCTCAACATATCCGCGCAACCCTCGCCACGCCGCCACGCCTTTAGAGAGAAGAAGGGTCGGACGCTTGTCATCCATACGTTTGAGGTAGTGAAACAGGCGGTGCTGGTAGTCGCCTGGCCCGTAGACCATCGGCAGGCGCAAAATCGTGGCAGGCAAATCCGGCTCACTCATGACAGCCCGTTCCACAAGGATTTTTTCGTAATGGAAGAGAAAGTCATCCGGCCCTTGCGCTCTAGCGCGGTACGGAAAAAGTCGGTCGCGTAACGGCGAATTTTCGGTGAGGGGTGTGGGGTCCGGCGGGCCGGGGTCTACGCAGCGGAAACGATCGTAAGCCCGATACACATCACAACTACTGATGGCGACCACACGGCGAGCAACTCCTTTGAAAAGGCTGACCAGGGCTTTGCCATCCCGCTCAGTGGCCGGAACCATATCAAGAACAACTTCAGGAGCAAAGCGGAGAAAGTCGTTGACGAATTCAGTCAACCTCTCACGGTCACCATGCACATGGCGCACACTCGGCG
>DATDRS010000054.1:0-7182 GCA_035291605.1 Anaerolineales bacterium | reverse complement strand
CTTTGCAATAGTCGTCGGCGGTGACATATACTGTGGTCAGAAAGGTGTCTTGGTCCATGGGTGCGCTCCGGGCGTAAGTCTGGGTGACAAACGCACTCTACGACCGGGACACCTTTTGCGCAACTCGCACCAAGCGTTATAGTCCTGACCGCGCAGTTCAACGGCCAGGAGACGCGAAGCGGATGGGGGGTGAGGCCGGCCCTGCGCGTTTCCCTTCTCCTCAAAGTCGTTTATACTCCTTATCATCGGCCTTTGGAATATAGGAGTTCCTCCTTGTTCCTCGTCGTCCGCAGCCTCACCGCGCACCCTCGGCGCTCCGTCCTCACCGCGCTCGCCATCACGCTCGGCGTGGCCATGGTCCTGGCCGCCGCCATTATCGGCCAGGCGGCGAACGAGCGCGCCGTGCAGCTTTCGGAAGAGTCCGGCTCGCGCATTGACCTGGAAGTCTTTTCCCGCGACGAACATCCGTTCTCGGCGGAGATTCTTGGCGCAATTCGCTCTTCCCCCGACGTTGACCTGGCCTCCCCCTCTCTCAGCCTCGACGCCCAAATCTCCAACCCCGCGGGGCGGGGCGCAAGCGGTCTCCAGCCTCCAATCTCTATCTCCCTCCTCGGCGTCGAGCCGGATGTGTATCGGCGTGTGCATCAGCCAGGACTCGCCGACGGCGATTTCCTCCCCGCCGAAAACTCCATTGCCCTCCCGGCTGCCTTCGCCATTCGCAACGGTTTCCGCACGGGGGACGAGATTCAGTTGGGGGTAGAAGGCCGCGAGGTCACGGCCAAAGTTTCGGGCCGCCTCAAAGAAGAAGCGCCCTCTTTAGGACAATTGGACCAATTGTCCTACATCCCTCTTCCTCTTGGCCAACAGCTCGCCGACGCGCCCAATCAGATTGACCGCCTGGAGATCAAACTGCGCGCGGGCGCGGACGCCGAAAAAGCGCGCGCTGACCTCGCCAGTCAATTGGGCGCGGAGTTCGTCGTCGCCCGCGCCGCCGTCGAGAGTGGGCCGGCGTTCAACGCCCTCACGCTGCAAGCTCTGCTGGCGCTCGTCGGCGTCATCATCCTGTTCGCCGCGGGCTTCGTCATCGCCAACGCATTCGGCATGGCGATCACGGCGCGCCTCAAAGAATTTGGCGCGCTGCGCACGCTGGGCATGACGCGGCGGCAAGTGCTCAACACGGTTTTGCTGGAGGCAGGCGCGCTGGGACTCGCGGGCGGCGTCGGCGGCGTGTTGGCGGGGCTGGGCATCGCCTGGCTGACGCTCTGGGCGCTGCGCTTCGAGGCGAGTTTTGCCGCGCCGGGGTGGGCGCTGGCCATCAGCCCGTTTCTGGGGCTCGTGGCGACGTTGGCCTCGGCGCTCCTCCCAGCCTGGCAGGCCAGTCGCATCTCTCCCATGGAGGCGGTTAAGCCTGAAGCGATCGCGGATTCCACGCAACACGCCATACGCAATACGCGCTGGGCTGTCTTGACCCTCGTCGTCCTCCTCATCGCCCTCGGCCTCTACGGCTTCCTCGCCAAACCCGACACCTTCACCGCTCTGGCCGTTCTCCTCCCAGCCATGGTGGTCTTGCTCGCGGTCGTGGCCTTTCTCATGCCCACGCTCGTCGGACCGGTGGCGAATATCACCCGTCCGTTTTTTACACGGTGGATTGGGAACACGGCGGGCCGCCTCGCCGCCGACAACCTCCAGCGCAACCCCGCGCGCGCCGCGCTCACCGCCGGGGCCATGACGGCGGGCCTCACCATGATTATCGCCATCAGCGGCCTGGTGACGGTCGTGGTTAAAGGCGGCCTCTTCACCTTCATCACGCTCGCCCGCGAAGACCGCGTGATCGTCTTCGACCTTTCCGACCCCGAAAAATTCCGGCTGGATAATTCCCTGCAAGCCTTTATCGGGGCAGAGCCGCTCCCGCCGGAACTGCGCGCCCGTCTGCAGGCCCTCACCGACAGCGGCCAGATTGAACTGGGACGGCTGGATATGACGCTTATCCCCGCCGAGTTGAGTTCGACCCCCGGCTCGCCCGGCGTGTTCGTGGACCCCGAAGTGTTTATCCGGCGCGGCAGTTTCGATTTTGTGGAGGGCAACCCGGAGACCGCGCTCCAATATCTTCAACGGGGCGGCGCCGTTCTGCTCATGCCGGTCACGGCGGCGCGGCTCGGCGTGCACGTGGGCGACCCGCTCAAAGTGCAAACGCTTAAAGGCGAAGTCGAGTTCACCGTCGCCGGAATCGGCGGCGACACCTGGGTGATGACGGCCTTCCCCTACGCCGACGGCGAGGCCTACTTCGGCGTGACCGACCCGACGTTCATGAGCGTGTACGCGCGCGAGGGGCCAGATAAAGAAGCCTTGCTTAAGCAGGTGGATGACGTCGTCGCGGACTATCCCGGCTTCATGTCGTGGAATCTCAAAGCTGGCTTCGGCGATTTCTTCCGCCTCGCCGACCAAATCATCCTCCTGCTCGACGCGCTCCTGCTCATGGCGGTCGTCGTGGCCGCGCTGGGCGTGGTGAACACCATGGCCATCAACGTGGCCGAACGCAAGCGTGAGATTGGAGTGCTGCGCGCCCTGGGCGCGACCCAGCGACAGGTGCGGCAAATGGTGGTCGCCGAAGGCGCGACGCTCGGCCTGTTCGCGGTCGTCGCCGCCGTATGGGTCAGCCTCGTCATCGTCGTCGCCTATGTGTTGCTCCTCGCGCCCAATGGCCTGCAATCCCTCGGCTTTCAACTGGACGCGCAGACCATTCAGAATGGCCTCGTCCCAGCCTTGTCTGTGATGGGCATCGCGACGCTGGTCGCGTTGGCAGCCTCCCCGCTCATCGCCGCCCTCGCCGCCTATTACCCCGCCCGTGAAGCCGCCGCGATGGACGTGATCCAGGCCACGCGCTCCGAGCGGCTTACGCTCCAGCCGCCGACCACGCGCCGCGCAGAAGGCGAACCGGAGCGCGAACTGCCGCGCTCGCTTTCGCTCCTCCTGGCCCAACGCGCGCTCTCCCAATACCGCACACGCACTATTCTCAGCATTCTCGCCGTCGCGCTCGGCGCGGCCATGACCATCGCCGGCGATGTGGTGGGCGGCGCCATCATCAATGCCCTCTCACAATCGGAGGATGTGCGCGCCGTCGCCGAAGGCGTCTTCGGGCAGATTGACCCGATTCTCAAAGGCATCGGCGCGGCCATCACGCTGGCGGCGGGCTTCCTCGTCTTCAACACCTTCCTGATGTCTATCACCCAGCGCCGCCAGCAAATCGGCGTGCTGCGTTCGCTCGGCATGACGCGCGGGCAGGTGCTGAAGATGGTGCTGACCGAGGCGCTCGTCACTGGCGGCGCGGGCGTGGCGCTCGGCCTCATCGCCGGGCCGTTGATGGGCAGGGGCATCATCGCCTTGATCAAATCGTTCGACTCGCCCATCCTGGGCGCGTTCAAAGAACGCGACACATCGCCGCTCGTTTTCGCGCTCGCCCTCGGGCTGGGTCTCGGCGTCACCGTCCTCGCCGCGCTCATCCCGGCGCGGCAGGCCACGCGCATCTCGCCGCTCGTCGCCCTGCGCGCCGAAGACCTCCCCGGCGCCGACCGCAGCCCCACGCGCCTCGGCCTCATCGGCTTCGCCATCCTCTTACTCATTACGGCTTACCCGGTTCTCTCTCCGCCCGCGCGCTGGATTCAGCCTCCGCTCGATTTGCCGCTCACCCTCGTCTTTTGCGTGCTCTGGATGTTGGCGATTGCGCTGACGCTTCCGGCGGCAATTGAGGGAGTAGCGCGCGCCCTCGCCGGAGTGCTGACTCGTTTGTGGGGCGCCACCGGAAGGCTGATGGCGGACAACCTGCAACGGGGGCGAGCGCGAGTCCTTCTCACCATCGCCAGCCTGGCGGTCGGATTGACGTTGATTGTAACTGTCGCTGGTTTCTTCCAGTTCTACACCAAAGAGGTGTTCGGCCCGGCTCTCCTGGCAGCGCGCGATGCCGGCGGTTGGACGATTACCACTTTTGGCATTCAGGGCGGCCCCGCCGGTTTCGCCAACCGCGAGACGCTCCGCATCCCACGCGAGCAAGTGGAGAAGACGCGCGCCTTTGTGGGTGACCGCGGCGCGATTCTGGAGTCCTACTTCGTCATCGTGCCGGAGCTGTCGTACTTCTACGACAGTTACTTCTCGTTTGTCATTGACCCGCGCTTTGCGCGCGATAGCGGCACGTTCTATTTCCAATTCGCGGAAGGCAGCTGGGATAGCGCACTGCCCATTCTCGATTCCGGCTGCGGCTTGCTGCTCACCCCCGGCGTGGCGAGGAAAAACAATGCCGGGTTGGGCGACACGATCACGGTCAAAGGGAGAGACGGCCCGGTTCAATGCACCCTCGCCGGCATCGGGCAAACCTTCGTCGGCGCGACCATCATCGGCAGTTCCGCGCAGGATCAGTTCGTCAGCGGCGACCCGTTTGCGCTCCTCGTCACGCCCGCTCCGGGCGAAGACGCGGCGCAGCTCGAAGCCGATTTGCAGGGTTTCGTCGAACGCAACGGCTTGCAAATGCTCTCATTGCGTGAACTGGTGCGCCAGCAATTTCAAGTGCTGGAAAGTGTGCCGCTGCTCTTCAACGGCTTTTTGCTGTTGGCCGTCGTAGCGGCGGCCCTCGGCGTGGTGAACACCACGCTCCTCAGCGTCACCGAGCGGCGGCGCGAGTTCGGGCAACTGCGCGCCATCGGCGCGACCCGCCTCCAGGTGCGCGCCATCGTCGTCGGCGAAGCCGCGTTGATCGGCGTGATGGGCGGCGGGGCGGGAACGCTGGCAGGCGTGGGCATCCTGTTGATGCTCGCGCTCATCTACGGCGGCAATGCAATGGGCGTGGCGAATTACCAGCCGTATTCTGCCGCTCTCACCGCCCTGCGCCCCGGCCTCCTCGCCGGCTTCGTCGGCATGCTCGTTGCGCCCATCGTCTGTGCGCTGGCGGCCTACCTGCCCGCCAACACCATCCTGCGCGGCGCGGCGATTGAGACGCTAAAGCCCGAACAACAGCAACCGATTACGCGCAAACAAATCGTGGGGGCGCTCAGCCGCGGGAGCATTCAGACTCGCTTCGTCATCGGCACCGCGGTTCTGCTCCTCGCGGTGCTGGCCGGGTTGATTGCCGCCGTCACGGCGCACGCGCGCAGCTACCTGGAAGCCCAGATGCGCGACTCGGTGAGCGCCCTGGCCGCCTGGAACGCGACCTCGATTGAACTCGCGCTCCCCGGCGAGGCGCAGACGCTCGACCTCTCGGAACTCCAGACCGGCCAGCGTATGGACGCGGACGGGCTGCTGCGTTTCCGCACGCTGATTGACGACTTGACCGAAGGCGGGTTGGAGGCGTTTGCATTCACCGACCGCGATAACGTCGTCCTCTTCAGCCTCGACGAGCGCGAGATCGGCGCGGGACTTCCGCCGCTGGAGAACGTGGAAAAGACCGTGGTACGTTCGGTGGAGGCCGAGGCCGACGACACGCCCCGCCTCGCCGCGACCGCGCCCGTCCACAACCGCGCCGGCGACCTGGTCGGGTCGGTGCGCCTCACCCTGCGGCTGGTTGATCTGCAGAAGTTCCTGACCCGCATCCGCAGCACGCTCTGGGGGGTGGGGATTGGCATCCTCGCGGCCGGCCTGCTGGCGAGTTGGGCGTTGAGCGCCCCCTTCACCCGGACGGCGCGGCAACTGGCGGGCCAGGCCGCCCGCGTGGCCCAGGGGGCCTTCGGCGCCCCGGTCGCCGACCGCCGCCGTGCCTTCATCCCCGAGACCTCCATCCGCACGCGCCTCACTCTGTTGATGACCCTCCTCGTCGCCGCGCTCGTCGGGGGGATCGGGCTGGTCGTCGTCCCCATCGAGCGCGACCAGCTCGAACGCACGACGAAGGACGCAACGCTGGCCGTTGCCGAGTGGATGGGGGAAGCGATGTCGGAGAGTTTCCCGCAAGATTTCTCCCCCGGCGCGGACCTCGACCTTGCCCGCGCGTTGAACACGATCCAGAACATTGACCTCGCCAAACTGCAGGAACTCGTCGAGCAGACGCGCGGCGAGACCATCGCGTACATCGCGATTGCAGACGCCGAAGGCCAGATCGTGTTGTCCGACAAACTCTCGCTGATGGGCGAGCCGGGGACGACCGCCGGCCGGGCGCAGATCGCCGACGGCGAATGGCGGGACGAGGCCATCTGGATCGTTTCAACCCCGCTCCGGCGCGGGCGCGAAGGCGAACAGATCGGGACGCTCAGTTTTGGCGTCAACCGCCAGGGCGTCGAGGTTTTCCTGAATGAAAGCCGCAACCTGTTCTGGCTGGTAGGGCTGATCGCGGTGCTGGCGGGCCTGCTTTTAGCGCAGGCCCTCGGCGGCGCAGTCGCTGCGCCCGTGGAGGCGATGGTCGCCGGCACGCGCCGCGTCGCACAGGGCGACTTGAGCGTGCATTTCCGTGCGGGATCGCGCGACGAACTGGCGCAGTTGGGCGCGGCGTTCAACGCGATGGTCGCGGGCCTCCGCGAGCGCGAGCGACTGCGCGATTTATTCGGGCGCTACGTGAGCCGCGAAGTGCGCGAGGCGATCGAAGCCGGGCGCGTCACCCTGGCCGGCGAGCGCAAGCACATCACCGTGCTGTACTGCGACATGCGCGGCTCGACGACTTTTGCCGAACAGTACAAACCCGAAGACGTGATGGCCGCGCTCAACCAGTATTTTGAAGTCATCATCCTCGCCGCCGAAGCGCACGGCGGGATCGTCAACCGCTTTGTGGGCGACGAGGCAGTGTGCGTCTTCGGGGCGCCAACCGAGTACTCCGACCACGCCGAGCGTGCGGTGCAGGCGGCACTGGCGATGCGCGAGGGGCTGGCGTATCTCAACGAAAAACGCGCGCGCCTCGGCCTGCCCACGCTGCAGTTCGGCGTCGGCCTGAACACGGGCGAGGTCGTGGCCGGGGCCACCGGCTCGGAAGAACGGCAGGAGTACACGCTCATCGGCGACGCCATGAACGTCGGGTCGCGCGTTCAGGACCTGAACAAGACCTTCCCGGATCACGGCATTCTGCTGAGCGAGTTCACGTACGCGGCGCTGGGAGAATACGCTGACGACTATCGCTTCGAGGATCTGGGCGAGGTGGAGATCAGGGGGAAGAGCCAGCCGGTGAGGGTGTATGGGTTGACGGGGAGAGGGATTTGAGATTGGGGACTGTTACTC
>DATDRS010000053.1:0-9417 GCA_035291605.1 Anaerolineales bacterium | reverse complement strand
CTTCACGCACGACGGCATCGGCCTGGGAGAGGACGGCCCGACGCACCAGGCCGTCGAGCACTACGCCGCCCTCCGCGCCATCCCTGATCTGCTCTTCATCCGCCCGTGCGACGCGAACGAGACCGCCTGGGCGTGGCGCGTTGCCCTCGAGAATCGTCACCGCCCGACCGTGCTGGCCCTCACCCGTCAGAACGTCCCTGTCCTCGACCGGGCGAACCTCGCCCCGGCGGAAGGCCTCACCAAAGGCGCGTATATCCTCAACCCGCAAGTCCAGAACCCGGATATCATCCTGATTGCCACCGGCTCCGAAGTCCAGCACATCGTCGCCGCCGAGAAAATTCTGACCGAGAAGGGCGTCCGGGCACGCCTCGTCTCCATGCCCTGCTGGGAACTATTTGAGGAGCAATCGCCCGAATACTGCGAGAGTGTCCTGCCCTCTGACGTCACCGCCCGCCTGGCTGTCGAAACCGGCGTCTCGCTCGGCTGGCACAAATGGGTCGGCGATAAAGGCGCGACTATAACGCTGGATCGCTACGGGGCCTCTGCACCTGGTAATGTGCTCATGAAGCAGTTTGGGTTTACGGCGGAGAATGTGGTAGAGAAGGCGATGGCGTTGGTGGGGAGGGCGTAAGATGGTTGACAATCCCAATCTTCAAGATTTAGCCAAACAAGTGGCGGCTTTAGAGACAAAAATCGACAAACTGGCCGAGCACTTAAAATCTGCGCTTGCTTACACCCAAAGAATCGTCACCAGGCCCGCTTGGTGAATTTCGGGATCGCCTGTCACCAGCACTGCTTTCAACTCTTGCGCCAGCGCAATCGCAAACGAATCAGCATACGAAACGGCGTGCTGGGCCTTAATATGCGCGGCGGCGAGGATACGGGCTTCGGTGACTTCTTCGAAAATAATAGGGAGTTGGCGAACTCGCTTGACGGCTTCGGCGGCATGTTTTGCGCCCTTCTTGCGTTCGGAGGTATAGGCGATTTCGCCGAGGTTTATCAAACTCAAGTGGAGGGTTACGTCTCCTCGATTCACGCTTGCCAACAGTGCCGATACCAATTCCTCACCGACCTCCTTTTGGAGGAGCGCAAGCATGGCATGCGTATCCAGCACATAAGTGCCGGAGGCGATCTCAAGCATTGGGAAAGAAACGGCGGATTCTGGCTTCTTCGCGTTCGCGGTCTTTGCGGCGCTCTTCGAGCAAGATTTCAGCGAGTGACGGACCTCCCGCGAACATATTCTGCAATTCTTTGATTATTGCCCGCACTTCTTCCACCGATGGGCGCGGCGCAGGCTCGCGGAGGGCCAGCAGTGCGGCCACTTTCTGGTACTGTTCTGCCGTCAGCACAATCGTTTGTCCCTGAGGTGTAATTAGACGTGGTTCGACAAGCATACTATACTCTCCTGCTCAAACGAGATTATACAGCAGTTGCGCCTTGCGCCGCCTTTTGGCTACTGACTTCTGACTACTGCCATGAAAATCGCCGTTGCCTGCGACCACGGGGGCTTCCCGCTCAAGGCCAAAGTCGTCGAGACGATCCTCGCGGAAGGCCACGAGGTGATTGACCTCGGCACCCACTCGCCCGACCCGGTGGACTACCCCGACTACGCCCGCGCGATCGGCGAGGCCATCCAGCAGGGCCAGGCCGAGCGCGGTGTGTTGTTGTGCGGGAGCGGCGTCGGCGCGTGCGTGGCCGCGAACAAGATGCGCGGCATCCGCGCGGGCGTGTGCCACGACACCTATTCCGCGCACCAGGGCGTCGAGCACGACGACATGAACGTGCTCACGCTCGGCGCGCGCATCATCGGTCCGGAACTCGCGCCCGAACTCGTGCGCGCCTTCCTCAACGCCCGGTTCACAGGCGAGGAGCGGCACGTTAGGCGATTGGGGAAGGTGAGGGAATTAGAAGAAGAACAGAGGAGAGGCAGAAAGAAGAAGGAAGACAGGGAAGAAAAGAAAACACCGGCTGTTCGATCGGAGGTCTTTGAGAAAGACCCGCGCTTGGACACCAGACAAATAACCTCTGAATTGCTTACTTACATTGCGGAAAAAATTGCGCGCGAAATCGCGCCGCAGAAAATCATCCTGTTTGGTTCGCGGGCGCGGGATGAGGCCCGGGAAGATAGTGATTTGGATTTATTTGTCATTCAGGATAGCCCCATGCCGAACCGGTTAGTTCGCCGCCGGATTGATTTGTTGCTCTGGGGACGTGATTTTAGCCTCGACCTGATTGTGCGCAGGCCGGAAGAAGTTGAGCGCAATTTGGCTGATAACAATCCCTTTTACACGCATCATATTTTCAAGTATGGCCGAGTGCTCTATGAGCGACCAACCCAAACGCCCGGTTGAAACCCTGCGCGAATGGCTGCGCTACGCGGCAGAAGACTTGATGGTAGCCGAGCGCGAAATGAAATCCGAGTCGCCTGCCTATCACGTCATTTGTTTCCTCTGTCAGGGCGCGGCCGAGAAAGCCTTGAAGGGCTACCTGATCGCGCACGGTTGGACGCTGGAGAAGACGCACGACATTCTCAAATTGCTCAAGGCTTGCTCCGCTTACGATTCTGAGTTGGGCAAAATGGCCCCTGAGGGTGGAATCCTTAACCAATACATCACCGCTGGCCGCTATCCCGGCGACATCGCCTTTGAAGACATCGGCAGGGCCGAAGCCGAAGAAGCCCTGGAAGCGGCGAGAGCGATGCGAGCGCGGGTGATGGAGCTGATGAAAGGCGCAGAGGATTCCCAGGCAGAAACTCAAGAGTGAAAATTGAGGTGACCATGACCAACCCACTCGTGCAACTCCAACACCTCGGCCAATCCCCCTGGCACGACAACATCCGCCGGGGCCTGCTCACCTCCGGCGCGCTCAAGAAGATGGTGCGGCAGGGCGACATCACCGGCCTGACCTCCAACCCTACCATCTTCGAGCAGGCCATCGCGCAGAGCAGCGACTACGACGACGCCATCGAGGCGCTCGCGCGTAAAGGCAAGAGCGCCGAAGAAATCTTCGACGCGCTCTCCATCGAGGACATCCGCGCCGCCGCCGACGTGTTCGCGCCCGTGTTCAAGCGCACCAAAGGCGGCGATGGCTACGTGAGCATCGAGGTCGCGCCCAAGCACGCCAACGACACCCAAAAGACCATCAAGGAAGCGCACCGGCTGTGGGAGGCGGTGAGCCGGCCCAACCTGATGGTCAAGATCCCCGCCACCCAAGCAGGCATCCCGGCTATCGAGCAGTGCATCGCGGACGGGCTGAACATCAACGTCACGCTCATCTTCTCCCTCCAGCGCTATCACGAGGTGATGAACGCCTACCTCGCCGGGCTGGAGAAACGCGTGAAGAAGGGGAAGGACATCGGCCGCATCGCTTCCGTCGCCAGTTTCTTCGTCAGCCGGGTGGATACGCTGGTGGACAGATTGCTGGACGAGAAAATCCAGGCGCTGGGCGCGGATCAAGCCGCGCTGCTCGATAAACTCAAAGGCCAGGCCGCCAATGCCAACGCCAAGCTCGCCTACGCCGAGTTCCGCAAGAAGTTCACCACCGACCGCTATGCCGCGCTCGCGCACCACGGCGCCAGAGTCCAGCGCCCCCTGTGGGCCAGCACTTCCACTAAGAACCCGGCCTATCCCGATGTCTACTACGTCGAGGCGCTCGTCGGGCCGGACACGGTGGACACGATGCCCCCGGCGACCATCGCGGCTTACAAAGACCACGGCCGGCCGGAAGTCCGGCTGGACAAAGACCTGGACGAGGCTGCCAGAGCCATCGAGCAGTTGGAAGAGTTCGGCATCCGTATGGACTGGGTCACGCAGAAACTGGAGGACGATGGCGTAGCCGCATTCGCCAGGTCGTTCGATACTCTGCTTGCCGTCGTCGAGGCGCGTCGCGTCGCGGTGATGCTCGGCGACCGGCAGACGGCCCATCTCGGCAAATTCCAGAAGTCGGTGGACGCGACGCTGAAGGCCATGGCCTCGGTCAAGTTCGGCGAGCGGCTGTGGAAGAAGGACGCGACGCTGTGGAAGCCGGACGACGAGGCGCACCAGAAGGAGATCAAAATCCGCCTGGGCTGGCTCGACGTGGCCGATTTGATGCTGACCAGGGTGGGCGAGATGCGGGCGTTCGCCGACGAAGTCAGGCAGGCCGGGTTCACCCACGCCGTGCTGTGCGGCATGGGCGGCTCGTCGCTCGCGCCGGAGGTCTTGCGCGAGGCCTTCGGCGTCGCCAAAGGTTATCTCGATCTCAAGGTGCTGGACTCCACCGACCCTGCGGCAGTCATCAACGCCGAGGCGTGGAGCGCCCCGGAGCGGACGCTGTACCTCATCGCCTCCAAGTCCGGCAGCACGACCGAGCCAAATGCCTTCTTCAGTTTCTTCTGGCATCACGTCCACCACGCGAAGGGCGACCGAGCGGGCGAGAACTTCGTCGCCATCACCGACCCTGGCACGGCGATGGAGCGGCGGGCGCAAGAGCATGGGTTCCGCAAAATTTTCCTCAACCCGCCGGAGATCGGCGGGCGCTATTCCGCGCTCTCGTATTTTGGCCTCGTGCCCGCCGCGCTCATGGGCATTGACGTGCAGAAGCTGCTCGACCGCGCGAGGCAGATGATGCGGGCGTGCGGCCCGATCATCTCGCCCATGCAGAACCCGGGCCTCTCGCTCGGCGCGGCGCTGGGCGCGCTGGCGCAGGCCGGGCGGGACAAGCTCACGTTCGTCGTGGACGAAAAGATCTCGACTTTCGGCTACTGGACGGAGCAGCTCATCGCCGAGTCGACGGGCAAGGAGGGCAAGGGGATTGTGCCGGTGGAAGGCGAGCCGGCGGGCAAGCCGGAGGTGTATGGCAAAGACCGGGTGTTTGTGGTCATGCGCCTGGGCAAGGCCGAAGCAGATCCGTCGGTGGCCGCGCTCGTCAAGGCCGGGTTTCCGGTCGTCGAGCTGCAATTGCAGGACGCCTACGACCTCGGAGCGGAGTTCATCCGCTGGGAGATCGCGACAGCGGCGGCTGGCTGGGTGTTGGGGATCAACCCGTTTGACCAGCCGAACGTGCAGGAGTCGAAGGATAACACCGTGCGGCTGTTGCAGGAACACGTGACGAAAGGCCAGTTGCCCGATCCCGGCGGTGCGCTCGACCCCGACACGCCCGATTATCCGGCCCGGCTCCTGGCGCATCTCAAATCCGTCAAGGCGGGCGACTATGTGGCGCTCACCGCCTACGTCGAGCGCACCGCGCGGCGCGAGAAGGTCCTGCGCCAACTGCGCACGGCCATCCGCGACCGATACAAGGCGGCGACGACGGTCGGCTACGGGCCGCGCTTCCTCCACTCGACCGGGCAGCTTCACAAGGGCGGCGCGGACAATGGGGTGCTTATCCAGTTTGTCGGCGAGGATCCCATAGATGCGCCGATTCACGGAGAGAAGTATACTTTCTCCGTCCTCAAGGCCGCGCAGGCGCTCGGCGATTTCGAGTCGCTGACCGCCCGCCGGCGCCGCGCCGTGCGCGTGAACCTGGGGGACAACATCCGGCGCGGCCTGCTGAAGACGCTGACCGTGGTGGAAGCCAAACTGGCGAAGAAGGCGTCGAAGAAGAGGACGGCAGCCAAGAAGAAATAATGCGTGAGGCGTGATCCGCGACCCCCTCACGCCTCACCGATCACCACCCATGCCCCGGCCTCGCTCCCGCGTCCGCTACAACCTCGCGCTGAACGCGCCTCTGCCGCGTCTGGCCTCGCGCGTGATCCCCTCGGTGGACCCGTGGCTGGCGGGCGAAATGTTCGTCTCGCCGCATGTGGAGGAGCGCCGCCGCGGGTTCGCCATCCTCTTCGGCTCCGAGGCCGCCCGGCGGTCGCCGCTCACGCATCAACTGCTGGCTGCGCGCGTGGACGAGCCGGACCTCAGCCTGCGGGCGCAGATCGTCCACGCTCTCGCGGATTATTTTGAAATGCGCGGGCGCGATTACCGCTACCCGCCCGAGATCCGCTCGGCGGTGACCAATCATCTGCGCAAGTTCGACCGCGCGCAGGTCATGTCTTTGATCGAGCTGCAGCGCGCCAATCATGATGGGGCGGTGAAGGCCCAGTCGGAAAGCCTGGCCCACCTGCTGGAGCGCGTCCCCAATGCCTCCACGCACCTGGCGCGCCTGGCGGCTGACCGCGCCGTGGCTTTGGGCCTCCGCCGCGCGGCTATCGAAGTGATCGGGGTCGTGGGCTTTACCGACGCCCTGGCGCCGCTCGAAGGCCTCGAGGCCCGGCTGGAAGGCCGCCGCGCGGGGCAGATGACGATGACCTTCGCCCCCACGGACAACCCGGACGATCAAAAACTCCTGCCGGCTTTGAAAGAGACGCTGCGCGCGCTGCGCGACGACGAATAGACGCGCCGGCCGCGCCAGGGCTTTCGCAAAGGTTTAGCATGGACTTTAGTAAAGCCCTGCCATAAGGGGAAGTGTAACAGCCGGCGAGCCAAACTGACTCTATGATCAGTGACGCATACCCCTCTGGAGGAGACTATGGACATCGCAATGCTCGGCCTCGGGCGGATGGGAGGCAACATGGCGCGCCGGCTGCTGCGCGGCGGCCATCGCGTGGCGCTGTGGAACCGCGATTCCCAGGTCAGTGAGAAGATCAAAGCCGAAGAAAAGGGCGGGGAGGTTGCGCGCGCGGTCGGCGATGTGGCGGCCCTGCTCAGGCCGCCGCGCCACACCTGGATCATGCTCCCCGCCGGAGAGGTCACGGAGAGCGCCCTCCAGGCTCTCATGGGCGTGCTCTCCCCCGGCGACACGATCATCGAAGGCGGCAACTCCAACTACAAAGATACCCAGCGCCGCGCGGCGCTGGTCGAGGCCAAAGGGCTGAATTACGTGGACGTGGGCGTGAGCGGCGGCGTGTGGGGCCTGGCCAACGGCTATGGCATAATGGTGGGCGGCGAAAAGGAAGCCGTGGAGCGGATGCGTCCGATCTTCGAGACGCTCGCCCCGGCCCCGGACAAAGGCTGGGGGCACCTGGGGCCGCACGGCGCGGGGCACTATGCCAAGATGGTGCACAACGGCATCGAATACGGCATCATGCAGGCCTTCGCCGAGGGCTTCGAGATCATGCGGGCGAAGAAAGAGTTCCATTACGACCTCTTCCAGGTCGCCGAGGCCTGGCGCTACGGCACGGTCATCCGCTCGTGGCTGCTCGACCTGGCGGCCGAGGCGCTCAAGGCCGACCCAGAGTTGAAGGACTTGCAAGGCTTCGTCTCCGACTCCGGCGAGGGGCGCTGGACGATCCAAGAGGCGATTGACCTGGACGTGCCGGCGCCGGTCATCACGCAAGCGCTCTTCCACCGCTTCTACAGCCGCGCCAACGGAACGTATGCCAGCAAGCTGCTCGCGGCGATGCGCAACCAGTTTGGCGGTCACGCGGTGAAGAAGACGCCTGGTTAGAGGCCGGACTCCAACCTCCAACTTCCAGTCTCTATGACGACTCGCCTGTATCTTGTCCGTCACGGCGCGACGGCGCTGAGCGCCGAAGACCGCTTTGCCGGGGCGACGGCCGTCGCGCTTTCCGAGGAAGGGCGCTCACAGGCCGAGCATCTGGCCCTGCGCCTGGCCGACGACAAAATCGCGGCGGCCTATTGCAGCCCGATGAAACGGACGGTGGACACCGCGGCGATTATCGCGCGCCCCCATGGCCTTACGCCGGTCCCCAAAGACGGTTTGCGCGAAATCAATCATGGTCGCTGGGAGGGGCTGCGCCGGTCGGAAGTCGAGGCCCAATTTGGGGAAGAGTACAGTGCGTGGGAGGAAGACCCATTCACGTTCGCCCCCGAGGCGGGTGAATCCGGCCTGAGCGTCCTGGCCCGCGCGCTGCCGGTCATCCGCGAAATTGTGCTGGCACACCCTGACCAGAACGTCCTCGTCGTCTCCCACAAAGCGACCATCCGGCTGCTGATCAGCAGCCTCATGGGGTTCGACGCGCGGGGCTACCGGGATCGGCTGGATCAGCGCCCGGCGTGCCTGAACGTCCTGGATTTCAAAGACCCGGTGCGGGCGCGGCTGATGCTCTTCAACGACGTCTCGCACTACGCCGATCATCCCATGCGAACCCCTCACCACCTGTCCAAATGGTGGGACGTGCCTGAAGGAGCAAGGGATTAATCGCCGTGCCAGTTAAAGTCGTCGGGGCGACCGTCAGGGTCGCCCCGGCTGTTTATGGCCACGCTCAGCGCGGCTGCCTCACGGCTTTATGACGAGCGGCAGGTACAGGAAATATGGCTCTTTGTTCTCCAGCGAGAGCATGTAGCGCACTTCCGTGCCGGCACAGTCCTCGAAGGCGGGGGAAGTGTTCTTGGGGCTGTTGGTGACAGCCACAGAGTACCAGCCCGAAACGGTGCTGGGCGCCGTCCACACAATCTGCGAACCTTTGCCTAACGCGCCTCCGGCGTCGTCGTTCTCGACCGCCACGCCGCTGCTCGACACAGGGTCGCCGTTCGCATCAAACAGTTTGATTGACGTGTCGGCCAACGCACTCAGGCCGGACGTCGTGACGGTATACACGCCTCCCGGCGCTACCTCAAACCGAACCCAGTCCTTGTCGGCTACGCCAGTGAATGTGTTGCCGTCAAAACTGTGTTGTTGCGATGCCCCGGCCGTTAGAATCTTGGCATCGCCGCGGACGTCGTCGAGTTCGTAGGCGTCCGAGGTCAGACAGACGTGGTTAATCACGCCCTGAATGCCAATGCCGTCAGGCGGCGGAGGCTGGTCCCAGGCTGTCGCCCAGAGACTCATCAGGCCGATGGCCGCCAGGATCGTCGTGCTCACCCGCCATAGTCCGCGCGCTCTGGGTGAGAAGCGTTCGCTAGGTCGAAGGCTCTTGTTCATAGTATCAAATCCCTTATGACTAGACGGGTTGCCGGCTCAGAAACCCGGTTTCTTCGAGAAACCGGGTTTCTCTGCATGCTGCGGCCTCACCTCCTGATGATCGGGAGGTACAGGAAGGTCCTCAACAAGGCCGTCAGGGTGAGCGTGTAGTCCGTATCGCAGCCGCCCAGGATCGGCGGGTTGAGCTGCGTGACGCGCAGATAGTGCGTGCCCGTCGTCGTCGCCACCCAGACGATCTGCGACGAGAAGTTGGGCAGGTCGGCGTCGTCGTTTTGGGCGAGTTGGGTCACGCCATCCGGCGCGAACAAGGCCAGGAGTGTGTCTGCGCGCGCCCCCGCTGCATCCACCGTGAAGGTGTACGTCGAGCCTGCCTGTAGATCAACCTGCACCCAGTCTTCGTCATCGAGAGTGTGGAAGTTGTGCGTCTGCGACATATTGACCGTCAGCGTCACGCCGGTTGTGCTGAAGAGGTCGTCATTCAGCGCCTCGTACAGATCCACCAGGCTGGGGTTGCATTCCGGCGGCAACAGGCCGAAGTCTTTGCCACTGACCGCCTGCCCCGAC
>DATDRS010000052.1:0-10277 GCA_035291605.1 Anaerolineales bacterium | reverse complement strand
GACGCGCCGGGGATGAACCCCTGCGTGCGCGCGGTGGTGCGCACGGCGTTGAGCGACGGCCTGGCGGTGAAAGGCATCCGGCGCGGCTTTGAGGGGCTGGCCGCCGGGGACTTCCGGGACATGGGGGCGCGCGACGTGGGCGGCATCATCCAGAAGGGCGGCACGATTTTGATGACGGGCCGCTTCCCCGAATTCAGCGACGCGAAGTACCAGCGGCTGGCGGTGCGCAAGTTGAACGAGGCCGGCGTGGACGGGCTGGTGGTCATCGGCGGCGAAGGCTCGATGCGCGGCGCACTGGCGCTGCACCAGTTGGGCTTTCCGGTGGTGGGCGTCCCGGCCTCGATTGACAACGACATCCATGGCACGCACATGTCCCTCGGCGTGGACACGGCGCTCAACACGATCGTCGAGGCGATTGACAAACTGCGCGACACGGCCTCGTCGCACCAGCGCGCGTTCATCATCGAGACGATGGGGCGCGAGTGCGGCTACCTGGCGTTGATGGCCGGGATCATCGGCGGCGCGGAGATGGTGCTGATCCCGGAGCAGGAGACCAACCCAGAGGAAGTGGCAGCGGCGATATCGGATGCGTATATGCGCGGCAAAACGCACGCGATCATCGTCGTGGCCGAGGGCGCGAACCTGCGTGGCCAGGCGCTGATGCAGCGGCTGGAAGAGATGAATACCGGGTTCCAGTTCCGCCTGACGATCCTGGGGCATATTCAGCGCGGCGGCCGGCCCACAGCCTTCGACCGGCTGCTCGCGGCGCGGTTAGGGGTGGCGGCGGTGGAACAGTTGCTCAAAGGCGAGAAGGGTGTGATGGTCGGGTTGCAGGGACGCGAGATCGCGCCCGCGCCGCTGGCCGAGGTGTGCGGCAACAAGCGCCGCGCGAACCTGGAGTATTACCGGATGGCGCGGATGCTGGCGAAGTA
Organism: Anaerolineales bacterium; assembly: GCA_035291605.1. Lineage (GTDB taxonomy): Bacteria > Chloroflexota > Anaerolineae > Anaerolineales > UBA6663 > DATDRS01. The sequence continues at coordinate 9,345 of DATDRS010000052.1, read as the reverse complement.
GGATTTCGCAGGCGGGGCGGCGTGAGCAGTTACACGTTGGGGTTGCGCTCGGCCTGCGCCAGCGGCCCGCCGGGCGTGAGGCGGATGAGGAGGACATCAACTTTCGTACAGGATTCGCCCATCCACCATCGTCAACACCGGTTTGACTTTGGATTGCAAGGTCGCCGGGTCGGCGATGGACTCAGGCGGGGTGGCTTCCAGGTCGGCGTTGAGCAGCACCAGGTCGGCTAACATGCCGGGCCTGAGCTGGCCTTTCTCATCCTCCATGAACTCGGCGTAGGCGGCGTCGCGGGTGTAACCGGCCAGCGTCTCTTCCAGCGTCTGTTTCTGTTCGGGGTGGCCGGGCGCCCACGGCTGGCGGTTGAGGGCGGCGTACACACCCAGCATGGGATCAAAGGTCACCACCGGCCAGTCGCTGCCAAAGGCGAGGCGCGCTCCGGCGCTGCGCAGATCGCGCCAGGCGAACGACAACGGCCAGCGCTCACGGCCCGCCCGCGCGGGCCAGACGTCGGCCGGCCCCGCATCGAACGGCGCGTGCAGGGGCTGCATCGAGGCGATCACGCCCAGTTGCTTGAAGCGCGGCATGTCGTCCGGGTGAATCACTTCGATATGCTCGACGCGATGGCGGCTGTCGCGCGGGCCGTTCGTCTGCTGCACGGCGGCGTAGCCGTCCAGCGTACGGCGCACCGCCCCGTTCCCGCAGCAGTGGACAAAAATTTGCAAGCCGAGCCGGTCGCACGCGGCGGCCATGCGGGTGAAATGCTCGAGGCTGTAGAGCGCGTCGCCCCGTGAGGCCGGGTTGTCGGCGTAAGGTTCGAGCATCAGGGCCGTATACGATTCGAGGACGCCGTCCATGAAGAATTTGGCCGCGCCGCCGCGCGCCAGGTCGCCGCGCAATTGCGCCATCTCGGCCGCCTCGGCCAGCATGGCCTCCGTGGTGCTTGGTTTCACCCAGTACGGCGCGTAGATGCGCAGCGTCAGTTCGCCCATGTCTTCCAGGGCGGCGTAGAGCGAAAGCTCTTCCATGTCGCCGTTCATGTTGTGGACGCTGGTCAGGCCGGCCTGCGCCATGAGCCGGAGGCCGCACCGGAGCAGTTCGCGTCGGCGCGCGGCGTCCGGTTCGGGGATCAGTTCGCGCACGATTTCCATCGCCCCCGTTTCACGCAGCTCGCCGGTGGCCGCGCCGGTCTCGTCGCGGACGATAATGCTGTTGGGGCCGCGCACCTCGCCGCTGCGCAGGAGGCCGGCCATTTCGATAGCCCTGGTGTTTGCCCACGCGGTGTGGCCGTCGTAGGCGACGACAAAGACCGGGCGGTCGGGGAGGATGGCGTCGAGTTCCTGCCGCGTGGAGAGGAGGCCGTATTTGAGGCCGCGGCCCACTACCCAGGGCGTGGTCGCATTCTCGGCCGCATAGGCGCGGAGGAGGGCGCTCGCCTCGGCCGGCGTCTGGGCGCCTTCGAGCTGGGCGTCGCCGAGCCCGATTGAACCCCACAGCAGGTGGAAGTGCGCGTCAATGAAGCCGGGGATGAGGGTGCACTGCTGGCCGTCCACGACGCGCGTGCCGGGGCCGCGCCAGTGGGCCGCCTCCTCGTCGCTGCCGGCGAAGACGATGCGGTTGCCGCGCACGGCGACAGCCTCGGCGCGGGGCCGGTCGGGGTCCTGGGTGAGGGCGCGCGCGTGGGCGATGAGGAAGTCGGCGGGTTGGGGCATAAGGGGATGCTCTCTAATCTCCAACGACAACTAATACAAAAACATCGGCTTTCCCAATACGTCCAACACTTTGGGGCGGTAGTTCTCGGCGTCGTAGAGCGCGGTCACGTCCACGCGCTTTTTGCTGGAGGTGACGAGGTCCAGCGGCGCCGTGGTGTAGATGCCCTGCTGGAGCGCCACCATCCGGCCCGTATGGCCCAGGGCAATTTGATCCAGCGCCAGGTTGCCGAAGGACACAGCCACCATGCGGTCGAGCGAGTCGGGCGCGCCGGAGCGCATGATATATGCCATCTGCTGGTACATGATGTTCACGCCGCTGCGCTTCTTGATCTCCTCGGCGGTGAGGTAGCCGACGCCGCCGAGTTTCTTGTGGCCGTAGGCGTCCGCTTCGCCCGTTTCGAGGGTGGCGCCTCCTTTGGGGTGCGCGCCTTCGGAAATGGTCACAATGGCGTAATTGGAAGGATTCTTCGCGCGGTCTTCCAGGAGGAAGCGGACAAGGCGATCTACGTCGAACGGGACTTCCGAGATGAGGGCCCGATCCACATCGGCCAGATAGGCGGCGAAGAGAGACGTCTCGCCGGAGTTGCGGCCAAACAACTCCACCACGCCGATGCGCTCGTGCGAGCCGACGTTGGTGCGGAAGGCCGTGATGGCCTCCACCGAGCGGGTGACGGCGGTGGAGAATCCGAGGCAGTAATCGGTGCCGAACACGTCGTTATCCATCGTCTTCGGGATGGCGACGACCCGGAAGCCCTCGTGGTGCAGCCGGCTGGCGTAACTGAGCGTGTCGTCGCCGCCGATGGGGACGAGCGCCTCCAGCCCCAGATGCTCCAATACCCGCAGGACGTGGCGGGTGCAATCCACCAACCCGTTGGCCGTGGATTCCCGATCCGCCTCCCGCACGAACTCGGGGACCTCGGACGGCTTGACTTTGGCCGGGTTGGTGCGCGAGGTATGCAGGATGGTCCCGCCCGTGCGGTCAATCGTGCGCACGCGCTCGACCGAGAGGGGCATGATCCACTCTTCCTGCGCGTGCGGATCGTCGGGGTTGAAGTTCAGCAGGCCCATCCAGCCGCGCCGCACGCCCACGACTTCGATGTCGTGGTTGCGCGCGCGGGTCACGACGGCCTTGATCGCCACGTTGAGGCTGGGCACGTCGCCGCCGCCGGTCAGGATGCCAATGCGTCGTTTTGTAACCATCGGGTTATCTGCCTCCCTCTGTATTGTTCGGAGTAACGGAAGTTGCTCAACCGCAGAGTGCGCGCAGCACGCAGAGATTTGCGGGCTTCTATGCGATCCCGGCGAACTCAGTGGTGAAAAGTGTCAGGCGGCCTTAGTTACACAAAAGTGAGCCTTGCTCGACTTACGGCGCCACCGCAATCTGCGCCTCGGCAAACGCAAAGCGCGTCGGGCCGCCGTTCATCCGGACGTATTGCGCCGTCGTCGGGTTGAAGCCGAGGTCAACAAATTCCTTCTGGGCCAGCGTGTCGCAGTTGGGCACGCCGCAGTCTCCGCTGCCCGTGTAAACAGTCGTCCAGTTCGTCCGGTCGTTGCTGACCTGAATGGAGAGCAGGGTGGTAGGGTCGCCGCCGTCAGGCTGCGCCCACACTCTCAGGCCTGCCACCCGTTGCTGGCTGCCCAGGTCGAAAATCCAGGCGGCATTGCCGCCGCGCAGGCTCGCCCAAGTGTCCGTGCGGCCGTCGGTCATGTCCACCGGCCGGCCCACGACGCTGCCGCCCTCGTTCGAGACCGTGAACTGCTGGGTGAAAGTCGCGTTGGGCGGGATCGGCTGCGGGCCGCCGCCGCTGGGGGCGGTGGGCTGAGGCTGAGCCTGAGTCGGCGTGGGCGGATTCAGCGGCGCAGATGTCACCGTGGCCGTCTGCTGCGGCGTATCGGTTGGAGGCGGCGTGTCGGTAGCCTGCGGCGTCGGCGTGGGCGGGAGCGGCGTGTCGGTGGGGAGGGCGACGACCGAGGTCGGGGTTTCGGCCGGCGCGGCGGGGGTCTCTGAGGCGATTGGCCCGGCCTCAGTGGTCGGAGAAGCTTGCGCGATAGGAGTTGCCGCGTTGCCTGAGGTCGCCGTGGCCTGTATTTGAGCCTGGGTCGGGGCTAGAACGACGTTTCTTGGCGTAGAGATGGCCGGTTGGGCCGGGACGATCAGTATCTCGGCGCGTTCGCAGGCGAGGCTGGCTCCAGCCAGCGCCAGAACGACGGCGATTAGGCGGCGAGCGGCGGGATTAAGCATGGCGAAAAGTTTCCTTGATTACTGTTTACTGCCTGCCGGCGCGACGCACTCCTTCGAATCGTACTTCGGGTTGTTCACCAGCGGCGAGACGGCGTAGGCTTTCATCTGCGCGGCGGCGAAGGGCTTGAGCAGCGGCAGCGTTTTCTCGGCGGGCAGCTCGTCGGGCGAGAGCCACAGGTCGTAGGCCTTGGGCGGGAGGACCACCGGCATCCGGTCGTGAATCTTTTTCAGCAGCGCATTCGGCTCGGTTGTGATGATCGTGCAGGTTCTGATCAATTTGTCGTCGGGCGACTTCCACACTTCCCACAACCCGGCGAAGGCGAACGGCTGCCCATCCTTGAGTTGAATGTACATAGGCGTCTTGCTTTTGCCCTCGCGTTTCCATTCGTAAAAGCCGTCCGCCAGGACCAGACAGCGGCGCTTTTTGAGCGCCGTGCGGAAGGAGGGCTTCTCCGCCAGCGTCTCGCCCCGGGCGTTGATCATCTTGTAGCCGATCTTCGGGTCTTTGGCCCAGGAGGGGATGAGGCCCCACTGGAAAAGCTCGATCTTGCGCTCGGCATGGTTGGCGACGACGGCGACCGGCTGGCTGGGCGCGATGTTGTAGCGCGGCGTGAGTTCGGCGGGCGGCGGCGCGCTCAGACCGAACGCCTCTTGCAAATCGTCGGGGTCGGTGAAGAAAGTGAAACGTCCGCACATGGGAGGAACCTTTCTTTGGCTAATGTAACAACCGTCATTGTAGGCTTCTGCCCTCGCGGGCGCAAGCGACGGTTTGATACAATTCACACGCTTGCCCACACCGCTACATTCCCTCACTTACACACTTCTCATGCCTTCCTTCTCCGACGAGCGCCTCACAGTCAATGGCCACGCCCTGCGTGCCCTCCGCGGGGGCGAGGGGCCGCTCATTCTCCTCCTCCACGGCTTTGCTGTCACCGCCGATATGTGGCGGCCCAATCTCCCCGGCTTGATCGAGGCCGGATACTCGACGCTGGCGATTGACCTGCCAGGGCACGGCGGCTCCTTCCGCCCCGCGCGGCCATACACGGTGGCTGATTTGGCGGGCGTGGTGGAAGACTTGATCAACAGTCTAAACGTCCAGAAGTTGTTTGTCATCGGTAATTCGCTGGGCGGCACGGTGGCGAGTGAGCTGGCGCTCTCTCAGCCGGACAAAGTGGAGAAATTGGTGCTGTTGGATGCGCTTGGGCTTGACCCAGATATCCCCGTCTTCAAGCATGCACGCTACTGGACCGACCTCCTGATCCCCTCGGCGCACCTGATCTTCTTCGGGCCGAAGCGGTGGAACATGCGGCGGCTGATCCGCGTGGTCTACCACTGCCCGGAGCGATTGCCGCCCCAGACCTTTGTCGTCACTTATCCGGGCGGCTGGCTGCACAACCACTGGGGCCGGGCGCTGGTGGGCTGGGGCGTCTTCTGGGAGATGGTCACCTCGGCTCGACGGCGCGCCTTCGCCCGGCGGCGCTCGGCGCTCCGCGTGCCCACCTACCTCATGTGGGGCGAGGACGATCACCTGCTGCCCGTGGCCCACGCCCACCGCGCGCATGCGCTGATCCCTGGTTCCAGGTTGCGCATCTTCCCCCAATGCGGCCACGCGCCGAACGTGGAATATCCCGAAGAGTTCAATCGGGAGGTAGCTCGCTTTTTCGCAGGGTAAGGATGGTGCGTGATACCTGATGCGTGGCATTCACACCTCGCGCTTCCCGCCCCACGCCTCACGTTCTTATCTGGTATTATTCCCCTGATGGACGAACCCGCCCTCATCCGCGAGGCCCAAGGCGGCGACCTCAACGCCTTCAACCACCTCGTCCTCGAATACCAGACGCAGGTCTACAACCTCGCCTACCGCATCATGGGGGAGGAAGCCTCCGCCGCCGACGCCACGCAGGAGGCCTTCATCTCGGCCTACAGGCACATGGGCTACTATCGCGGCGGGTCGTTCAAGGCCTGGCTCATGCGCATCGTCACCAACGCCTGTTACGACGAACTGCGCCGCCGCAAACGCCGCCCGGCCGCCTCCCTCGACGCGCTCACGGTCGTCGGAGAGGGGCCGGACGCCGAAGCCGAGGCCGCGCTCGTGTCCAAAGACGAATCGCCTGAGGCCTACGTCCAGCGCCGCGAGGTCGCGCGCGAAATTCAGAACTGCCTCGACCGCCTGCCCGAGGAGATGCGCGCGGTGGTCGTCATGTCGGATGTGCAGGGCATGGACTATGCCGAGATCGCCGAGAGCATCGGCGCGGCGCTGGGCACGGTGAAATCGCGCCTCTCGCGCGCCCGCGCCCGCCTGCGCGACTGCCTGCAAAAAGTGCGGGAACTAATGCCCGCTGCTTATCGTCTTGGCGATAAGACCACCATCGCATAATCTACCTCTCGGCTGGCTTGCCTTTGGATGGTCAGTCCGTGACTAACCATTTACGGCATCACGTTCCTCCACACTTGTTCAAGCGTCCCCTTCGCCTGATCGGCTGTTCGGATAAGCGGATTGAGCAGCAGCGCGCGGAGCGCTTTCGCTCGATCCCGTTCGACGATGGCTTCGACGGCGAGCGTCTCGTAAGCCGCGTTCATTTGCAGTAATGCCCGAACCGCATCGGGTGCTTTGCCCACGGGGCCGTCCGGCCCCGCCCCAGACCGCCCCACCCGCACCGGGACTTCGACGATGGCCTCCTCAGGCATGAAATTCAGCGCGCCCTTGTTCGGGACGTTCAGGAAGAAAGCAGCGCGGGAGTCCGTCATCAGGGCGAGCAAAACGGGGACGACGATTTCCTCGAACCAGTGCGCGTTGCGTCTGGTCACGGCTTCCGGCTGGCCCGCTTGATAAGCTGCCAGCAACTCGCTTTCGAGCGCGAGCAGGCTCTCGGCGCGCGGGGCTTTGCCCTGCTGGGCAGCGAGCATTCGGTCGGGGTGAAAGTAATACTTGAAGTACGTGCCTGGAACCGCGCCGACCGCGCGGATGACCTCGGCGTCCACACTCAATTTCTCGGCCAGCCAGTCCGCACGGGCGAGCACCTCCAGCATCCGATCTCGGCCCGCCTGCCGCACGCCCGTAATCCAGCCGAAGTGGTGCATCCCCAAATAGTCAATCTCCAACTCTGCCAGCGGCGCGCCTAACGCGGCGCTGACCAGTTGCGACATCGTGACCGGCGCATCGCACACGCCGAGCGAGTTAACCGACGCATAGCGGCTGATCGCGTATTGAATCAGGCTGGCCGGGTTGGTGAGGTTGATGAGGATCGCGCGCGGAGCGCGGCGTTCGATGGCGCGGCAATCGTCGAGCACCACCGGGATGGTGCGCGCGGTGAGCGAGAACCCGCCCGGCCCCACTGTTTCCTCGCCAGGGAGTCCCAACTCGCGCGGGAACATCTCATCAAACGCTCGGGCCGCGTAGCCCCCGACCCGAATTTGATTCAATACAAAGTCCGCGCCCTCCAACGCCGAATCGAGATCGGTCGTGAACGACACGGCGAGCGGCGCAACGGCCTCCTGGGCCAGGCGCGCGCAGACGCCCCCGACAATCTGCAATTTATCGGCGGTGCGCCCGTGCAGCACGACGTCGAGCGCCGGCCGCTCCTGAGCGCGGGCGAGCATGGTGATCAGTTCAGGCGTGGCGATGCCGGAGCCGCCGAGGACGGTGAGTTTCATTTGGGATTGGCCCCGAAGAATGAACGGATGGAACCGGATAAAACGAGAAACAGCTGATGTGTCCCGGCGATCCCACGCGGTGGGTCGGGTACGCTGCTTGCCTATTGCACCCTGCCCCGCGCGGCGATCTCCCACCTGGCCTCCACGTTTCCGCCCCGCAGGCCGATGAGCGTGTTGTGCATGTTGACCGTGCCGCAGGCATGATTGGGGATGACCGTCAACCGCTGGCCGACTTTCGGAGCGCGGGGGCACTGGCTCACATCCAAGTGTCCATGTTCTTCACTCATCTTGTAAATCACGGCCTCAGGATATTCGAGGATGCGCCCCATCGGATAGCCCATATCGGATGAGAACGTCTTAGAGCCGCCGTCAATGATGACGCGCTCCGGTGTAGGCGTGCTCACGACGGTCACGATGACCGTCAGCGCGCACTGTTCTATGGCGCAGACTCCCTGGCGCACATAAGACCAGTCGTTGAAAATGTAGGTGCCGGGTCGAATCTCGGTGAGGCCGGGGAACTCGTGCGACTGATACGCCGTCGGGGTGCTGCCTCCGCTCACGATTTCGGCGTCCAACCCCTCGGCTTTCAACGCCGTCAGCGTTTCGGCGACCAGAGGCATTGACTTTGCGCTCGACGGATACACCATCACGCCCCGAAAACGGAGTCCGCGCCCGGCGGCGATCTCATGGGCGAGGGCAGCGGCGGCCCGCGCGTCGGTCACGCCGCACCGATTCAGCTCGCTCGTCAACTCGACCACCACGCCGACTGTGACGCCTTGTTCGGCGAGATACGCCTCCATCGGGCGGGCCGCGTCCGCCGAATCCGCAGCCACCGTAACGTGTGCGCGCCGGGCCAGGGCGGCCAAGCGCTCGAGTTTCCGTTGGCCGACGAGGTTGTACGGGATCAGAATGTCTGCGATCCCGGCGTCGGCCATCACCTCGGCCTCGCCGAGTTTCTGGCAGGCGATGCCTCGCGCGCCGAGAGCGAGTTGCTGGTGCGCGAGCGCCGGAATCTTGTGGGTCTTGATGTGTGGGCGCAGACCCAGTCCGTGCGCGTTGCAGTAATTCTGCATCCGCGCCAGGTTGGCCTCCATCACGTCGAGGTCAACGGCCAGCGCCGGGGTGTCGAGGTCGTCAATGGTCTTCATGCTTAAGGAGTGTCCGCGAATGGGCGCGAATGAATGCGCCATTCGCGGACGAGTCTCAGTTGGGCAATCGCGCAATCACGTCCACTTCCACGAGCAGGGCGGTATCCACCAGGGCGCAGACGACGGTCGAGCGGGCCGGACGCGGCTCGGGGAAAAACTGCTTGTAGATTTCGTTGAAGAGTTGAAAGAATTCGGGCCGGGTAATGTAAGCGGTCGTCTTCACCACATCATCGAAGTCACAGCCGGCTGCCCGCAACAGCGTACCGATGTTCTCCAGCGTCTGCCGGGTTTGCGCTTCGATGGTATCGCCCGCCAGTTGGCCGGTCGCCGGCTCCCGGCCCACCTGCCCGGCGACGAAAACAAACCCGCCGCTCACCATCGCGGGCGAATACGGTCCGCCGGGCTTGGGACCGCCCTCCGGGAAAATTGTGCGACGATCCTCATTCATCTTATCCTCCGTGTTTCTCGCCGCCGAGTGCGCGGAGAACGCAGAGAAGAAGCGAGAGGCTTTTGCTCCGCGCGCTCCGCGTTCTCCGCGGTCAGGCTACAACTGGCGCTCGCCCTGCAATCCTGGTGTGGTCAGCGCGGCCA
>DATDRS010000051.1:0-9553 GCA_035291605.1 Anaerolineales bacterium | reverse complement strand
TTCAGGCGCGCGCTTAAGGCATGGGACAGTCGGGCAAAACCTGGGACGGCTCCTTGACGCCCAGGCCATACCCGAACGGAAACAGGGGCGCATCGCAGCCCTCGGCGGGGAGGTCCTTGAAGTCGAACGGCAGCTGGTCGTTTGAGCGCGGCCAGGTGTAAGGCAGTTTGCCGGTGAAGTCATCGTCGCCAAAGAGCACGTCGGCCACGCCCGCGCCCTCGGTACCGGGCAGCCATGCCGCCACAAAGGCATCCCATGTGGATAGCGGCCCCGTCACGACGAGCGGGCGGCCGGAGATCAGGATGACGACGATCTTCTTGCTCTGCGCCCGGAGCCGGTCAATCAGGGCCGCGTCACTCCCCAAGAGCGTCAGATCTTCCCGGTCACCCACGCCCTCGGCATACGGCGGTTCGCCGACGACCGCGATCCCGACATCGGCGACGAGCGAGTTGCCGCCGGCGTCCTTCAGACTGTCAAAGTTGCCGGAGCGGTCAAACTCCACCCTCGTCTGGGCCGAGACGGCCCCTTTGATCCCGTCGAGGATCGTCGTCCCCGGCGTGATGTCCCCCAGCTTGCCCTGCCAGTCAATCGTCCACCCGCCGCTCTGTAGGCCGATGTCGTCCGCCGCCTGCCCGGCGACGAAGATCAACGGTGTGTCCTTTGCCAAAGGCAGGGTCTGCACCTCATTCTTGAGCAAGACCAGAGACTCGCGCACAGCCTCGCGCGCCAACTGCCGATGAGCCTCCGAACCGACGAGCGCCAGCGCCGCCGGGTCGGAGTAGGGGCGCTCAAACAGCCCGAGCGCGAACTTGGCGCGGAGGATGCGGCGCACCGCGTCGTCAACGCGCGCCGTCGGCACATCGCCCTTTTCCACCGCCTGAGTCAGCGCCGAGATGAACGTCTGATAATCGTACGGGACCATGATCATGTCCAGGCCAGCGTTGATGGACGTGACTACGTCCGAGTAATAATCGCCAGGAATCTGGTCAATGGCGCCCCAGTCTGAAACCAGGAAGCCGGCAAAGCCCAACTCGCCCTTGAGCACGTCGGTCAGCCAGTATTTGTGCGCGTGCATCTTCGTCCCGTTCCAACTGCTGAACGAGACCATGATGCTCTGCGCGCCCGCCCCGACGGCGGCCCGGTAAGGCGGCAGGAACAGCGCGCGCACGGTCGCCTCGTCTACTTGCATGTCGCCCTGGTCGAGCGTGTAGGGGTGGTTCATGATGTTCGTCGTTGACGTCCCCCATGCCGTGCCGCCGTCGCCGATAAAGTGCTTCGGCGTGGCCAGGGCGGTAAGCGGACTCCCCAATTGGGTTTTGCCGTCCAGAGATTGCAGGCCCCGAACGTAGGCTGCGCTCAACTGAGTGACAATCTCGGTGTTCTCGCTGTACCCTTCGTAGGTGCGCCCCCAGCGGATGTCCTGCGGCGCGGCCACGACGGGAGCGAAGTTCCACCAGATACCGGCGGCGGCTATCTCCTCGGCGGTGGCCCGCCCGATCCGCTCGACGAGTTCCGGGTCGCGCGTCGCGCCGAGGCCGATGTTGTGCGGGAAGAGCGTCGCCCCATAGAGATTGCCGTGCCCGTGCACCGCATCTACGCCGTAGAGGAGCGGGATGCCCAGGCGGGTCTTCAGCGCGTACTGCTGAAAGCCGTCCGTCATCTCGGCCCAGCCTTCCGCCGTGTTGGTCGCGGGCGACCCACCCCCGCCGCTCAGGATCGAGCCGAGAGACATGGTCGTGATGTCGTCCGGGTGGATGCTGTTCTTCTCCACCTGCGTCATCTGCCCGATTTTTTCGGCGGGCGTCATCCGCGCGAGCAAGTCTTCGACGCGCTGTTCAATGGGCAGGCTGGCGTTGCGATAGGCGGGCGATTCGTCGGTGGGGGTGGGCAAGGCAGCGGTGAGGGCCATGGTAGGAGTGGGCGTGACCGGCGTCGGCTGGCAGGCGGCCAGGAGCAGGGCAGCCGCGCAAAGAACCGTGGGGAGTCTGAGAAATTGGGCGATTGGGTGATTGAGCAGTTGAGTCACTGGATCAGTGTCCGTGTCTATCTTACCAAATTTTTGGTCACGTCAAGCTCAAATTTCCTGGTGGGCGAGTGGAATTATGCTACAATCCGGCGGGTTGCATCCCGGCTACACTGCTCTGAGGAGAATCTAACCGTGTCTGAAGTCGTCGTCAAGCCCCGTCATGAAATTCCGGTGGACTATACGTGGAACGCGCCGAGCGTCTTTGCCTCCGATGCCGCGTGGGAGGTGGAACTCAAGAGCGTGGTGGAGAGCCTCGAAGAGGTGGGGAAATATCGCGGGCGGCTGGCCGAAGGCCCGACGAGGCTGGCGGAGGCCATAGAAGCCATTGAAACGCTGCTGCGCCGGACCACCCGGGTGTTCACCTACGCCACCATGGCGCACAACGTGGACACTAAGCATCAACCGGCGGCGAAGATGAACAGCCAGGCGCAGGGATTATTCGGACAGGTGCTGGCGACGATCTCTTTCCTCGATCCCGAATTGCTGGCGATCGGACAGGAGCAACTCCAGCAATGGATCGCCGAGACGCCCCGGCTTGCCGTCTACCGCCACTACGTGGACGATCTGTTCCGCCGGCAGGCCCACGTCCGTTCGGCGGAGGTGGAGGAGCTTCTCGGCCTGCTGGCCGATCCCTTCTCCAGCACGTATAACACCATGGGGATGCTGACCAACGCCGATTTGACGTTCCGCCCGGCGCGGACGAGCGACGGGCGTGAAATCCAGGTTACGCAGGGCTCGTATGAAAGCATCCTGGCCGGGACTGACCGCGAGGCCCGGCGCACCGCGTGGGAGAGTTACGCCGACGCTTATCTCGCGTTCAAAAACACGCTGGCGAGCAACCTCACCACGTCCATCAAGCAAAACGTCCTCTCGATGCGCGCTCGCCGCCACACCTCGACCCTCGCGGCCTCGCTCTTCGACAACCATATCCCGGTGGAGGTCTTCCTCAACCTGATCGCTGTTTACCGCCAGAACCTGCCGATGTGGCACCGCTACTGGGCCATCCGCCGCAAGGCGCTCGGGGTGGAGACTCTGCACCCCTACGACATCTGGGCGCCACTCACCTCTAACCCGCCTAGCGTCGCCTACGCGCAGGCCGTGGACCGGATCTGCCAGGGGCTGGTGCCGCTGGGCGATGACTACGTGCGCGTGCTGCGGCAGGGGTGCCTCGAGGATCGCTGGGTGGATGTGTATCCCAACCAGGGCAAGACGGAAGGCGCATTTTCGGCCGGCTCGCCGGGCACGCATCCGTTCATCCTGATGAGCTACGACGACACGCTCATCAGCCTGAGCACGCTGGCGCACGAACTCGGCCACTCGATGCACTCGTACCTCACCTGGCAGAATCAGCCGATGATCTACAGCAACTATTCGCTGTTCGTGGCCGAGGTGGCTTCCAACTTCAACCAGGCGATGGTGCGCGCGCACCTGCTGGAGACCAACCGCGACCCCGACTTCCAGATCGGCGTGATCGAAGAAGCCATGGCGAACTTCCACCGCTACTTCTTCATCATGCCCACGCTGGCGCGCTTCGAGCTGGAGACGCATGAGCGGGCGGAGCGGGGCGAAGGCCTGACCGCCGACGACATGATCTCGCTGATGGCCGATCTGTTCGGCGAGGGTTACGGCGGCGAGCTGCACGTGGACCGCGAGCGCGTGGGCATCACCTGGGCGATGTTCAGCCACCTGTACGCCGATTACTACGTCTATCAGTATGCGACGGGCATCTCCGCGGCCAACACGCTGTCGCGGCGCATCCTCTCCGGCGCGCCCGGCGCGGCGGCGGACTACCTCAGTTTCCTGAAGGCGGGCAGCTCGGTGTATCCGCTCGAGGCGCTCAAGCTGGCGGGAGTAGATATGACCACCCCCCAGGCGGTGGAGGCAGCCTTTGCCGTGCTCTCCGGGTTGGTAGACCGGCTGGAGAAATTGGTTGGCAAATGACCCGCTTCTCGCGGCTGTGAGTGAATGGACTTCGGCTCGATCCTCCTCGGCCTGGCGTTGTTGCTGCTTGCCGGGTTCATCGTCGCCCGCCCGCTGATTGATGGGGAGCGCCCGCACGAGGCCGAGGCAACCCCGGCGGACAGCCTCCTGGCCGAGCGCGACAACCTCCTCACCGCTTTGCGTGACCTCGACTTTGACCACGCCACAGGCAAAATCGCCGACGAGGACTACACGCCTCAACGGGCGCAGCTTGTGGCGCGAGGCGTGTCCGTGCTGAAGGAGCTGGAAGCCTTGGGCGCGGAGGGGAGGATCGCGGCGGAAGACGAGATCGAACAGGCGGTTGCCGCTCGCCGCCGCGCCGGAAAGGATGCGGCCGATGGGACAGAACGGGGAGTCGAAACTGAGAAAGCGGCGCGGCAGGGCTTAAAGCCGATCACCACCTCCGATTTGAAATGCCCGAGCTGCGGCGCTCTGGCGTTGCCGGAAGACAAATTCTGCGCGAAATGCGGGACGAGGTTGTAGCCCGTGAGGATTCCCGCCAAAATGCTGCTCGGAAATACCGTTTAAGACTCCTTAGTTAGCCGCTCACCAACCGCGTCCTCGCGGGCCCTTCGGCAACTGCGAGGACGCGGGCTATGAGCCTCATCATAAACAGTATTGAGTTTAGAAACCCGGTTTCTTCAAGAAACTGGGTTTCTCTGTTGCTCGGCCACAGACGCGCGCTGGGGCTGGCGTGTCCGCAGGCCCAGCGTCACCGCAAAGGTGAGCAGGCCAATGACGGTTGCGGCGACTATCGGGGCGGAGGGGTGGACGTATTGAAACAGCAGGCCGCCCATCACCGGCCCGAGCACGCGGCCCAATCCCTGAATTGACCCGGATAACCCAATCGCCTGCCCCCGCTGGTCAGGCGGCGCCGTATAGGTGACCAGCGCGATCAGGGCCGGCATCAGGACCCCGTTGCCGACTGCCAGCATGGGCGTCACCGCGACCACGAGGACCACGATTGGAGCCAGAGTCATCGTGATCCAAGCAAAACAACGGATCAGGTTCCCCCCCGCCACCATCCGTTTTTCCCCAAACCGGCGTACGAGCGGCGCGACCAGCCAGAATTGGGTGATGATGCCGCACACGCCCACGAAAGTGAGGATCCCGCCGACCGCCTGCTGGACGAACTGAGGGTCGCGCCCGGCGAAGAGGATCTTCTCGGCCCACAGGACGTAGATGGACTGAAAGTTGAGAAACGCAAACTCCCCGCCGAAAGCGACCACCATGAGCAGCGCCATGCCCGGCAGGCGCAGCAGCCCCGCATTGCTCAGGCGGGCGCGGCCGGCCTGCCGGGCGGCGACTTCCCTCCGCCGCTCCGGAGTGAGCGATTCCGGCAGCAAGAAAATCGAGAGGGTGATCGTCAATAGCGAGACACACGCGGCGATGAAGAAGGGCGCACGCGGCCCGAACTGCGCCGCCATGAACGCGCCGAAGGCCGGGCCAAAGATGAACCCGGAGGCGAAGCCGGCATGGACGATGCCGAGGCCCCGCGCCCGGTTGTGCTCGTCGGTGATGTCGCTGAGGTAGGCCTGAGCGACCGAGATATTGCCGCCGGTCAACCCGTCCACGATGCGCGCCAGGTAGAGGAACGGCAGGGCGGAGGCCAGGCCGCTCACCAGAAAGGCGGTCAGCGTGCCGGACTGGCTGAGGATGAGGACCGGCCGGCGCCCCACGCGGTCGGAGAGGCGCCCGAGGTACGGCGCGGCAAAAAACTGGGCGACAAAGTACGCGCTCTGTAGCAGGGTGATCTGCAGCGCCGACGCCTGGAAAAGGTTCTGGGCGTAGAGCGGGAGGACGGGCAGGATGATGCCCAGGCCCAACATGTCCACGAACACGATCATGAAGATGGGGAACATGGGAGAGCGCAAGAAGCGCCCTGCGCGGGCGAATTGCCCCGAGAGCAGGGATGTTGCCTGGGTCATGTTCAGCCTCTAAACTTTGGGGAATTTCCGGGCCGTGTCTCTGATTACCGGGCCATGCCTCACGCAGACGATCTGCGTGCTGGGCGCGGCCTGCGCCTTGACCGGTTTACTCCGTCTGAAGCACGCTGCCGCAATAGGCGCATTCGGCGCTGTGTGCGTCAATCCATTCGACCTCGTCGCCGCGCACCGGGCCGCCGCAGCCGGGGCACTTGGCCGGGAGGGGGCCGTGCGGACGGTCGCTAGGCGAGGGAGGCGCGCTGACCTCGGCAAAGCCGACCTCTGACATCCCCAACCGGGACTGGATCGCGCGCTCAAGAGTCTCGGCCTCGGCCGACAGGCCCCAACCGCGCATGTCCTGCACCAGGCGAGGCAGCCTGAGCGCCGCTCGTTCGGCCATGCCCGCGCCGATCAGCACGTTCAGCGCGGCCAGACCCTCTTCGAGCGCGGCCTCCCCGTTATTGATGGCCGCAAAACTGCGCGCGGCCTGCAAGTGCATGTGCGCGGCGCGTCCCGGCATGTCCAGGGATTGCGCTATCCCTGCCAACTCGGCGTAGAGGGATGCGGCCAGTGCGGGTTGCCCTTCGGCTGACAGGCGGTGCGCCTCGATGAGTTTGCGGCGCGGGCCGATGCCAAGCGCGCCGCCCGCGCCAAAAAGCCGCGGCCCCCAGCGCAGCGGGCCGGGGCGGCGAAAGAGGCGACCGGGTCGGAAACGCATAGAGACGACTCCTTGAGCGAGCAGACGCGAGATGCTACTCTTCTTCGTGATCGGCTTCGTAGACCTCGGCGGCGGGATGGTCGGCCGGCGCCGGCCGGTTGACCGCGCGGCCAAAGATCAGGAAGCCGGTGTGGGCCACCATCCGGTCGACGGGGCGCAACCGCTGGGGCACGGTCTTGTAGTAGCGCAGGAGCACTTCACACACCTCGAGGAATTCAAAACGGGAACGCTGGAGGGCGATGAGCAGGTCGGAGACCTGATTCGTGGTTGGCAGGATGCTGCCGAAGAAACCGCCGCCTTTGAGAGCGCGGTGCGCCTGCTCGGTGTAGTCCCACGGGTTGGGCACGTCCATGAAAAGCGCGTCAGCCTCCGTCTCGTCAAAGCCCTCCGCGATGTCGCGCAGTTTGAAGGTGACGCGGTCGGCGAGACCCACGCGGGCGAGGTTCTTCTTGGCGAGGTTCTGGTGGTCGTCGCGGACCTCGTAAGTGACGATGCGCCCGGCCGGCCCGATGGCCTGCGCCAGCACGGTCGTCATCGCGCCGCTGCCCGTGCCGGCCTCGACGACGGTGATGCCCGGCCGGATGGACATCTTCATTAAAATGAACCCGATATCTTTGGGATAGATGATCTGGGAGCTACGCTTGATCTCGCGGATGAGGTCGTCGGTGGAGGGCTCGAGCAGGAGGAAGGGATGCCCCAGGTGGCTGAGGACTTCTGAGCCAAGCTCTCTGCCGATCAGGTGGTCGTGCTCGAAAATGCCCCGGTGGGTTTCGAGGCGCTCGCCGGGGGTGAGGCGGAGGATGAAGTATTTGTGGTCGCGTCCGACGAGCTGAATGATTGCGCCGGCTTGAGTCGTCGTCATGCGGGGAGTTTACCACATACGGACACAGGCGCCCCGCCTATCCTCGACAATCCCGATCTGGACGGCATTTTGATCCGGCCGCAGCCATACACGAGCGCCTCGACGCCGTACGTCGTGGACATTAAGTTTCATGCTTTGCAGGGCGCCGACCCGGTGCGGATCGAGGCCTGCGCAATTGACGTGAAGGATGACCGGGTCTGCGACACGGCGGTGGGGGATTTTGATTACCGGCTTTACTTGCCGTTGACTGCGAAATAGCAATTTGCATTTTCGGACAGAAGGACTAAACTTTCCCTGCTTTTCTGTGAATAAGCGCATATAGACCTGTCGGGTCTCGCAGACCTGACAAGTCTCCCCTCAAGAAATTTCGTGGGCTTGTGAGGAGGTGTCCGGGGCAAGAAAATCCGAGTCATAGACGAACGTCCCTGAACTGACATTGCTGGTCCTTTATTGACCCTTTAGATTGGAGGAGAGATCATGTCAGTATCCGCCACAACCCCCGAGGTCTTTACGCGCAAGGCTTCGGGCCTCGTCCGGGTGATGTCACCCTATTCCGCGTTCGTGTACAACATCCTCACCATGGGATTGATCTTCCCGTGGACGTATCTGTGGGCCCCCGGCGCGCTGCCGGGCGGCAACCTGGTTTGGGGGATCCTCCTCGCCACCCTTATCGAAATCCCGATCGCGTATGCGTACGTCTGGCTCTCGACCGCGCTCCCGCGCTCGGGCGGCGACTACGTCTTCCAGAGCCGGGTGTTCGGCGGCGGAGTGGCGTTCACCATCGTGATGTCCGGGTTCGTGATCTGGATTTTGCAGTGGGTCGCGCTCTCCGGCTGGCTCGTGGCGTACCTCGGTTTCGCGCCGCTGTTCCTCGGCCTGGGCGCGACGATAGGCAACGCGACCCTCTCGAGCCTCGGCGTGTGGTTCACGACTGCGCCGGGGATCATCATCACGAGCATTGTCAACGCGCTCCTCTCGCTCATCCTGCTGGTCAGCGGCTTCAAGAACTACGTGCGCTTCCAGCATGTGATGTGGTGGGGCACGCTGCTGGCCTTCGCGGTGGTGTTCTTCGTCCTGTTCACCACGCCTCCCTCGGCTTTCGTGGAGCGGCTGAATGCCTTCTCCGTCGCCTCCGGCGGCGTGGAGAATTTTTACCAGACCGCCGTAGGCGCGGTACAGGGGGCGGGTATTGACCTGCAGCCGAAGTTCAACCTGTGGTACACCCTTCTCGTCGCGCCTATCGCGTGGACCTCGCTCCAGTGGGCGACATACTCGGCCCAGCAGAACGGCGAGATTAAGGACGCCAAGAACTTCCGGGCGCAGACCTTTATCATGGTCGGCTCGCTCATCTTCACCGGCCTGCTGCTGGCGCTGCTGGCGGTGGGGATTGAGCGGGTAGCGGGCAAGGAGTTCCTCTACGTCGCGGGCGCGGGCTACTGGTCGCTCATCGGCGAGGCGAACATCGCCGGCTTCAACCTGTGGCCGCCCATCCTCGCGGTCGCCCTCACCGCGAGCCCGCTGGTCGTGCTCATCATTGGCATTGGCTACATCCTCAACGGCTTTCAAATTGTGTGCAACTGCTACATCGGCATGACGCGCGTGCTGGTCGCCATGTCGCTCGACCGACTGCTGCCCGAGTGGTTCAGCCGCGTGGACGAGAAATTGCACACCCCGGTGAACGCGCACCTGGCCTACTTCCTCGCCAGCATCCCGGTCATCCTCGCCTACAACCTCGTGCCCGGCTGGATCGGCCTGACCCTCGGCGTGACCTTCGGGTGCGGCTACGTTTTCGTCGTCACCAGCCTCGCGGGCGCGCTGCTGCCCTACCGGGCTAAGGACCTGTACGGGGCCTCACCCGGCTCGCAATACAAACTGGGCAACGTGCCGTTGCTCACCGTCCTCGGCAGCCTGGGCGCGGTGTTGGGAACGCTGATGGTGCTGGCTTTCCTCTTCGCGCCGCAGCTGGGCGTGCTGGGCAACTGGGACTTCAGCGACTTCCCCGCTCACCTCTGGGCGCAGATTATCGCGTTAGCGATCATCGT
>DATDRS010000050.1:0-3137 GCA_035291605.1 Anaerolineales bacterium | reverse complement strand
CCTTATGCGCGCCTGGCGCAGGCGCGGCCTCTGCCCGATGGCGGCTGCCTGGTCCGGGCTTTGGCGCTTCGGCGCATGTCAGTGGAAATGATCGCCGCGCTGCTCTATCACGAAGCCTCGCACTGCTATCAGTTTGCGACGGTCGGCGTGCTCACCAGTCAAGAGGCCGAAGTCTTTGCCTACACCGAGCAAATCGCCTTCATGGAGCGCAACGGCTTTTCCGACGAAGAGATCGAGTTTTACCGCCGGGTGCTGGACTATTACGCCGGCCAGCCCGACGACGGGCGCAACATTCTTCCGCCAAATTTCTGACGGTGCGGTGAGTTTGGTATAATCCTCTCGCGTATCCGGGCGGGTCCGGCGCGGCAGGGACCTTCGAACCCCGTCAGGGCCGGAAGGCAGCAGCGGTAAGGAGTGCTCACTGGGTGCCGCCGGGGCGCCTGCCCGGGTGCGCGTTGGGCAAATGCATCGCCGTCGCCTCGCGCTCCTCAGCCTGCTCCTCCTCGGAATCTTCTTCCTCCCGGCGTGCGCCTCTCCCCAACCTGCAACTGAGACCCCGGCTGCCCGCAGCGCCCTCGTGCGCGTCGAGGCCGACGGGGAAACGCAGACCATCCGCACGCACCTGATTTCGCCTCTGGCTATCATTGCTTCGCTGAAATTGAGTCTTACCTCAGGCGATGCCGTATGGGTGGATGGTGCGCTCCTCGACCCGGCTGCTTCACCGCGTCCGACCGCCCCGCACGCAATCGTCGTCGTCCGCGCCCTCACGTTGACCGTCTATGATAATGGAACCACATCCCGGATTCGCGTTGCAGCCCGCACAGTGGGCGAGGCCCTCTGGCGCGCGGGGTATCACCTCTATCGCGCGGACGAGGTGGAACCCGGTTGGGAGGCCCTGCCCAATTCGGCTGTTCCAATCACCCTCCACCGCTCCCGCCCGATCACCATTCAGGCCGATGGCCAGGCTCTTTCCACGCGCACGCGCCGGGCCACTGTCGGCGAAAGTCTGAGCGAGATTGGCCTGGCTTTGGTCGGAGAAGACTATTCCATCCCCGCGCCTGACCAGCCTCTGCCTGAAGATGGAGTCGTCCGCGTCGTGCGTGTGCGCGAGGAGGTTTTGACGGCGCAGGAGACCGTCCCGTACGAAACGCTGTTTCAGGCGATGCCGGACCAGGAGATTGACACGGTCACGACCCTTCAGGCGGGCGTGGCCGGCCTCAGGCAGCGCCGCGTCCGCGTGCGCTACGAAGACGGCGTGGAAGTCAGCCGCGTGGACGAGGGGGAGACGGTCGTGCAATCCCCGGTCGCGCGCCTCGTCGGCTACGGCACGCACATCACCCTCCGCACGATAGACACGCCCGACGGGACGCTCGAATACTGGCGCTCGTTCACGATGTACGCGACGTCGTACTCGCCCGCCCGCGCCGGGACGCCGCCCACCGCCAGGAACTACGGGCGCACGGCCTCCGGCAGGCTGCTGACGAAAGGTCTGGTCGCAATTGACCGGCGGCTGATCCCCTTCGGCACGCGCATGTACGTGACGGGCTATGGCTTCGCCGAGGCGGCGGACACTGGCGGCGGCGTGAAGGGGCGCTGGATTGACCTGGGCTACGACGACTGGAACTACGTCTCATGGCATCAGGTCGTCACGGTTTACTTCCTGACGCCCGTCCCTCCGGCTGACACGATCACGTGGATCATCCCGGCGACGGTTCCATGAAATGGCACGGGCGAGTAGCTGCTCGCCCCTACAAAATTCCCCGATCCATTTCATGCGTTGACCAACCCCCATGCTTCGCCTCGACGTCCCCAACCTCTTGCGCCGCTTCAACCTGCGCCCGAAGAAGAGCCTGGGGCAGAACTTCCTCGTGGACGAGCGAGCCCTGGCGAAAGTCGCCTCGGCAGCCGACCTCACCCCCGAGGACACGGTGCTTGAGATCGGCCCCGGCCTCGGGAGCCTCACCCGCCACCTGGCCCGCGCCGCGCACCGCGTCGTCGCCGTCGAACTGGATGACTCCCTCCTGCTTGCGCTGCAGCACGTTCTCCAGCCTTACCCTAACGTCGAAATCGTCCACGGCGACATCCTCCGACTTCCGACTTCCGACTTCCGACTTCCAACCCGGTACAAGGTTGTCGCCAACATCCCCTACTACATCACCTCCGCCGTCATCCGCCGTCTGCTCGAAGCCCAGACCCGGCCCGCGCTGATCGTCCTCACCATGCAGCGCGAAGTCGCCGAGCGCCTGTGCGCGGGGCCAGGCGAGATGAGCCTGCTGGCGGTGAGCGTGCAGTTCTACAGCGTCCCGCGCATCGTCGCGCGCATCCCTGGCGGGGCGTTCTATCCCCGGCCCACGGTGGACTCCGCCGTCGTCCGGCTGGAAGTGCTGCCCCGGCCGGCTGCGGCGGTGGACGACGCCGACGACTTCTTTGCCGTCGTCAAGGCCGGGTTCAGCCAGAAGCGCAAACAACTGCGGAACGCGCTCGGCGGCGGGCTGCGCCTCGACCCGGCCCAGACTGGCGCGCTGCTGGCGCGCGCGGGCATCGCGCCCGAACGCCGCGCCGAGACGCTGACGCTGGAGGAGTGGGGGGCTTTGGCGCGGACATTTGCCGAGTTCAATCGCCATTGAGGGCAGGGGGTGGCTCAACGCGGAGGAGAACGGCGGGAAACTTCACGCCTGGCCATCGTCGGCCTCGGCGGCGGACTGGGCCTGATCGCGCTGCTCACGCTCGGCTCAGGGGGTTGGCTGCTCTCGCAGCGTCACCTGCCTGCGACCGTGACCGCGTCCCCAGCGGTTGTGCCATTGACCTCGCCGCCTCCCGCCCCGACTTTCCCGCCCACCTGGACTCCGACCGCAACTTCACCGCCCACTGAGACCCCGACCGATACGGCTGTCCCCTCGGCCACGCACACCTGGACACCTATACCCACGCAGACGCCTTCGGCGACCAACACGCCGAAGCCAACCCCCACCCCCACGCCTCTCTGGGCGACGGCGGTCCCGGGGGCGTGGGTTGGCGAACCCCCGGCGGGCGCACCTCACCCGACGCTGGCAGACTTCTGGGAGGGCCGCGCCGCCTGGCAGCTCGACATTTTCGACGTGGGCCTGCCGGTGGGCGAGTCCGATACGCTCATCGGC
>DATDRS010000049.1:0-6244 GCA_035291605.1 Anaerolineales bacterium | reverse complement strand
GCAGATCAATGTGCGTGACACGGCCCGAATAGAGATGCGTGACGTACAACGCGTCGCCCGCCAGCGCGAGGCCGGACGGGAAGGGTCCAACCTGGACGGCACGAGAGACGGCGCGCGCAGCGAAGTCAATCACTGCGATTTGCGCGAGGGCGGAGAGACTCACGTAGGCGCGGCTGGCGTCAGCCACAATCCCATAGGGTCGTCCACCGACGCCGATTTCATTGGCGACTTTGGCGCTGGCTGTGTCAATGATCGAAACAGTGCCTGAGCCATGATTGGCGACGAGGGCGAACGAGCCGTCGGGCGTGAAGGCAACCGTGCGGGGATCATCGCCCACCGGGATTTCGGAAATGACTTGAAGCGATTGCGCGTCAACGAGGGTGATGGAGTCCGAGTCCGGGTTCACGGCGGCGAGGCGCCCGCCGTCGGAAGACAGGACAAGAGCGGAGGAGGCAACCGGGGAACGTGGGGGCTGGGGAGCAGGGGTGGGGAGACAGGCAATCAGGATGAGGGGCAGAGCCGCGATCAGGGAAAAGACCGGAAAACGGCGGGCAAGCGTCGGGGACATTCAGGTGAGATTGAAAACAAGGGCGGCCATCCTGGCCGCCCTTATCTTTTATCTCCGCGCCACGGCGGCTTTTTCCGTCCCCACCTGCGCCAGAATCTCCTCCGCGCTCTGCACGGTCTTTTCGCCTGCCCCGCCCAGCATTTGCGCCAGTTCCACAATCCTTTCGCGGTCGTGCAGGGGTGCAACCCGCGTCACCGTGCGGTTGCCGTAGACGATCTTCTCCACGCGGAAGTGTTGATCGCCGAAGCCCGCCAACTGCGGCAGGTGTGTGATGCACAGCACCTGGTGCGCGGCGGCGAGGTTCCACAATTTGCGCCCCACAATCGCCCCCACCCGGCCGCCGATCCCCTGGTCAATTTCGTCAAAGATCAGCGTCGGGGTGCGGTCGGCGCGGGCCAGCACACTCTTGAGGGACAGCATCAACCGCGAGGTCTCGCCGCCCGAGGCGATCTTCACCAGGGGTTTGAGGCCCTCGCCCACGTTTGGGGCGACGAGGAACTCGATCCGGTCAATCCCGGTCCCGTCGAACGCCACGCGCCGCCCCTCGAAATGCGCGCCGTGAGGGTCGTCCTCCGTCTGCATGTCCACCGCGAACCGCGCGCCCTCCATGCGCAGGTCGTTCAGCTCGGCCTCGATGGCCCGCGCAAGTCTCTCGCCCGCCGCCCGCCGCCCGCCGGAGAGCCGCGCGCCCAGTTGGCCGATGCGGCGCAGCAGGGACTCTTCCTTCTGTTCCAGCTCTGCCAGCCGTTCGCCTGAGTGCGTCAGCCCCTCGCGCTCGACCTGCGCCTTCTCGCCGTAGGCCAGCACGTCCTCGATGGTCGGGCCGTATTTGCGCTGCAGGCCTCGGATGAGGTCGAGGCGCTCCTCGACGGCGTCAAGCCGTTTGGGGTTGAACTCGATCCGGTCGCGGTAAGCCTGCAGGTCGCGGGCCAGCTCGCGGAACTGCGCGCCGAGCGCCTGGGACTGGTCGCGCGGCTCGACGAGGCCGGGGTCAATCTTGGCCAGGCTATTCAGCGCCCGCGCGGCCTCGCCGAGCAGATCGGCGGCGGAGGGAGTTTCGTCGGTCCCGTCGGACAGCGCGCGGATGGCCTCGTCCGTGAGGGCGGCGAGTTTTTCCGCATTCGCCAACCGGGTGCGCTCGTCGAGCAGGGCGCCGTCCTCGCCCGGCTTGAGCTTGGCGGAGGCGATCTCGTTGACCTGGAAGTCGAGCAGGTCCAGCCGCTGCGCCATGTCGCGCTCGGCCCGGCGGAGCTCGTGCAGCTCGCGGCGCACGGCGTTAAGCTCGCGCACCCCCTGGGCAAAGGCCTCGCGCTGGTCGTCCAGGCCGCCGAAGCGGTCGAGCAGGAAGAGATGCTCGCGCGTGCGCAGGAGCGAAAGGTGCTCACTCTGGCCGTGCACGTCCACGAGCAGTTGGCCGATTTCCTTGAGGATGGCGAGGCTGACCGTCCGCCCATTCACGCGGCAGACGTTGCGCCCCTCGCGCCGCACCTCGCGGGCCAGCGTCACGACCGCCCCCGCGTCGTCGTCCAGCAGCGCCTCGCGCACGAGGATTTCTGCGACGGCCGGACGCAACTCGCCCTCGAGCGTGAAGGCCGCTTCCACGCGGGCGACCTCGGCGCCGGCGCGCACCAGCGTGGCGTCGGCCCGCCCGCCGAGGAGCAAATCCACCGCATCAATGATGATGGATTTCCCTGCGCCGGTCTCGCCCGTGAACGCGGCGAACCCCGGACCGAGTTCGAGCCGGAGCTGGTCAATGATGGCGAAGTCGGTGATGATTAACTCAGAGAGCATGGTCCAGAAAGTCCCTTGCCTGAGTTCCCGAGGTTCCTTGCGTTCTTGAGATAGGGAGGGCAAGGGCCTCGGGGAAGTGAAGGAACTCAGTTGATGGAAATCCCCCTCAACCGCGCATACAGCGTGCTCGCGCCGATGAACGTGTAGACCAGCACCCACAGTGCGCCGAAGGCCCCCCGCCCGATGAGCATGATCAGGATCAAGGGCAGGCAGCCCGCGACAAACGCGCCGGCCGCAGCCAGGCTCAGGTTCTTTCCCCGGCGGCGGCGCACGGCGGCCCGCACAATCTCGGCCACGACGCCGCCCGCGACCGGGGCCAGGAAGATAGTAAACCACCCGAGCTGGGCGACGAGAAATCCGGCGACGCCTCCCAGCAACGCGGCGACGACGGCGGCGATCAGGTAATCGGGCCACTCTGCCGTCTCGAAGGTCTGCTGCTGGGCTGAGACGCACTGCTTGCACCGGTAGCCGACGGGCGTGCGGACGGCGCATTTGGTGCAGATGGGTTTGCCGCACTTGTTGCAGCGGAGCGAAGTGGGTGTTTGCGGGTGGTTCGCGCAGAAGAGTGTATCCGAGATAGCCTGTTCAGTCATTTTGTTTTAGCCGCCGAAGGATTTTGCGTCATGCGTGACACCAAACTTGTGTAGAAATACGACGGCGGGCGCACGCGCACGAAGCGAGCCGTGTGGTCGCTCATGCGCACGCAGATATGGTCGCCGTCCAGCAGCGACACCTCCACCTGTCCATCGGCGCTGAGGATGGCCTGGTGGTCGGTGCGGACGACGATCTCGACCGTCGCGCCCTGCGCGAGCACGATGGCGCGATCCATGCTCAGGTGCGGGGCGATGGCGATGAGCAGAATATTCTTGAGCTCAGGCGGCAGGATCGGGCCGCCGACCGCGAGCGCGTAAGCCGTGGACCCGGTGGGCGTGGCGACGATCAGGCCGTCGGCCACGTAGGTGGTCAACTCGCCGCCGTCAATCATCGTCTTGAGCCGCACCGGGCGGGCGAGCGCCCCCCGTCCCACCACTGTCTCGTTGAGCGCCTCATACGCGCCGCTGAGCTGGCCGTCACGCCGGTGCTCGACGCGGAGCATCATGCGCTCCTCGATCCGGTAATCGCCCTTCAGCACGCGGGCGAGCACCTCCTGCCACTCCTCCGGATGGGCCTCGACCAGAAATCCCAGCCGGCCCAGGTCCACGCCGAGGACCGGGACTTGATGCAGGGCCGCGAAACGCCCGCCGCGCAGCATCGAACCATCGCCGCCGAGCACGACGAGCATGTCGTGCTCGGCGATATGCTCCCGCGCCTCCACGTCCTCGATGGAGGCCTTGAGCACCGCGCCGTTCAGGGGACGCATCAGGTAATCGGCGATTTCGTCCGCCAGCGCCGCCGAGCCGTTCACCTTAGGATGGTAAAAGACCATGATGCGCTGCGGCGGCGGATTGTTCCAGTGAGACTGCAAGCTATCAGGCATGGGCGTTTCCGTGGGGCAGAGAAATTATAGCCTACCTCCCCCCTCCCCGGCCTGACGGCCGGGGGTGGGGGTGAGGTCAGGCCAGGCTCTCCTCGCACACCTCCCGAAACCCGCATCCCCGGCATCGCGCTGCCGAGTCGTGCGAGCGCGCCACCTCGTCGGTCTCGCCGTCTGTGCGCATGTCCTCCAGCAAATCCAGCAGCTCAGATTCAAGTTGGGGCGTGAAATCCATCCGCCAGAGTTTGTCGGCGTACTTGATCAGCCCGTAATCCGGGCGGCGGCCGTATGCCTCGGCCACCAGCGCGCAATACGCCGCGAGCTGATAAACGTGCGCCGCATATGGCCCGCTCGGCGGCGCATCGGTGGATTTCACCTCGACCGGCACATATCCCGCGCCCTCCCACACCAGATAATCCGGCTTCCCGGTGAGCTGCAGGCGAGCCGAGAAGAGCGGCTTCTCAGGCCGCCCCCATCGGCTCGTGTCGCTATAAACCACCTCGCCCTGCGGCAGGCCCGCGGCCTGGCGCCCCTGCCGCGAGAGGAACCAGAGGAGGAGGGCGAGGAGAATAAAGATGAGAGGGAGCACGGGGGCAAGGGGGCGGGGGAGCGAGGGGTGTAGGGACGCGCAAGTTAGTGAGCCGCCGGAATTAGAGAGAACAGAAAAGAGACGATGGCGGCAATGACCAGGAGGATCGCCAGCGACCGCAGGGCGGAGGCGAACCAGACCCTTAGCCCGTGCGCCGCGTGGGCAGCTGTGCCCGCCGCCATCTCCTGCACGTTGGCCGACTCAAAGCCCTGAACGTGGCGCAGCCACCACGCCCGGCGGCAGAAGACGTACTCGCCGATTTCGGAAGCGCGGATGACTCTCATAGGCAACCAGGAAGTAGGACGAGGGAAGGAGCCTGCCTCCCCTTCCTTCTGCCTACTTCCTCTTTCCTTCTTCTTCAAACTTCTTTAACGCCTCTTGCAACCGGTACTGCCTCAGGCTCGTCGTAATATCCCCCCGCGTACGCTCGGTGACGCCGCGCACCAGGTCCGTCGTCCGGCGCAGGCCGCCCGTGATCGCGTCGGGATAGTCCACCGTGACCAGCAGCGAATAAATGTCGTCCATCGCTTCGAGGAGGTGCTCAGCTTCGTCCGAATGGTCGTGGCGGATGATGTCCATGCACCGCCGCCGGAGCTCGCCCGCCGCTTCCCCCAACCCGTTGAGGTACGCCGCGTACTCGACGCCCAGCGCCTCCGGCTCGGGCAGCGGCTCGTTGCCGACGAGCGCGTAGACGATGTTGGCCTCGGCAAATTCCTTGAGCGCGTCCTGGGTGTAGCCTGCGTGATAGATGTCGGGGAACTGCGCCAGGTCAACCCGGATAGCTTCGACGATCTCCCTGGCGGCGGCGATGTGCTGGCGGGCCAGCTCGCGCTCGTCGCGGTGCGCAGCGCGGATGGCGTTGGCGCAGTGGCGGATGAGCGTGCGGGACCGCTCCAGCGCCGCATCGCGGGCGGCGTTCTTGGCGGTAAAGTTGGCGCGAATGCGATCGGCGATCTGGTCGAGGTTCTTCATGTTTTCTCCATGCGCTCTATCCGTTCCATCTGTTGACCACCTACTCCAGCTTCGGCGGGCGGAAGAGCTGGTCGGCCAGGTTGGTGGGGATCACGATCTCACCGTACTGCTTCTCGAATTTGCCCAGGTTGTCGGCCAGCGCCTTGAGCAGCAGTTTCGCATTCATCGGCGTCAGCACCATGCGCGCGTAGACTTTGGCCTTGGGCATGTTGGGCAGCACGCGCGCAAAGTCAATGATCACCTCCGAGGGCGAATGGGTGATGAGGGCGAAGTTGGTGTAGACCGCCTCCAGATTCGCCGGGATCTCAATCGCGATGGGCTGCGCGGGCGGCGCAGGCTGGGGAGCAGGAGCGGGGGGCGTGGGCTGATCGGACATGAGTCGGCCTCCATGCTGTGAGTCGGGGTTGATCAACAGATGGAACAGGTTAAACAGATGAAGCAGGGAAGGATTCATCCGCTGACGCATTATAGCCTCCTGAGGACGGGGAACACAAGACAGCCGTCGGCAAGTACGCCGACGGCTGTCTTGGATATTCAGTTGAAGTTAGAACGGGATCTCGGTCTCTTCGTGAGGCGGCTCGGCGTCCACCATTTCGCCGCCCGGCGCGGCGCCCTCGCCCCGCCCGCTGAGAAACTTGACCGTGAGGGCGGTCATCTCGAACGAGGTTCCGGTGGTGCCGTCCTGGCGGGTGAAGATGCGGGGGTTTCCGGTCTTGGGGTCGGCCGTCATCCGGCCTTCGACGAAGACTTTGGAGCCTTTCTTGAGGTACGTATTACAGGCTTCCCCGGCCTTGCCGAAGACGCTGACCCTCCACCAGAGGGTGCGCTCCTGCAGTTGGCCGTCCTGGCC
>DATDRS010000048.1:0-12320 GCA_035291605.1 Anaerolineales bacterium | reverse complement strand
TCGACGGCCGCCCCCTCGTGTTGCGCCTCGACGCCTCGATCGTCGAGTTTCCGCCTGGAGCAGGCGGGTTGCCGACCCTCCGCCTCACCTGCGGGTTCAGCGCCCCGCTGGCGCTCGCGCAGGGCAAGGCGCAAGTGGATTTTGCCGACAGGGCCTACGCCGAGCGCCTCGGCTGGCGCGAAATCGTCGTGACCACCGACGAAGTGACGCTGCGCGGCGACTTCGCCTCCACCAGCCTCAGCCAGCGCCTCACCGCCTACCCCCAAGACCTCCTGTCTAATCCGCTGAATCAGCGGCAAATCACCTTTGAGATCGCCCCAACGCTCGCGCCGGAGCAAACGACTTCGCCGCGCGCGGCTCAATCAGGCGTCCCATTCATCAGCAACCGCAATGACGCCTTCACCCAATTGATCACGCTCGAAAACCTCACCCTGCCCGCCATCCTGCTTGCGCTGGCCGTCTCGTTTATCTGGGGCGCGATGCACGCGCTGACACCCGGCCACGGCAAGACGATTGTCGGCGCTTATCTGGTCGGATCGCGCGGCACTGCCCGGCACGCCCTCTACCTCGGGTTGACGACTACCGTCACGCATACCGCCGGGGTATTCGCACTGGGGCTGGCGACGTTTTTCGCCGCGCGGTTTATCGTGCCTGAACAGTTATTCCCGTGGCTCAGTTTCGCCTCCGGCGTGCTTGTCGCCGGCATCGGGTTGAACTTGTTCGCCAACCGTTTGCGCGGCGCACGCCTTTTCCCTTCACCGAAATCAGCGCACCACCGCGAGCATGATCATATTCACGAACACGATCACCCGCACCACGATCACCCGCACGACTGTGGCCACGATGACCATGCTCACGCCCACCTGCCTACTGGCGCCGATGGTTCGGCGGCCACGTGGCGCAGTATCCTCGCGCTCGGAATCTCCGGCGGCATCCTGCCGTGCCCCTCAGCCCTGATCGTGCTGTTGAGCGCGATCGCGCTGGGCCGAATTGGTTTTGGATTGGTGTTGGTGCTGGCGTTCAGCGCTGGCCTGGCGGGGGTGCTGACCGGCATCGGGTTGTTGTTTGTCTATGCCGGGCGGCTTTTCCAACTCGCGCCGAAGCAGGGGCGACTGCTCCGACTACTGCCAGCCGCGAGCGCGCTGTTCATCACCCTGGCCGGCCTGGGCATTACTGCCCAGGCGCTGGCGCAGATTGGGGTGATCAGGTTGTAGAACACGGATTAACGGAATGGGCGGATTGGGCCTGAGCAATCAACGATGAGCCTCCAGGCAGACGGCGCCGCGCGGGCCGACGACGGCGTCGTGAACCGTCCGCGCCGGAAGCTCAAGCCGGTCGCCTGGATTCAGTGTGACGCGCCGCCCTTCAGCCGGCAGCCCAAAAGTGATTGAGCCTTCGACGACGTAGATGACTTTGTGATAGACATGGTCGTGCGCGCCATACACATCGCCAGGGCTGTTCGACCACGCATAGGATCGCAGCCCTTCCGCGTCCAGAAGGCGCTGGATCGCCGCCTCTGTGGGCGGCTCAGAACCTGACCATGGCTGAATGCGGATCGCACTTTCTTTCATATGCCCTCTTGGGAAAATGGTAGTAACGACTTAAGCGGATGAGGCCTGGGCCAACCAGCGCACAATCCGTTCATTCCGCCGATCGAGGTTCTCCACCCAGAGCGTACTCCACCGCCTGTTCCATCGTCATGGCCTGGCCCTCGGCATAGACCGCCGCAAACGCTTCTTCGCCCAGCGCGGCGCGGGCGGCGGCGAGCGCACGGTCACGCTCCACACGCTCGGCGGGCGACAGAGAGAAACGGCTCAGGTCGTGTAAAGCATCCGCCGCGCCGCACAACCGGGCTGCCCGTCGAAGACCCTCGAAGCGCAGCGGAGAGGGCTGCATTTGGTCGTGAGCGGCGGCCAGGGCGGCCAGGGCTTCCAGATTGCAGGCCACGCCGCCGCGCTGGCCTAACTCTTGGCTGAGGCTTATTGACTCCACAAAGCGCGAGTGCGCCGAGGCATAGTCGCCCTGAGAATAGGCCACTCGACCCAGGACGTAAAGCGTCAGGGAGACGGGTAGACTCCTCGCCGGCGTCGTCGTCGTCGGAAGCGCGGGCGTTCCTGACACGTAAAGCGTCAGGGAGACGGGTAGACTCCTCGCCTCCTGGCTGACGGACATAGCTTCCTCCAACCTTTGAGCTGCCTGCTCGTTATCGCCTTGCGCCCAGGCGACCTGTCCCAGGCTGCATAGCGCCAGGGTAATGAGAAATTTGCTTCCCACGTCCTGGCCAACCGCCAATGCCTCTGCGTAGCATTTGACCGCCTGCTCGTAATCGC
Organism: Anaerolineales bacterium; assembly: GCA_035291605.1. GTDB lineage: Bacteria > Chloroflexota > Anaerolineae > Anaerolineales > UBA6663 > DATDRS01. Next base: position 9,990 of record DATDRS010000048.1, on the reverse strand, counting down.
CTTGCGCGAGGGCCAGCGTCCCCAGGCGATGCAGCGTACCGGCCGTCGCATCTTTGTTGCCTACCTCGCGCACAAGCGCGAGGGCGTCCTCCAACATGCGCGTCGCTTGTTGGTCATCGCCTTGGGACCAGGCGGCCAGGCCCATGCGGTAGTAGGTGCCGGCGACGGCGAATTTATCACCGATATCCCGCTCGAGGCGCAGAGCTGCCTCATACCGTTGAGCCGCCTGTTCATAGTCGCCTTGAGCCGAAGCCACCTGCCCCAGCCTGGACAGCACTTCCCCCATCATCCATTTATTTCCTATCTCGCGGAAACGGGCCAGACTGTCCTCGTACAGCGTGGTCGCCTGCTGGTAGTCGCCCTGCCGAAAAGTCACGTCCCCCAATTCGGTGAGTGAATGGGCTATCCCGTCTTTGTCGCCCAATTCGCGGCACAGCGCCAGGCGTTCTTCCCAGATCACCCTGGCGCGTGGGAAATCGCCTTTGCCCCACGCGATGCCTCCCAAAGTATTGAGGCTCTCGGCTATGCCGAGTTGATCCCCCACCTCCCGAAACAAACTCAGGCTTTCCTCGGCCAGGGCCTTTGCCCGATCGAGGTCTTGATCGATCGTCCCCAGGTTCAAGAGCGCATAGGCCAGACCGCGCTTGCCCGCCGGGCCAAGCTCACGGAACAGCGCCACGCTCTTCTCTGTCAGCATAGCCGCTTTATCCGTTTCCCCCAGCATACGCCTTAGAAACCCGGCCACGTTGAGCGCCTTCCCCCGGATCATGGCGTGGGCAACCGGCAAGGCATGATCGCCGCACTCCTGCGCCTCGGCGGACAGCGCGCGCTCCAGCCATTCGCACCCCTCGGCCTTGTGGCCGCGGATATGCCAAAACCACAGGAGCGCCGCCGCCAGCCGCAGCCCTGTGGCGACGTTAGTTTCCAGCGACCACTCGAGCGCCGCGCGCAGGTTGTCGAGTTCCGCTTCCAGCCGATCCAGCCACGCCGCCTGATCGGGCCCGCGCAGTTCTGGTTCTGCCTGTTCGCCTAACCGGAGAAAATACTCAAGATGCTGATGGTGGGCTTGCTCCGCGACCGCGCTGCCTGCCTCCAGCAACTTCTCGCGCGCATACTGCCGGATCGTCTCCAGCAGCCGATAGCGCGTCTCCGCCCCCTGTTCCCCGTCGGCGACGACAAGGGATTTGTTGACTAGTTGTGTCAACAAGTCCAAGATGTGATCAGTGACCAGTGACCACTGATCACTGATGACTGATGACTGATGACTGGTCACGGCTTCCACCGCTTCCAACCTCCACCCACCCGCAAATACGGACAGCCGCTGTAACAGCCCGCGCTCCGGTGGGGAGAGCAAGTCGTAACTCCAGTCAATCAGCGCGCGCAGCGTCTGATGTCGGGGCAAGGCCGTACGGCTGCCGCCCGTCAGCAGCCGAAAACGGTCGTCCAGCCGCGCGGCGACCTGCTCCACCCCCAGCAGTTTGACGCGCGCCACCGCCAGCTCGATGGCCAGCGGGATCCCATCCAGCCGATGGCAGACCTGCGCGATGGCGGGCGCATTGGCATTCGTCACCACGAAGCCCGGCATGGCTACCTCGGCGCGCTCCAGGAACAGACGCACGGCTTCGTATTGGGTCAACGTTTCCACCGGAGGCAGGTGGCGTATATCGGGGATTGACAGAGACGGCACACGGTAAGGCGCCTCGCCTGCGATGCCTAACGGCTCGCGGCTGCTGGTGAGAATCCACAAGTGCGGGCAGGCCTGGAGCAGCGCCTCGGCCAGCCGTGCGCACGCCTCCACCAGATGCTCACAGTTGTCCAGGAGCAGCAGCAAGTTCTTCGTCCGCAAGTACTCTGTCAAGATCGTCAGGATCGGACGCCCCGGCGCCTCGCGCACGCCCAGCGCTGTGGTGACGGTCTGCGCCACCAGCGCTGGGTCAGCCAGCGGGGCCAACTCCACCAGCCAGACCCCGTCCGGGAACAACTCCAGCAATTCGGCGGCCACTTGCAGAGAAAGGCGGGACTTGCCGATCCCCCCTGGTCCGGTGAGCGTCGCCAACCGCGCCCCGATGAGCAGCCGCTTCACGTCGGCGATCTCCTTCTCCCGCCCGATGAAACTCGTCAGCTGCAGCGGCAGGTTGTGCGGAAAGGTGTCCAGCGTCCGCAGCGCGGGGAAATCGGCGGGCAGATCGGACGCGACCAACTGATAAATGTGCTCTGGGCGGATCAGGTCTTTGAGCCGGTGCGCGCCCAGATCGCGCCCGCCGGCGCCGGCGGGCAGGTGATCGTGCGCCAAGTCATAGGTGACCTGGGTGAGCAGCACCTGTCCGCCGTGCGCCGCGGTGATCAGACGCGCGACGCGATTGAGCACCGGCCCCACATAGTCGTCGCCGCGCTCCTCGGCCACGCCGGTGTGCAGCGCCATGCGCACCCGGAGGGGCGTTTCCCCCCACGCTTCGGCGTGCAGCGCGCGTTGGGCGGCGCAGGCGGCGGCGAGGGCGGCGGGGGCGGTGGCGAAGGCGACCTGGAACGCATCGCCGATCATCTTGTAGGCGTAGCCGCCGTGCGCGGCCACCGCCTCACGCAGGATAGCCTCGTGCCGCGCGAAGGCGCGCGGCATCCACTCAGGGTATTGTTCCCAGAGGTGGGTGCTGCCCTCAATGTCGGTGAAGAGGAAGGTGACGGTCCCGGTAGGCCGGGGGAGCGCAGATTCTCCCCTGGTCATTCGGGTTTCTTCCTTGCGGAGGCGCTCGTAAAGCGCCGTCGTCTCCGGCTGAGGCTCCGCACCCAGTTCCTCACGCAGCAGGCGCGCGCATTCCTGATACTGACGCAGCGCAGCATTGTGCTGACCGGCCTGCTCGTAGACGAGCATCAACTGGAGGTGCGCAGCCTCGTTCAATGGGTCAAGCGCCAGCCAGCGGCGCGCAAACGGAATAGCATCGTCCGCCCGGCGCTGTTCCAACTGGCAACGCACCAGCCTCTCCAGCGCCTGCGCCAGGTCACGGCGCAGGCTCTCCGCCTGAAAGAAAGCCCACTCGTCGAAGCCCGGTGCATCCTTCAGGCCAAACCCGGATAAGAAGTGATCCTGGTAGAGCGCGGCGGCCTCGGTCAGCAAAGGCAGGCAGGCCGCACAATTCCCACCGGCCTCACGGCGCCTGGCCAACAATTCTTGGAACTGCGCCACGTCCAGCCGCCAATCAGCGTCCGGGTTCAGGCTCACCGTCTCGCGGTCGGCCAGCACCCACCCCTCCCCCACCGCTTGATTGACTTCCCACAAGGCGCGGCGCAGATAGGCATACGCCCGACTCGGCTCTCGCTCTGGCCAGAACAACGCGGCCAGCGCCTCGCGGGTGTGGCTCTGGCGGGTGACGGCCAGATACGCCAACAGCGCCAGGGCTTTGCGGCGGTCGGTTTCCACCTGCACGCCGTCCAGTTCCAGGCGAGGTGGGCCGAATAGGTGCAGAGTCAGGCGAGGCACAGAGCGAAACTCTCCTTTGGAGGCGATTATAGCCCCAAAATTCCTCCGAAACGCCTTCCGAAACGGCTTCCGAAACGAGCGCGCAACGCGCGAGGGCTATAGTGGAGTCAAATTCAAGGCAGGAGGTATGACGAAATGTTCAACGATTACCTGGCGAACGCGGAAGCCAAGCAGCACATTGAGCGGCGCGTGCAAGAGGCGGAGGCCTACCGGGTCCATCAAAGGATCGGGGCCGCCGACTCGGGGATCACTCGGTGGGCAGTGGCCCTGCTGGCGCTGATGGGCCTAGCGGTGGCCTTCGGGTCCCTCTTCTAAACAAATGGCATATTGAGTTGCTGTACGCCGTGTGACGCAGGCAGTGTCATGAACCGTTCGGCAGACGCCGAACTTTCAGGCGAAAACCGTCGATCCCGACGACCTGCACCGGCGTGCCCTCCTTGACCTCCCCCTCTTCGGCGATGGCCTGCCAACGCTCGCCGTGCACGAACACGAGGCCTGCCGGCGTCAGGTCATTTCGGGCGACGCCGGCTGCTCCGAGCAACCCCTCGACGCCCGTGACCGGCTTTGCGCGCTGCGCATGCAGCCCCTTGGCCGCAATGAACAAGAAGAACAGCGCCGTGCCCAGGCCGAGCGCAATGACCAGCGGGATTGACAGCCGACCGAACTCCTCGACGCCGGGTTCGCTGAACAGCACAAGCAGTCCGGTGATCAGGGTGAGCGCGCCGACGATCGTCAGCGCGCCATGGGTCGGCGCTTTAATATCCAGCACAAACAGCACGAAGGCGATGGCGATCAGGACCAACCCGAACCAGTCCACCGGCAGAATGCCCAGACCGTAGATCGCCAACGCCAGGCACACGACGCCGATGAAGCCGGCCACCCAGCCGCCTGGACTGCCTAGTTCGATCAGGACCGCCTGCGCGCCGATGAACAGCAACAGCGCCAGTATGTTCGGATCGGCGATCCGGGTCAGGATTTGCTCAATCAGCGACATCTCGATGGGGCGGACCGAAGCCGTCGTGGTCGCCAGCGTCACCGGGTGGCCGGCGACCTCAACCGTGAAGCCGTCGAGCTGTCGGAGCAGATCGGCCAGATCGGACGCGACGAAATCAATCAATCCGGCCGCGAGCGCTTCCGTCGCCGACACGGCCCGCGCTTCTTCGATCATCACCTCGGCCAGTCGGGTGGCTTCTTCGCCGCGCTGCTCTGTCAGCCCGCGCGCCAGCGCGCGAATGTCTTCTTTGGCTTTGCGCTCCATCGTTTCGCCCAGGTCTGCGCCCTCGCCTCCGACCGGGCTCGCGGCGCCGATGGTCGTTTCGGGAGCCATAGCCGCCGCGTGGCCGGCGAGCGTGATCAGCGTACCCGCCGAGGCCGCTGCCGCGCCGCGCGGCGATACGTACACGACCACTGGCACGTGGCTGGCACGGATGGCTGCGACGATTTGCTGCATCCAGTCAAGGCGGCCGCCGGGGGTGTTGAGTGTGAGGATCAAGGCTTCGGCGCTCTCGCGCTCGGCCATGTCAATGCCGCGCTGCACGTAGGCGACCGAGACGGGTGTGAGCGGGCCTTCGACGGTGATTTGCAATATCTCACGCGATCCCTCAGCCGTCACCGGAAGGATTGACGATAGCACGACTAGCAGGCCAACGGCCCAACTCCAGCGATGCCTTCTTAACATAGCCAACCTCGCTCATTGTTCATTATACCCCTCCGTTTCCGTCCAGCGCCTCCCCTGTTGACTCACGTTGCGTCGTGGCGCACGCTTCACGTCCGACTGCGCGCCGGGCACGTTCTTCGACTTCGCTGCGCTCAGGACAGCTACATAAGGTGAGTTCGGGTAATGGTACTATAATAAAGCCTTGAGAAGCCTTTGGGATACTTCGAAATGCAAAGCTTACTATCATGATGTCAAGTCCTTTCCGACAAAATCCTGAATGAGCGCGAGGATGCGCCTCTCAAAAAGCAGTTTTCTGGAGTCACAGATTGAGCTATGCACCGCAACCATTCAATCAACCGCCTGGGGTCACGACCGGTGCCGAGTGTCAGCGACCAGCGATGAGCTGGCGGGCGCTGAGGCCCTATCCTGGTATGCGAGCGTGCCGCGAGGGTAGCTCCCCTTACGTTATCCAGGGTGTCAGCGCCACGGTTCGGGGGCAGGCCAAGCTTAATGACGAGGGCGAGCCTCAAGGAGGCAACCGGCAGGCCCCCGAACCGCCTGACACGTAGTGCATCGGCGTGCAACAGGAAGGCTGGTGAGTGGATGCAGGAGATGACCTGCGACGCAGTGAAAGGGGGTGGTTTACATTTCAGCACCTTTACAACAGATCAGTGTGTTGGAGGATTGATCCCGCAGGACTGCCCACAGGATGCCGTTGGTCTTACGAGCGGTGGCCACGCGGGCAACGGGCGCCGGTTTAGTGGTTTGGAGCTTTTGGTCATAGCGGCGCAAGACGGGCTGGTGCAGGATGAGGGTTGCCATAGCGCTCATCAGGGCACGGCGGAGATAGACATCGCCAGCTTTGATCACATGATTGCCCTGGCCTTTGCGCTGGCGGTTGCCGGAGTCGTTGCGACCGCTGACCAGGCCGGAACGGCGGAAGATTTGAGCGGCGTCGGTGTAGTTGGCGGGGTCGCCGATGGCGGCTGCCAGGCTGGCAACCTGGACGGCGCTCAAGCCCTTGAGTTTGGTCCAGACCTGGTAGGGTGTCTGGGCGACCAGGGCGACCAGACGTTGTTCGAGAGTGGTGAGGTGGTTCTGCACCGTTTCGAGCAGGGCCAGGTCGTGTTGCAGCAGTTCGCAGCGGATAGCCGCCCATTCCGGGTCAGGCAAGAGCGTTTTGTGGGCCTGGGCGATGATTTTGGCGGCGGTGGCCGGCCCGAGACGGCGCTGTTGGGCGTGGAAAGCCTGCACCAGTTGTTGCGGCGACATCCTGACCAGATCATGCGGGTTGAGACACACCCGGATCAGGTCTTGCAGGGTTTGGCATTGCCAGAAATCGGTAGTGAACAGCGGCGGGTAGCGTTGTTTGGCGGCGGCGTCTAAAAGCACCAAACCCGGAAAGATGCGATCCAGGTGACCGATGATCTGGTTCTTGAGCATGCGCTCGATCTTGACCTTGCCCAGACGAACCCGGTCAAGCTGCTGCAATTGCAGGTAGATACCCGTAGGCGGTTTGTACGGCGTTCCTTCGCCGCGGCGCAGCAAGTCGCCGATGGCGGCCACGTCAATCTGGTCGGTCTTCTCCCGACGCATGAGCTGCTGCTCACGGTTCTGCTTGACGGCAAAGCTGTTGATCAGCTTCACCGACTGCTGGCACATCAGCAGGTGACGCGCCAGGTTCTCGAAGTAGTGGCTGGTGGGTTCCATGCCGACCAGCACCACCTGAGCCTGTGTGCGGGTCTTGGCGTGCTCAATCGCCCGACACAACTGATCGAACCCGCTCTGGTAGATGTCCACCTCGAAGGTTGGCGTCACGATCTCGCCCAAGCCATTGTGGATCATCGCCACGTGAAAGTATTTGCTGATGTCCAGAGAGACGCACAAGAGTTGCTCCGACGGAACACCTCGGATGAGATCGGCAAAAGCCTGACCGCGCTCGCCGCGCAGATGGGTAGAACGGTTCTTGCTCATGGAAAATACCTCCTGTCTGTGAGTGTCCCCACCAACGAGGCCAGAGCAGGCAAAGAGAAGTGTGCGTCTCCCGTTGATAGCAATGAGACCTGGCCTCGCCACTCGATGGGGCAGAGGTACTTTATCTCACAAATCGGTGGCTCCGGTATCGGCCACCTGTAAATTTCATGATACCAGGAGGCAAACACATGTTAGAACTGCTGCAATTCCTCGCCGGCTCGTTGGGAACCACCGCGTTGGCGCTCGCCATCTTGCTCTTCGTCATCCTCAGTGCGGCGATCAAGGTGCTCAAAGAGTGGGAACGAGGCGTGATCTTGCGCCTGGGCCGCCTGCGGCCCATCAAGGGGCCCGGCCTGATCTTCATCATCCCCATCATTGATCGCGTGTTCCGCGTCGATCTGCGCGTCGTCACGCTGGATATTCCGGCGCAGAAGGTCATCACGCGTGACAACGTGACGGTCGAGGTGGACGCTGTGGTGTTCTATCGCGTCGTAGACCCGTCCAAGTCGGTCGTCGCCGTTGAAGACTACAGGCGCGCGTCGTTCTTCATCACCCAGACGACGCTGCGGAACGTCGTCGGCCAGTCGGAACTCGACGAATTGCTGGCGCACCGCGAGCGCGTTAATGCGAAGCTGCAGTTGATCATTGACGAAGTCACGGAGCCATGGGGAATCAAAGTGGGCATGGTCGAAGTGCGGGATGTCCGGCTGCCCGATACGATGCAGCGCGCCATGGCCAAGCAGGCCGAGGCGGAGCGCGAGAAGCGGGCCAAGGTCATCCATGCTGAGGGTGAGCTGCAGGCTGCCCAGCAACTGGCCGAGGCGGCCAGCCTTCTGGCCCAGCAACCTGTCGCGATTCAACTGCGTTACCTGCAAACGCTCACCGAGATCGCCGTAGAGAAAAACTCGACGATCCTGTTCCCCATTCCCATCGAGTTCGTCAAAGGCCTGGCCGATCTGCTCGCTAAACATTCTCAGTGAAATCCACCCGATCGCCTACTCTCTCGCGTTTGGCCCGTTGGAGACGCTCCGTTCATTCCGCCGATCCGTGTTCTCCACTCAGCGCGTACTCCATCGCCTGCTCCATCGTCAGCGCCTGGCCCTCGGCCCATTCCATTGCAAAGGTCTTCTCGTCGAGCTGGGCGCGCACAGCGGCCACATCACGCTCGTAGTCAACCCGAGCGCCCGGGGATAAAGCGGCGCCGATCGTCCGGCGCAAGGTCCCGGCCGCCCCAAACAACCGCGCCGCTCTGCGAAGTTGCCTCTGAGCGTAAGCCGCACCTGCCAGGCCCTCCAGGCACTGGACGATCTCTAGCCGGGCGCCCCGCTCACGCGCGGTGGTCAGGCCCTCCGCAAACAATGCCTGCGCCCGCGCATAGTCGCCTTGACGGCGCGTGACCATCCCCAATCCGTGCAGCGCGCGGGCGATGCCCACGCCGTCGTCTATTTCCCGAAGCGTGGGCAGGCTTGCCTGCAATAGCGCAGAGGCCTGCTCATAGTCACCCCGATAATAGGCGACCAGACCCAAATATATGCGCGCGCTCGCACTGTGTTCCCCATGACCTCCGGCCTGGAACAGGTCCAGGCTCTCCTGCATCAGCGTTGCGGCTTGCTCGTGATCGCCCTGATAGAATGCGATCAACCCCAAATCCAGGATGGCCCACTCGGCTTCCGGGTCTCCCAACTCAAGGAACAATTCTAAAGCAGCCTTGAGCAAGGGCACAGCTCGCTCATAGTCCCCCTGTTGCAAGGCCATGACGCCCGCCCTGTGCATCACGTCCGCTCGAATCGCTGCCGAAGCCCCCATGCTGAGGGTTAACGCGCGTTCCAGCCACTGCCACCCCTCGGCAAAATCGGAGCGCACATACCAGAACCACACCAATGCCCTGGTCAACCGCAGCCCCTCCTCGGCTTCGCCGTGTTGCATAGACCACTCCAGCGCCGCCCGCAGGTTGTCGCGCTCGGTTTCGAATTGATTCAATACGGCCACGTTCACCGATCCCCATAGGCCGGCGGGCGCTGCCCGTTCTGCGAACTCCAAATACCAGTCCCGATGTCTTCGCCGTAGAGTCTCAGTTTCTCCCGCCTCGGACAATTTGTCGAGCGCATACTGCCGCACCAGTTCGTGCATATCGTATCGCCCCTGAGCGTTTCGCCGCAAGAGCGATTTGTCCATCAGCGCGGATAGAAGCAGCAGAGAGGCGCCGGTTGCCTGCTCGGCGGCCTCGCGCCCGAACCCGCCCCGGAAGACGGACAGGTTCCGAAAGGCGCGGCGCTCCTCTTCGGAGAGGAACTTCCAGGAATGATCGAACGTCGCCCGCAGGCTGCGGCGCCGTTCCGGCGCATCCCGGAACGAGGCGGCGAGAAAACTCAGGCTGTGCTCAATCTCTACAGCAATCTCCCGGCACGCGAGTGTCCGGACGTGGGCGGCGGCTAACTCGATCCCGAGCGGCATCCCGCCCACCAACTGGCAGATGCGTACGACGTGCGGTTTTTCCGTTTCTGAAAGCGTGAAGCCCGCCCAGACCCGGCGGGCGCTCTGGAGAAACAACTGCACGACGCTGTAGTCTTCTGTCCCCTCGGTCTGTCCACGCTCCGGGACGCTCATCCCTTCGACTTCAAATAGCCATTCTCCCAACAGATTCAGCCGCTCACGAGAAGTGACCAGGAATTTGACGCCGGGCGCAGATGTCAGACACTCCGCCAGAAAACCTGCCCCTTCAAGGACATGCTCAAAGTTGTCCATCACCAGGAGCATCTGCCGGTCGCCCAGGTAGTTGAGGAGTTGGACTCTTGGATCTTGCGGCCCATAGAAGGCGAAACGAAGCGCGCCGCTGACCACCGAAACTAGAAATTCAGCCGAGCTTATCGGCGCAAGGGAGACA
>DATDRS010000047.1:0-8507 GCA_035291605.1 Anaerolineales bacterium | reverse complement strand
CGCGTCGCGCCGCGCGCGGGCAGAATCGAGGCGAGCGTCGAGATGACCAGGATGATACCCAGCCAGACCCCCACGGCGGGCCAGTTGTATTGATAGTCCAACGTTGCGCTGAACATGGCGTGACCTAGAGCGCTCGCCAATGGCTGGCTGACCGACAAGGAAACGGGGACAGCCACCAGCCAGCTCAACAGTCCTTGTAAGACACCCTCCATTACGAAGATGCCCAGGATCGTGTGCGAGCGCGCCCCGACGGCGCGCAGCACGCCGATCTCTTTCGTCCGTTCGACGACGCCGATCGAGAGCGCGCCCATGAGGGCGATACCCCCGACGACGGCGACGACGACGGAGAGGGCGAGTAACATCGAGGTGACCGTGCTAAACTGGAACTCGTTGGACTTGCGCAATTCAGCTTCCGTCTGACTGGTAACGATTTTCAGGTTGCGGCCTTCATACAGGTCTTTGAGCTTGGCCGTCACCGCCGCCGTAAACGCGGGTGCGTGCGAGGTCGTGCGCACGTACAGCATGCTGCCCTGGTTATGTTTTTTCGTCGCGTCGAACAACGCCTCCAGAGGCGCGTAGAGGGTGTCGGCGGTATAGACGCTCGCAAACACCGGCTCGTACAGCCCGATCACTTGCCACTTGGCCTCGCCCAATTCACCCAAATCGAGCGTCACCGTGTCGCCAGCTCGGATGTGGTTTTTCTCCGCCGTTTCGCGGGTGAGGACGACCACACGACCATCTCCCGGTGCAAACCAGCGTCCCGCGACCATCACCGGAGTGTAGAAATCGCTGCTCGCAGGAATTCCTTCGATGTTCGCACCGATACCAGCCTCTTTAACCAGTTGACCTGAGACAAACATGCTCGCCGCCTGGATGAAACGGAGTTCAGCCTGGTCTACGCCTTCGATGGAATGGGCCAAAGACATGACCCGATCCGACCTCTGGTTCTGTCTGAATTGGATCACCGTGTCGTAATGCTGGCGCGCAAAAATGTTGTCCAGGGTAAAGGAGAGCGAGGAGGTAAGGCTCATCACCATCAGGAAACCGCTGCCCGCCGTAATGAGTACGAATTGAGTGAGGACTAAGCGGCCCTTATGGCGGAACATATTGCCGAGAGCGGTCGCGTACTGCGACGAGAGCCAGCGGTGCCCGATGCTCTCTACGATACGGTCGAGCCAGTTCGAATGAAAATCACCTCCCAATCCGTAACTGGCAATCGCCTGCCGCACCGTAATGGTCGCGCCTTGCAGTGTCGGCACCAACCCTGCCAGTAAGGGCATCACCGTTGCAGATAAAACTTGAAAAACTACCGCCTGTGCCGAGACCTCGAACTGCTCGTAATCAATATTGAACAGATTCAGGAACGTCTGGGTCATGCGGAAGGCAACCATTGCGCCCAGGGGTAAAGCGATGACCAGCGCCAATACGCCGTACACTAACGCACTGGCTAGATATACCCCAATAATCGTGCGGGTTCTACCGCCGAGGGCTTTGAGAATGCCAATCTGATTGGTCTGTTGGGTAATGAGATTGGATAGGGTGTTGTAGACCAGAACGGCGCTCATCGCGACCGAAATGAGCGCGAGCAGCTGCAAGACCAGTGTGATGCCGTCAAAAAAAGCGCGTCCCCAATGCTTGTCCGGATCTTGATAGACAAAGGCTGCGACGCGAATGTCTTGTTTCGCCAGTTGGTCCTTGATCGCCGTGGCGACCTCTTTGGCATGATCGGAACTGTAGGGCGTGACGCGGACGTAGAGACCGCCGAACTTGCCGTCGGGAATGTCCAGGCGTTCCAGGCCCTCGCCATTCATGAAAAAGAAAGCCAGGTCCATGAACTGCGGCGGTGGCACAAAAGGATGACGGATCAAGCCGGTAATGGGCAGCGTCCTTTCCGTATCGCCGATCTTGAATAGGACCTTGTCTCCAATGTTTAACCCAAGGAATTGGGCTGCCATTCGCTCGACGCCAATATCATCTTTTTGGGGCCAGCGCCCTTCGCGCAACTGGACCCGCTCGTATGTCTGATTATCAAAATCGCCCCGCATATAGACCACGCCTTGCCGCCACTCGTCCTGGGGGTGAACCTTGTAGAGGAGGTTGACAGAGTTGTACGGCTCGACACCTTCAACGCCCGGCACTCGCCTGAGACTTAGGGCCGTGTCACGGTCAATGAGGGTTGACAGATAGATATTGAGATGTGGGGGGAGCACCGCATGATGGGATTCATCGAGGTTGGCGATGAGCAAGTCGCTCATGCCGAACATCGTCCCGACGGCGAATACACCCGCCGCAATGCTCAGCACCGCCAGCAGCGTGCGCGTTTTGTTGTGCCACAGATCGAACCAGACTTTGTACCAGATGACGCCCATCGTTTACTCCAAAAGGGGGACGGCAGCAGCATGCCGTACTCCATGACGAAGACTCCGCGGTCAATCCGTGCCCGGATGCCGCCGGAGAACGTCGGGCCGGTGCGCAGAAGGCCGAACCTCGACATTTTTGAGCAGCAGCGCAGCCATGACCAGGTTGAGCAGGGTGATCAGCGGGAACATCAGCAGTTCCACCGGGTTGATCGCCACGCCATTCAGCGCCATGTTGATCCCCATCGTGCTGACCGCCATGCCCATCGTCAGGCCCTTCATCAGGGCCACTGACGCAAGCAGGTAGCCCCACGCGCTGCGGCGCAGCAGCAGGGCGCCGGACAGGATCGCCAGCGGCACAATCAACCCCAGGTCCATCGCCTGGATGACCAGCGTGGTCGTGTTTTCCAGGGGAGGCGTCTGGTTTTGCAGCAGCGGCGGCGCGATGCGCCCCAGCCACGCTACCAGCAGGAAACCGCCGATGAGGAACAGCAGCCCGGCGATCCAGCCGCGCGGCAGGCGCGCGGAGAAGTATTCCGGCACCACCTCCAGATCAAACGACATCATGCTCAGGATAAAGGCGAACAGGCTCAGGCTGAACAGCGCTACGTACATCAGGAAGAACAAGTTATAGGCCGTTAAGAAGGCCATTGACATGTAGGTGTAGAGGAAAAAGCCCAACGTGCCGGTCAGCAGCAGCCGCCCGCGCAGCGAGCCGCGGAAGGCCAGCCAGGTGGAGACGACCAGCAGCGGTAGGCCCACCACCAGGGTGACGAGGTCATTGGCCTGCATCTGGGCGGTGGAGCTGAGCGTATCGTAGTAGTACAATCCGCGCCCGTTGATGGTGACCGTCTCGCCCCGATGGTTGGTGTACGGGTACGGCTGGCCGGGGGTCTGGTAGAAGAGACCTGCGCCAGCGGCGATCAGCGCCAGAATGCCGATCAACGGGATAAGCCGGGTAAGAGCAGATTGGTGCTTCATCGTTTTTCTCCCTGTGGGATTGCGATTCGGTGCCGGGGCGATTCAGGTGAGCGTGCGACGGCCCGACCAGTGCGCTGGGGGACAGACAGAGGGCGCGTTTGCTCAAGTCATAGTCTATCAAGCAGTGTCCATAGCCTGCCCTGAGTAAACTCCCCATTGGGGCAGACGAATGTCATTTCTTTATACCTGATCCCGTTGCCGACGACTCCGGCCCCGACGGCGACGATGGTGATCACGACGACACCATACTGCCGTGATGATCACGCCTTCGGCGTGACATCCGACACTACAAGGGCCGGTCTGGGCGTAGTAGGCTGAGGACTAATCCTGTCTTCTCACGCCACATTTCAAGGCGCCGCCAGAGAACACCGGCGCTGGCTCGATGGTTAATCGTTCGTCCTCCTCCCCAACCCCGGTGGGATCGCCGCCCCCCACCCGCGCGCGGTTCAGTTTATGGACTCTGGCGTCCACATTTGACTCGCGCCCCTCCGTTCCCCTGCACTCCCAGACTGCTCTCCTGCGGGCTCTGCGCCTGACCGCGTGGGCCGTCCCGGCCGCGATGGTGTTGATCGGCGTCGGCTTCACGCTCTTCGAGCATTTGCGCCACCGAACCGATCCGCTTTGGCCCTGGCCGACGGTGTTGGGCCTCGGCGTGCTGGGTATCGCCGGCCCGGCGCTCTCGTGGCTCAGTTTGCGCTGGGCGATTGGCACGGCGGAGGCTTATTTGAAATCGGAGGCGGAACTGGCGCGCCGCAACGATCAATTGGCCGCCTTGAACACGCTGGCGATGGCGGCCAGTAGCTCGCTCGATCTGGAGAAGACGATTGCGACTGCCCTCGAGCAAACCATGGCGACGCTCGACGCTGCCGCGGGGATGGTCTTCCTGCAGCGGGACAGCCAGCCGGGACTACGGCTGGAGGCCCATCGTGGCATCTCGGTAAGCATGGCCCAGCAAGAAGCGCGGCTCGCGCCAGGCCATTGCCTGTGCGGCCAGGCAGTCAAAACGCGGCAGGTACTGTTTGCCGGAGATGTGGGCAAAGACCCGCGTTGCACCTCCAACTTGTGCATCTGCGAGGGCTTCCGCTCGGTGGCCTGCGCCCCGCTGGAAGTCAAGGGCCAACTCGTCGGCCTGCTGCAACTGGCGAGTCCCAGCGTGGGACACTTCGCCGACGGGCAACGGGATTTCGTGGCGGCGATGGCCCGGCAGGTGAGCGTCTCGATTGAAAACGCGCGCCTGTACGACACGGTGCGTGTCTTCAACGTCGAACTGGAGCAGAAGATCAACCAGCGGACGCGCGAACTGGAATCGGCCCGCTGGGCGCTGGCCGAAAAGGCCCGGCAGTTGCAACGTCTGCTGAGCGAGTCTTACCGCATTCAGGAAGATACGCAGGCGCGCATTGCGCACGACATGCACGACGGCGTGACGCAAATGATCATCGGCGCGCTGTACGAAACACAGGCCGCGCGCCAGGCCCTGCCGGACGACGCCGACCGGGCCGCCGAAATCCTCGCGGCGCGCGACAACGGCCTGGCTCCCTGCCAGCGCATCTTGGACACCATCGCGGGGCGATTGGACGAGATTGACCACCGCATCGCGGATTTGCTCACGCTGCGCGAGGCGCTCAAGCGCCTCCACAGCGAAGGCGCAACCCTGCCGCTCGACGACGTGCGCGGCGAGACGTGTGTGTGCTATTTGCTCAAGACGTACCGCGACAGCGCGCAGGTGACCATCCAGAAGGGAGAGTTCTTCGATGACTGACGCGTGCTGTTGCCCACCTGAAGCCGGAAACGCCGTTTGTGACCTGCCCGCACAAGGCTTCCAACGCCCGCCGCGCGCGGCTAATACCTGCCCCGAATGCGGGCAGACGGCCAAGCCCGTGCAGGGCCAGACCGTCAAAGCGCTGTTGGCGGTAAATTTGCGTCAGGTGCGCGAGGTGGCTCACCTGTTTTGCCGCACGCAGACCTGCCCGGTGGTCTATTTCTCGCCTGATGGCGCGCAGACCTTCACCGTCGAACAGGTTCGGGAGCGGGTGTATCAGAAGGAGCCAGAGGCGGACGAGGTGTTCGTGTGTTACTGCTTCCGGTATACCGTGGGCCAGGTACGCGCCGCCTCGCCGGAGGGCCGCCGCGCGATTGTGGACGACGTCAACGCGGGCATCAACGCCGGGCAGTGCGCGTGCGATTTGCGCAACCCGCAAGGCTCGTGCTGTCTGGGCAACGTGCGTGGGCTGATTAAGCGGCTGGAGAAGTCTGCTGTCGCCGCATGAAATCCACGGTGTTCTTCGTCATCCGCCGCGCGGTCCCCAGAGGATGATGGCAGCCCCTACCAGCGCAATCCCCGCGCCCATCCAGTCCCAGCGGTCGGGTACGCGCCTGTCCACCCACCAGCCCCAGAACGTCGCCGCCGCAATGAAGACGCCCCCGTAAGCCGCGAACGCCCGGCCAAAGTTGAACGCTTGCGCGGTTTGCACGAAACTATACAGGAACAACGCCGCCGCGCCGCCGAGCGCAAACCACGCCGGTTTGCCGCCGTTGCGCCACTGCCAGACGAGATACGCGCCGCCGATTTCGCACACGGCGGCGACGAGAAATAGCCCGACCGTCTTCGCAATAGCAAGCACAGTTCCTCCTTTGGCGGCGTTGGAGCGCCGCAGATTATTCTCACCGGACGATCAGGATTTGGGTCTACGATAACGGGCGAGCCAACTCGCTGCCATCACCCCGCGAGAATGGGCGATTCGGAGAAGCATACCCGGTTGATAGGTGGTCTCAGGCCTTGATCTTTGCCCGGATGGCTTCGAGGTCTTTACCGCGCGGCATGAGGAAGAGGCACCGCCCTTTACTGCGCGCCTCCCACAACTCCCCAATCGCGCGCTTGTCCTTGGAGTCGTCGTTGCTCCAGCGGTCCAGGCCTTTGTATTCGAGAACCAGATAACGGCCATCGCTGAGCAAGGCCACGAAGTCCGGATAGAAGCGATCGGTGGAGGTCTGCAACCAGAACGAATGCGCCGGGCGGCGCTCCAGGTTGCGCACCCAGAACTTAACCTCGGGCAACGAGTCAATGAACTGCGCGCACTCGAACTCCTCGCCCTGCGCCTCCAGATCGCCCACCTGCTGGTAGTAATGCTTGTCGAAGTGGTAGCCGCCTTGATACAGCCGGTTGTAAGGATAGCTCAACGTATCGTAGGTGAAGCATACGCCGGGCGTGACCACCATCGGCGTTTCGCTGTCTGGCAGGAGCAGCGCCTGATACGCTTCGCGATGGGCGCGCTGGCGATGAGCATCAATCTTCGCGGCGGCGGCCTGCTTGAGCCGGTATTTGTCGTGGACGAGCTGCTCCAAAGTGAAGTCGCGTTCTTCCATCAGGCCGCGCACCAGCCGCGCGAGGAAGAGGCCGGACTCCGTGGGGACGATGTCCGGGTGCGGGATGGCGCGGTCAAGCCAGTAAACCAGTTCGCCCACCGTCCAGCCCTGGTCGGTGGCGAGAAAGGTCATCTGCTGCTGCAGGTCTGAAACGAAGCGAGCCTCAATACGCCCGGTCGCCGTGATGCTGATTTCGCCCCGCTGGCCCTCGGGCCGCCGCGAGGCGTACTCGGCCTCCGATAGCGACGCATCGCATTTGGATAATTCCCACGGCTTTTCGAGGAAGTGCGTCTCTTCAAATTGCTCGAAGAATTCGCCCTGCCTCACGGCCAATACAGGGATTGAGAAGACCTCTCCGCGCTCGGCGGGTGCGCCGGTGGGCGTGATGGCCTGACCGCGCAAGTGCCGGTACGCGCGCTCCACGGCGGCGCGGGCCGCCTCCGACGAGACTGATTGAAACAGCGCCTCGCGATCCCGGTCGTGCATCACGCCGTTGAACGTGAGTTCGCCGTTGCGGGCGTTGTACATCACTTTCTCGGCGGTGTCTGAGGGGAGGTGGGAGAGATCAGGCGCTTCGGGCAGGGCGATGGTTACAACAGGAGGCTGGTCGAACAGGGGCAGTTCGGTCTGCGCGGAGGGCATGGGAGTGATGAGGTCGCGCGCTTCCTGCCGGTTGAATCCGTTCTCCACGAGCGCGTCGGTGAGGGCGTTGGCGGCGGCGGCAAAACTGGCCGAGGCCGCAAAGGCGTAGGCGCGGTTGAGTTCGTCGCGGGCTTTGCGGGTTGCGTTGGGCAGGCGCATCACCCGACCTAAAATCTGCTCCACCGCCGTGGACGATTTCATCTCGGCCACCGAGCACAGCACGTAGGCGAAAGGGCAATCCCACCCCTCGCGCAGAGCCTGCACGGTGATGACGTAGCGGATGTCGCACTTCGGGTCGGCCAGGTCCACGCCTTCAATTTCGTTTTCGTCGCCGGTCGCGCGGGCGATGTGGGCCTCCGGGATTTTGTGATCGTCTATCAGCGTTTGCCGCACCACATCCACGGTAAGCGTATCCTGCCCCTTGCGGCGCGGCTGGGCTTGCAACAGCATAATGGGCCGCAAATACTCACCCGTCTCCTGCCGCTCGGCGCGGCCGATGGTCTCCAGATTGCGGCGCAGGGCCACCGCATCGGCCAGCAGTTCTTTCCAGTCGGGCCGCGTCTCCAGCCGGATGGGCATCTTGATCATGGACTCGGCGTGCAGTTCGGCGGCGGAGACGCTGTGCAGGACGTTGCTCGGATTGGTCTCTGTGTCGGGGGTGGCGGTGAACTCGACGATGCAGGCCGGGTTGAAGCGCGCGAGCGTGTCGAAGGAGAGCGCGGTGCGGGCGTTGTGCGCCTCGTCCACGATGACGACCGGGCGGCGCAATCGCAGCACGTTCGCCAGCGAAGTGATGGGCGCGCCGTTTTCGTGCTTGTCCAGATCAGCCAGCGCCTCGCGTGGGACGTCGCCGAAGTGGCTCATCAATGCGCCCGATGGCTCGTAGACCTTGCGGCCCTCGGTGTCTTGCACGCGGAAGGCCTGCATGGTGGCGACGATGAGGGTGGTCTCTGCGTCGAGCGTGGCGCGCTGGACGTACAACGCCTCGCTCACGTCCATCACCGTCACCGCGCCCAGCGTGGACTCCAACGCCTGCCGGTACGGGTGCTTGCGGTCTCTGAGGGCTTTGAGCGTTTGCTCGCGGATGGCGTTGGATGGAACCAGCCATACCACCACGCACCGGTCGGCGTGCAGGAGGTCCTTGGCGGCGACGCTCACGGCGTG
>DATDRS010000046.1:0-2386 GCA_035291605.1 Anaerolineales bacterium | reverse complement strand
GTCACCGCCGACGCCTATCACATCCGCGACCGCGTGCAGGCCAAGCTGCTGAGCGAGACGCAGGGGGACGTCAACCTCGGCCACGTGGCGCAAATGCGCCAGATGATCGAGACGTTCTTCGGCCAGGTCCTGGCGGAAGAGAACCTGATTTACATGCGCGCCGACCGCCAGCGCCTGCTGGAGTGGGTCATCTCGGACATCCTGGGCTACGGGCCGCTGGAGCCTCTGCTGGAAGACGACTCGATCACGGAGGTGATGGTCAACGGCCCCAACGCGGTTTACATCGAGCGCGCGGGTCAGTTGGAAAAGACGGAAGTGGTCTTTGAAAACGACGATCATTTGATGCGGATTATTGACCGCATCGTTTCGCCCATCGGGCGGCGGGTGGACGAGGCCTCGCCGATGGTGGACGCCCGCCTGCCGACCGGCTTCCGCGTGAACGCCACCATTCCGCCCCTCACCCTGGACGGCCCGGCGCTCACCATCCGCAAATTCGCGCGGACGCCCTACACGGCGCAAGACCTCATCGCCAACGGGACGATGAATTCGGGGCTGGTGACGTTCCTCAGGGGCTGCGTCGAAGCCCGGGTGAACATCATCCTTTCCGGCGGCACGGGCAGCGGCAAAACGACCCTGCTCAACGTGGTTTCCGCCTTCATCCCTTCCCGGGAGCGGATCGTGACGATCGAGGATACGGCCGAGCTGCAGCTCAAGCAGGAGCACATCGTCCGGATGGAAACCCGGCCGCCGAACATCGAGGGCAAAGGCGAAGTCCCCATCCGGCGCCTGGTGATCAACGCGCTGCGCATGCGCCCCGACCGGATCGTCGTGGGCGAGGTGCGCGGCGGCGAGGCGCTCGACATGCTCCAGGCGATGAACACCGGCCACGACGGCTCGCTGACGACGGTCCACTCCAACAGCCCGCGCGACACGCTGCGGCGCATCGAGACGATGGTGTTGATGGCCGGCATGGAGCTGCCGCTGAAGGCCATCCGCGAACAGGTCGCCTCGGCGATCAACCTGGTGGTGCACATGGAGCGGCTGCGCGACGGCACGCGCAAAGTCACCCAGGTGGCCGAAGTGCAGGGGATGGAAGGCGACAACATCGTGATGCAGGACATCTTCGCCTTCGAGCAGACCGGCCTGTACAACGGACGGGTGATAGGCGCGCTCAAGCCGACCGGCCTGCGCCCGAAGTTCGTGGACAAGTTCGCGGTGAACGGGATCGAGCTCCCGGCGGACATCTTCGCCACGCCAACGCCCTCCTCCAGCTGAGCCTGGGCGCCCGAAGCGTTGGGGGCGGCCCGCAGCCAGGGCCAACACGTGGATTATTGGCCTGCAACAGGGCCAACACGTGGGTTGGCCCCTACGGCCAGGGATTGGCATGACGACTGTTGCGCCCCCGCGTCTTGATCGTTCGCGCTTGAGCGCCTTTTACGCCCGGCTGGTGAGGGGCGCGGCCGGCTGGCTGACGCCCAGACGGGTCAAGACCTATCCAGCCGTCCTCATCCTGGGGGCGGCTGTGTTTCTTCTATGGGGAGAGTGGGTGGCTCTCCGTTCCGGCCTGCCTTTCGCCCAAACCCTGGGGCAAGACTTCGCCGCCTTCTACGCGGGGGGGCGCTTCTTCCTCGATGGCCGCCTGGCGCAGCTCTACGACTTTTCGGCGCAGAGGACTTTCCTCGCGGACCAGGTCGCGCCCGGGATGAAGGCGCTTTTTGTGAATCCTCCCTTCACGGTCCTGTTGTTCGCGCTGTTTGCCTGGGATGGCTATGAAGCCGGCCTGCTCCTGTGGTGGGGCGCCGGGCTGCTTGCGCTCGCCTTCTCGATCTATCTTCTTCGCGGGGAGCTGCTCTCCACTGCTTCTCCCTCGGTAGCCCGGTTACTCTGGGCCAGTTTCCTTTTCTATCCCACGCTGGCCTGGTTTATTTACGCGCAGAATGCGCCCCTCACCCTCCTCATCTATGTACTCATCTTCGTCATGTTGCGGCGCGGGCGCGACTTTGCGGCGGGGCTGGCGCTGGGCCTGCTGCTCTTCAAGCCCCAACTGGCGGTGGCGCTCGGGGTGATGCTCCTGGTCAAGCGGCGCTGGCGCGCGCTGGCCGGCGGCGCGCTCAGCGCGGGCGTGTGGGCAGGCGTCGGTTACGCGCTCAGCCCCGCCGCCACGCGCGCGTTCCTCCGCCTCGCGCCGGCGCTGCCGGAGTTAGAGCGCGCCAGGTCCCACACCTGGGGGCTGAACAGTTTCTTCGGTTTCGCCGCGCTGCTGCTGGACGGCGTCTGGCGAGCCGGGGCCGACCTCCTGGCCGCCGGGCTGACCCTCGCGGGGCTGCTCGTCGTGGCGGCCTGGTGGCGGCGCACCGCCTGGCAGCCGGGCGCGCGCGCCTGGGAT
>DATDRS010000045.1:0-5021 GCA_035291605.1 Anaerolineales bacterium | reverse complement strand
GATGCCCGAACTTGTCAAAGAGAACGGGCCGGACATCATCGTCCCGGCGGGCGGCGGCATGTTGGGGCATCCGATGGGCTACAAGGCCGGCGCGATGGCGTGGCGGCAGGCGATTGACGCGGTGATGAACGACATCCCGCTGGAAGAGGCTGCGCAGCAGCATCCCGAACTGATGGCCGCGCTCCAGACGTGGGGCCTGCGCAAGCGGCCCGCCACGCCGTGGGGCTACTCCGGGCCGGAATACCATCCCAAGTTCGCGCCGAAGAACATATGAAGTGAACAGTCATCCGTCATCGGTCACCAGTGATGACTGATGACTGATCACCGGTCACTCAACTGCACAGACAACATGACCTCTCTCACCATCCCGCCGGATCGTCTCCTGCAAATGTACCGGGATATGACCCGGATCAGAAAGTTCGAGGAGAAGGTCTACTATCTCTTCCTGCAAGGCCAGATCGTCGGCACGATCCATCAGTATCAGGGACAGGAGGCCGTGGCCGTCGGCGTGTGCAGTGCGCTGCGCCGCGAGGACTGCATCACGAGCACGCACCGGCCACACGGCCACTGCATCGCCAAAGGCGTATCCATCCATAGCATGATGGCCGAGTTGTTCGCCAGGGCCACCGGCTGCTGTAAAGCGAAAGGCGGCTCCATGCACATGGGGGATGTGTCCGTCGGCGCGATGCCCGCGATTGCGATTGTGGCCGGGGGCGTGACCATCGCTGCCGGGATGGGGTTGGCCTTCAAGTTTCAGAAGAGCGACCGCGTCGTCGCCTGCTTCTTCGGCGACGGCGCGGTGAACGAAGGCGCATTCCACGAGGGCGTCAACCTCGCCGCAATCTGGAAACTGCCCGTCGTCTTCGTATGCGAGAACAATCTCTACGCGGCCTCGACCCCGATGCAGTTGACCACCCCGATCGCCATCGCCGAACGCGCGGCGGCCTACGGCATCCCCGGCGTCGTCGTGGACGGCAACGACGTGATGGTCGTTTACGAAGCGACACGCGCCGCGGTCGAGCGCGCGCGTTCGGGCGGAGGCCCCACCCTGCTCGAATGCCAGACCTATCGGACGGTCGGCCACTCGCGCGGCGACGCCAGCACGTACCGCCCCAAAGAGGAAGTGGAGGCCTGGAAACAGAAAGACCCGATTGAACGATTACGACGTCATTCGATCGCCAACGGCGTTGGGGCAGGCCTTGCGCCTGCCCTCGCGGCCGTTGATCGTGAAGTGGAGAAAGAAATCGAAGCGGCTGTGGTTTACGCGCAGGAGAGTCCGCCGCCGAGGCCGGAAGACGCGCTGTTGCACGTCTACGGCGAGGAGGCGGCGGCGTGAAGCGACTCTCCATCGCCGAGGCGCTGCGGGAAGCGATGCGCGAAGAGATGCTGCGCGACGAGCGCGTGTTTCTGATCGGCGAGGATATCGGCATCCCCGGCGGCTTCGGCGGCGCGTTCACAGTCACGCTCGGCCTGTCGGACGAGTTCGGCCACGAGCGTGTGCTCGACACGCCCATCTCGGAGAAGGCCATCGTGGGCGCGGC
Organism: Anaerolineales bacterium; assembly: GCA_035291605.1. Taxonomy (GTDB): domain Bacteria; phylum Chloroflexota; class Anaerolineae; order Anaerolineales; family UBA6663; genus DATDRS01. The sequence continues at coordinate 3,480 of DATDRS010000045.1, read as the reverse complement.
GCTCGGCGCGGCGATGATGGGGATGCGGCCCATCGCTGACGTACAATACTCCGACTTCCTCTTCTGCGCCGCCGACGAGATCGTCAATCAGGCCGCGAAGATGACATACATGTCGGGCGGGACAGTCAAGGTGCCCATGGTGCTGCGCGCGCCAGTCGGCGCGACCAATCGCGGCGCGCAGCACGCGCAAAGCCCGGAAGGATTTTTCATGCATGTCCCTGGCTGGAAAGTCGCCGTGCCGGCTACCGCTTACGACGCGAAGGGTTTGCTCAAAACGGCGGTGCGCGACGACAGTCCCGTGCTGATCTTCGAGCACAAGCGGCTGTACGGCAAAGGCGGGCGCAAGGAAGCGGGCGGCCTTGACCTGACCAGCGACATCCCCGACGACGAATATCTGATCCCGTTCGGCCAGGCTGTCGTCCGTCGCGCGGGAACCGATCTGACCATCGTCGCCACCCTGTTGATGATGCACCGATCACTCGCCGCCGCCGACTTGTTGGCGCAAGAAGGGATCAGCGTCGAAGTGATTGACCCGCGCACGCTCGTCCCATTTGACGATGATACCGTACTGGCCTCGGTGGCGAAAAACGGGCGGCTGTTGATCGTCGAGGAGGACAACCTGACCGGGGGCTGGGGCGCGGAGGTCGCGGCCCGCGTGGCCGATGCGGGCTTCGATCTCCTCGACGCGCCGATCAAGCGTGTGGCCTCCTACGATGTGCCGATGCCGTTCGCGCCCGTGCTGGAAAACTTCGTCGTGCCGAGCGTCGAGCGCATCGTCGAAGCCGCGCGAGCGCTGGTGCGCGGCAAGGCGTAAGATGGCCGCAGACGTTCTCATTCCCAACGCCGGGCAGGCCTCGGGCGAGGCGACGATCATCCGCTGGCGAAAGAAGCCGGGGGACAGGGTTCAGCCTGGGGAAGTGCTGTTGGAAGTTGAGACGGACAAGGCGACGATGGAGGTGGAGGCGACGGCCACGGGCGTGCTTCAAGATGTGCGCTTCGCCGAGGGCGCGGTGGTGCCGATATTGACCGCCGTCGCCGTGATCGCAGAATCGGGCGAACGCGCAGCGAGCGTCGTTCGCAGTGAAGTTGCGCCACTAGCAGCGCCAACCCCCCAGAATGGAAATGCCGCGGCCAGCGATTTGATCGCCATCATGCGCGCCCATCGCCCTGGACGCCTCGTGGTCTCGCCACTGGCCCGGCGGCTTGCGGCGAATACGGGCGTTGATCTGACCGGAGTGACCGGCTCCGGCCCGCACGGGCGCATCATGAAGAATGACGTGCAAGCCGCCATGGCGCGCCCGGCGAAAACCACCACGCTGGCCGCAGAAACGAGGACGCCGACAGTCGAGCCGGGGAGCCGCTGGATTCCGTTCAACGCCACGCGGCGCACGATTGCCGAGCGGATGACGGCCAGCGCGCGCGAGGCCCCGCAAGTCACGTTGACGACCGAGGCCGATGCGGAGGCGCTGGGTAATCTGCGAGCGCAATTGCGGGCCGATCTATCGGATGACGTTTCCTTCACCGATGTGTTCATCAAGATCGCAGCCGCGGCTTTGCGCGAACATCCACACCTCAACGCTAGAGTGGAGAACGATGGTATCCGAGTGTTCGATGCGCTCAATATCGGCATCGCAGTGGATACTGAGCGCGGGCTGATCGTTCCGGTGATCCGGGATGCGGATCGCAAGGGTGTCGCGGCCATTGCGCGCGAGCGGCGCAATCTGGTCGAGCAGGCGCGGAGCGGCAAGTTGCGGCCCGACGAGTTGAGCGGCGGGACGTTCACGCTGACCAATCTGGGCGCGTATGAGATTGACGCTTTCACGCCGATTATCAACCCACCGCAGGGCGCGGTGCTGGGCGTCGGACGGATCGTCAAGAAAGCCGTCGTGCGGAATGACGAACTGCGCCCGGGCGCGACGGTGATCCTCAGCCTGACGTTCGATCATCGGCTGGTGGACGGTGGGCCGGCGGCGCGCTTTCTCCAAAGGATCAAAATGCTGGTCGAAAAGCCGCACTTGTTAATTGCCTGAGGCGTGATCTACCGCAGAGTAAGCGGAGTGCGCCGAGATCAGCATGGATACTCTGCGCTCGCGGCGTTCTCGGCGGTGACAAGGAGTACCTATGAGATTGACAGACAAAGTCGTCATCGTCACCGGCGCGGCACGCGGAATTGGGAAGGCAATTGCGGTGCGTTGCGCTATACGCCGGGCGGGAGGTGCGCAATCTTCACCCCCTGCGAGGTCCAGTTCAAATGCGCCACCTGCCCCCATTACATCCCGGACCCGGCGAGTTGAAGTGCAGGAGAAGATCGCCAGCCATTCCAAGGCGATCCGGCTCTTTCTGGAGGAGGAGGATTACTTGCAGGCCGACGCGCAGCGCGAGCATCAGCGGGCCTGGCAGCGCATTCTGAAAGAGATGGACGGGCTACAAGAAGTCGCGCTGATCTCGCCGCCCGTGGAAGGCGTACTCAGGAGAATAGGCGCAGGTGATCTGGGTGAGGTCCTGTTAACTTTAGTTTCCGCTAACTTGGATTTTGCCGCCATATCTTGGGCCAGACGACACAGCCTAACCACCAAATATGGCGTCGAAAGTGCAGTTCGCGGAAAGTAGAGTTATACCAATTGCCTTTTGCCTCAACCCTGTCTCAGGGTTGACGGCCCGTCAGCCAATGGCGGTGATAAGCACGCACCGTGCGAGATGGGCGTCCAACCCCAGTGTCCGTGGATTTGAATGCCCGATTGTTATCACTGTTTTTGCCGATGGGGCTCGGGTTGCGGTGTGTCGATCACCCAAGTCGTGCCACCTCTGTTATCCCATTTCCGCCTTTTGTTTCATGGCATTCACTTCGGCCACAACTTGACAACTGAATTGGACACAGACCGGACGCCATGCCGTCGCCATTGGTCAACAGCGCCAGAGGGACTTCTACCGCCATCAGCAGGTACTCATAAGCCCTTGGTTGATGGTTCAAATCCATTCCTCGCCACTGACGTAAATCATGACTAACAACTCTGCCAATCGCGGGAAGTTGTTAGTCATTTTTTATTTGTGACTAAGGGCTTCGCAGGAGGTTTGTGACTAACGTACCAATAATGAACACTTAGCTGGGGTATGACGGGATACAGCCCAAAATAGATTAGGGTGTGACTAAATCTGGTTGATTTCAAGTCGCTCGACCGGAACAATCCATGTCTCGTTGAGCGGCTTGCCATAGAGTTGTTTGTGGCGGCGCTGGCGACGAATCCGATGAAACGCTTCCTAACCCCCATTCTCGTTGACCGCACGCAGGGCCAGCAGAGCTTCGGCTCCGGCGACCGTCCAGCGCATGCCCGAGAGTTTCATGCGGTCTTTGACCAGATGCCGACACGCGCCTTCGACCACAGCCCGGTGAGTCTGACGCTCGAACTCTGGCACCTGCTTTTCTCAACCCTCGATCAAGATGGCACGCGCTGGCGCGCCGTCTGCGCCGACCAGTTTGAG
>DATDRS010000044.1:0-24912 GCA_035291605.1 Anaerolineales bacterium | reverse complement strand
CGCATGAACGAACACCTCATCAGCCAGACGCCGCTGTTTGCCTCCCTGCCCGCCGACGAAGTCCGGCGCCTGGCCGACACGCTGCGCCCGTGCGAGACCGCGCTGGGCACGCTCCTTTTTCGCGAGGGCGATTATGGCGATCACTTCTATATCGTGCTCGAAGGGCAGGTCGAAATCATCAAGGCTTTGGGGACGGCCGACGAACGCCTGATCCGCGTGCGCGGGCCTGGGGAATACATCGGCGAAATGAGCCTGCTTAACCTCGACGGCCTGCGCACGGCAAGCGCGCGCGCGCGCACGCCCGCGCGGCTGTTGGAGATGACGCGCGCCGATTTTGACGCGCTGCTGACCCGGCAGCCGGCGCTCGCCTACCAGATGGTGCGGGTATTGAGCATGCGCCTGCACGACGCGCACAACGCGGCGCTCCTCGACATGCGGGAGAAAAATCGCCAATTGATGGAGGCCTACGAGTCCCTGCAAGCCGCGCAGGCGCAGATCATCGAGAAAGAGAAATTGGAGCATGAACTGCACGTCGCGCGCGAGGTGCAGGCCAGCCTGCTGCCGCGCCAGACGCCGCGCCTGCCGGGCTGGGAGTTCGCGGCGCGCTGGCAGCCCGCGCGCAAGGTCAGCGGCGACTTTTATGACTTTATCCCGCTCTCGGCCTCCCACCCCGCGCCAGATTGGGGCATCGTCATTGCCGACGTATCCGACAAAGGCATGCCGGCCGCTCTGTTTATGGCGCTCACTCGCAGCATCGTCCGCGCCACGGCGGCCGGGGCCAGCCCGCCCGCCGCTTGCATCACCCAGGCCAACCGCTTGATCTGCGCGGACACGGCGCAGGGCATGTTCGTCACCCTATTTTACGCGCAGCTCAACCCGGAGACTGGCGATCTGACCTACGTCAACGCCGGGCATAACCCACCCTGGTTGTATCAGGCAGAACGCGACGAGTGGATAGAACTCACGCGTACCGGCATGATGTTGGGTATGTTCGCCGGGCATACCCTGGAGCAACGTACCGTGCGCTTGCGTCCGGGCGATTGCGTTTTCATGTTTACCGACGGCCTGACGGACGCGACGAACGCACAGGGAGAGACCTTTGGGATGGAGCGGCCGCGGCGCGTTTTGCGCGAGAGCTATCACGCTCCGGCGGCGGACGTCGCCTCGGCGTTGGAGCGGGCCGTTAACGACTTTCGGGACGGCCATGTGCTGTTCGACGACATCACCTTCGTGATCGCCAAGCGCAGTTGACATACACCGATCCGTAGAGACGTTCCGCCGGAACGTCTCTGCCGCGCAAGATTCCAAAAGCAAATCATCTTAAAGGAGAAGCCCTATGAACATCACCGTTTCGCAACACGCTGGCCGGGTCCCCGTGACCGTCTTCCACATCACGGGCGACATTGACACAACCACGTATGAACGATTTCAGGCGCAGGCCCAGCAGGCTCACGCGGCGGGCATGCGCAATCTCCTGCTCGATCTGGCGGAGGTCCCCTTTGTGAGCAGCGCCGGGATTCGGGCCATCAATAACATCTTCAACTTGCTGCGCACCGATGCGCCTGGTGAAAGCGACGAGGCGATGCGCGCTGGGCTGCGTGACGGCACCTTCAAGTCCCCGCATCTCAAGGTGCTTAACCCCACCCCCCGGGTCCTTGAAGTGTTGACCCTGGCCGGGGTGGACATGTTTTTAGAAGTCCACCGTGACCTCAAAACTGCGCTGGATTCGTTCGGCGGGTCGGCGGGCTGACGCAGGCGCCTGTGATATGACCGTCACGCTCCGCGTCGCCGCTGAAGTGCATAACCTCGCCGCCATCCGGCGTTTTATCCAGGAGACAGGGGCTGCCCTCGACGCGTCCGCCTCGGCGATTGACGACCTCGTGTTGGCGGTGGACGAATCCGCCACGAACATCATCAAACATGGCTATGGCGGTCAGCTGGGCGACATTGAGATTGAAATCTGGCGCGAGGCCGAGGCCGTGGTGGTGCGCTTGCGCGACCAGGCGCCCCCATTTGATCCAACCCGCGTGCCGGACCCCGACGTGACCCTGCCGTTGGATCGGCGGCCCGTTGGCGGATTGGGCGTTTTCTTGACCCGCTGCCTGGTGGATGCCATAACTCATCGCCTGACCAGCCAGGGTGGCAACGAGCTGACGTTGACAAAAAAAGCCAACGCACATTCCGTCATATCCCAGGAGACACCCCATGAACATGACCAGTGAACAGACCCAGGCGCGCGTGCCAGTTACCATCTTACGGCTATCCGGCGACGTGGACGGTTCCAACTATCGCGCCGTGATTGATCAGGCTCAAGCACTCTACCGGCAGGGCACCCGCGACCTTTTGATTGATCTGGGCGGCGTCGCTTACACGAGCAGCGCCGGCCTGGTGGCTCTGCACAACGTCGCCCTTTTGTTTAACGCTCTGGAGCCACCTGACCCTGAACAAGGCTGGCGGGCCATCCGGGCGGTGGCCGACGCTGGGGAGGGTGGGCCCCAGCCGCACGTCAAATTGCTCAACCCACAGCCGCGTGTGGCCGGGGTACTCGAGCAAACCGGCCTGGCCTCCTTCTTCCAGATTTACAACGACCAGGCTGCGGCCCTCGCCTCGTTCTGAGTGCGTGGTTTTCCCTCATCCCTTTTCCACGCCTGGCAGTCGCATACGCCCTAATGCCGCATCTGCGCATCTATCCGGCTCGGAAACTCCCGGCTTACCTGAAGTGGCAAATCGTGGCCTTCATGCGGACGTATGCGTGGGAGGTCTTTCGCCGGAAACCTATCGGCTGGGACTTTATGCAGCCAGAGACCCATCCGGTGAGTTTCGCCCTGATGGAGAAGCGCGTCCTCCTCAGCCATGCCTTGGTCACCTGGCGGGATTTGTCCCACACAGGCGCATCCTACCGGACCTATGGCTTGAGCGCAGTTTTCACTTTTCCTGACGTGCGCGGGCGCGGCCACGGACATCAGGTCGTCGAAGCGGCCACTGCGCATATCCTGGCGAGCGACGCCGACGTGGCTATGCTGCGCTGCCAGCCGGAGTTGAAGCGTTTTTATGGCGCCGCCGGCTGGACGCCGATGGACGACCTGAAGATTCTCTATGGGTCAAAAGAGAACCCGACCGAGGGCGACCGCATCATGATGCTGTTTGTCTCGGCAAAAGGTCCACTGGCGCAGGCCGCCTTCAGACAAGACCCTGTTTACGTCGGGGACTATATGTGGTGATCGGAGAACCTCAGACTACGGCGACTGCTGCCGCCAGGCTAACCTTTCTCCGCTGGCTTCAGACAGCGTTGCAGGTCCAGCCCGGCGAGGGCCGGCGCGTCAGCGTGATGATCCTCTATTCGGCAGCAGCCGTCGGCGGCGTGCTCACCGTCGGGTTGACGGTGTCGAACACGCTGTTCTTGAGCGGACTGCCGGCGTCGGCTGCGCCTTACCTGTTCATCCTCCCGGCGATTTCTATCGTCCCCTCGCTCCTGCTGTATAACCGCTTAGCCGCCCGCTTCTCCCTGACGCAGCTGATCATCGGTTCCAATGCTTTCTTGCTCGGCGGTGTCGTGCTGTTTCGGGTTTTGCTGGGGACGCCGCTTGGCAAAGGCTTCGCGGTGTTGGCTGCGCTCCACTTGTCTGTGGAAGTGGCTTACACCCTCGCCATCCTCCAGTTCTGGAGCCTGGCCGGGGAGGTCTTCGATCCGCGCGAGGCCAAGCGGCTGTTCGGGCTGATCGCCTCCGGCGGCGCGTTGGCCAAAATCGTCGCCGGCCTGTCCCTGGCAGCCCTGGTCAGGGTCATCGGGGTGAGCAATCTGTTGTGGGTGGTGGCGGGCGCGCTGGCTGTGTGCATGGCTTGCGCGTGGACGTTGGGGCGAACCAGGCGCCAGGCTGCTTCCGCCCGCCGCCCGCCGGCCGCCTCCGCCCCAGGCCGCAAAAGCCTGAAGGACGACTTGCGCGCCATCGCCCAATCTCCACTGCTGCTCGCCATCGGCGGCCTGACCATCCTGGTGTCGTTGTTGATCAACGTCACCGCATATGAGTTCTATTTGGCGCTCCAAGCAAGTTTCGCGGGACGCGGGACAGAGATGGCGGCCTACCTGGGCGCCTTCGAGTTTTGGGCGGGTTTGGCCGGGTTCGGCATGCAGGTTTATTTCGCCGGCCGCGTGATGAGCCGCTTTGGCGTCTTTGCGGCTCTGCTGTTCTTTCCGCTCGGCATCGCCCTGGGCGCCGGGCTGAGCCTGCTCACCAGCCAGGTGTTGCTGGCGATTACGCTCATCATCGCCGCCGATCCCGCCTTCCGGCGCACCATCAACAGCGCTGCCCTCAACGTGCTGTATTTGCCCATCTCTCCGGTGTTGCAGCAACGCGCCAAGGAACTGTTTGAGACGCTGTACGCCGTCACCTTTGGCATGGCGGGCGTGGTTTTTCTGCTCGTGCGAGACGCGCCGGGTTGGAAATATCTTTACTATTCTTTTCCACTCCTGGCGTTGGCTGTCCTCTGGCTGGCCTTGCTTCCATGGACGCGCCGCCAGTACACCCGCGCCCTGGCCGACAGCCTGAAGCGCCGCCTCCTCGACCTCGACGGGACGACGCTCAGTATTACCGACGAAACCACCGTGCAGGTATTGGCGGCCGCGCTCCGTCATTCAGACGAGTTGCGCGTGCTCAATGCGCTGCAATTGATCGCGGGAGCGCCGGCCGTCAATTGGGACCAGCACGTGGCGCCTCTCCTGGCTCATCCCTCGGCGGCGGTGCGCCTCCAGGCGCTGCAGTACCTGGGGCGGCAGGGCAATGCCCGGTACGCGGAGACTGTCGGCGCCCTGCTCGGCGCGCCTGAGGCCGACGTGCGCGCAGCAGCCGTGGCAGCGCTGTGCGCCATGGTCGGCTTATTGGCGATTCCTCGCGTCACGCCGTTGCTGGTGGAGGCCGACCCGCGCGTCAAGGGCGCAGTAGTGATCGGCCTGATCACGCACGGCAGCCTCGACGGAGTCCGGCGTGCGACGGTGGAACTCAAAGGGATGTTAGACAGTGATGATCCGCTTGCCCGGCAGGAAGGCGCGCGCGCGATCGGCGTCATCCGGGCGCCGGCGTTTTACGCCCCACTGGTCCCACTGTTAGACGATGTTCACCGGGAGGTGCGGTTGAGCGCAATCCGCGCCGCGGGGGCGCTGGCCAGCCGCGATATGCTCCTGCACCTGATCCGAAAGCTGCGCGACAAAACCACTGTCCTCGCGGCCGTGGAAGCCCTGGCGCACGCAGGGCGTGGCGGCGGGATCGAGGTGGAGTTGGAGCCGGTGTTGAGTGACCCCGTCGGCGGCCCTTACGTGCCGCGCCTCCTGCAGCGTATGCGCACCCGATCCGCCGTGGACTTGTTACTGGCGCACTTCGACAGCGCCGACGAAATCATCCGGGGCGAGGTCTATCAGGCGTTAGCCCGGCTGCGGATGGAGGGAGTGGGAGTTCACCTGGCAGAGGACAGGCTGCGTGCGGCCCTTCTCGATGAACTGCGCAGCGGTTACCTCTGGATCGTCCGGCAGGCCGATTTGGGCGCAGATGGATCGGATGTTTTGATGACGGACGCGATCCGCGTGCGCCTGAGCCTGACGCTCGACCGGGTTTTCCATTTGCTCAACCTGCTGTATCCCGACTCCTTCCAGCAGATTCAGCGGGTGCGCCATCTATTGGGAGCGGAGCAAAGCCATACGCGCGCGCTCGCGCTGGAGTTCCTCGACAACCTGGCCGAGCGCCAGGTCGCGGAATTATTGCTCCCCCTTGTCGAAGCGCCGGTCGAACGCGCGCTGGAGGTGGCCCAGAAACGGTTGGCCCTTCCGCGCCGCTCTCTGGGCGACCGGCTGAGCGAGTTGGCGGGCGGCTCTGACGTGTGGCTGCGGGCTTGCGCGATTGCCCGCATCGGTGTGCTGAGGCAAACCGAACTGGCCGAGCCGGTGCTGGCCGCGCTGGACTCCGACGATGCCCTTTTGCGCGAGACGGCCCTGGCCGCGTGCCGGACGCTTCTTGATCCCGCGCGCTTCACCGCCCTCCTGAAAACCCACGCCGCCGATAACCGTTTCCCCCTCGTTCAACGCTACGCCCAATCTCTAATCTCCAATAACTGATCTCTGATCGCCACCCACCGAAAGCCCCATGCCCCTCTCCACCATCGAACGCATCCTGTTTCTCAAAAGCGCGGAACTCTTTAACCAGATTGCGAGCGAGGATTTAGCGCCGGTGGCTCTCGTGGCGCAGGAGATCCATTTCAACGCAGGTGAGGCGCTCATCCGGCAAGGCGACCCGGGCGATTGTCTTTACATCATCGTGGATGGCGAGGCCAGCATCGTCATCCGAGGTGTGGGACAGGTGGCTACGCGTCATCCCAGGAGCAGCATCGGCGAGATGGGCATCATCTCGCGCCAGCCGCGTTCTGCCGATTGCGTGGCGCTCACCGACCTGACGGCTCTCAAGATTGACCACGACGACTTCTGGGAACTGCTGGCTGAAAAGCCGCCGCTGGCGCTGGGCGTGATCCGCGCGCTGTCTCATCGCCTCGACGAGGCCGTGGCAAATTTGCAGAAGCTAAGCCATAAGCCCGAGAGTCCCGAATGACCCCATCGAATACAGGAAATCCAGGAAGGACTTGGCCGACGGCAGGGACTGGATCCAGACTATGGCGCCGACCAAGACGGCGCAGGTGAGCAAGAGGATCACGACGATAGCGATCCATAGCAAGACTGCGGTATCCCGCGTCTTCGGCCCGGCGCCTGGCAGCGCCACCTCGCCCAGGAGTGGCGCGGCCTGCGCAGCTGGCGGCGGGGTGGCGGCCCCCGCCACTGCCGCCGAGGGCCTCTCGGTCGCTGCAGGCTCGGCCGTAGGCGGCCTGGATGGGGCCGATGCAGCGGGCTCTGAGGCCGGCCTGGCCCGGCCAGGTCGGTGCGCCGCAGCCTTCGCGGGCGCCTTCAGGTGATAGGCGTTGTTGCGGCGGGACAACTCGGCCTCGATCCAATGCCCGGCCGCCGCCAGGGCTGGGTGCCCCTCGCAGAAGTGCTGGCGCAAGTAGGCCAGGACGTTGTCTGGCAGACCCTGCAGGTGGGTCGTGACGTCGGGACGCTGCAGGCCAGCGCGCAACAAATCTGCCGCGCGCTTCTTCAGGTCGGGATTGGTCTCCTGCAAATGGAACGCCGTCAGTGGCAAGAGGCTGTCCATCAGGTCCGCCGCGCTCGCCGGGTCAGCCTGGCCGTCTCGCCCCGACGGGCCGGGTCTCGCGGCCCGAACGGGGTGCGCGGCCAGCAGGACAAACACGCGGCGGATGTCGATGTGGTTTTGGTAAAAGGTCTCGGCCATATCGCGGTTCTGCAACCCGTTGGCCACCTCCAGGTAGGCGCGCAGTCGCGACTGAGGCGGGAACTGCAGCGCGTCCACCTGGGCGCGGCTGCGGGTCACCAGCGCCGCGTAGTTTGCCCAGGGCATGGCGCCGCCCGCCGTACCCTCGTCCTCGACCAGCAGGTGCCAAAGCAAGGGCTCGTTCGGCGCTGGCAGCTCGATTAGCCGCTGGAACAGGCAGTCATGGCCGGCGGGGCGATAGGGCTTGCGCCGCTCGCCGCTGGCGGCCTGGGCCCAGCGCAGCGCCTGGTCCGGTGGCAGCCCATGCACGGCGGGCGCCTGGGCGGACGAGGCCGCAATGGCCGCCAGGATGTCGTTGCTCTCGGGCAGGTGCGCAATGAGGAACCGGATGTCTTCGTTCGCCAACGCCAGGTCGCCCACTGGCGAGCGGAAGCCGGACGCCAGCCAGGCGCGCAGGACTGTCGCGTACAGGGCCTCGCTGGCTTCGCTGTAGCCGGGCGGTGTGCAGGCCTGCAGCAGCGACAATCCCGTCACCCGGCCCAGCAGGTAGTTGAGCTCCGGCCCGGCGGCGCGCAGGGCCTCGGCCGGCAGGCGCTGCAGTGCCTCCCAAAGGGCGGGCAGTTGCTCGGGCAGCGCCAGCGCTTCGTTGAAGAGCCACCATTCGGCAAAGGCGGCGTCGTGCTCGGCTGTGGCCAAGCTGGCCTGCCACACGAAGGGGACCAGGGCCCGCGGCAGGACGCGCAGCAGGCTGCCAACCTCGGCGGTCCCGGTTTGGCCGCCCGCCGGCGCATTCAGCGCCAGCGCTCGCCCCTCGGCCAGCAGCTCGCGCCAGGTTTCGGCGTCGCGAGCCAATTTGGCATACCAGGCTGGCTGCACTGCCCGTTCCAGCAGGGCGCAGTAGTTCTTCAACTCGCGCTGGCCAGCGTTTTGCCAGAGCCAGAGCAGGCCCTTGAGGTCGGTGGCCTGGTCCAACACCGCCAAGGCCTCGCCGAACAGCGCCGGATCATGGGCGACCACTTCCTGTAGCGCTGCCGCCAGCGCCGGCGTGCGGTGCCACAGGAGCAGCGCCTCGAGCAGCGGCTGGCCGGTGGCCAGGGTCAACGCGCGCCCGGCAGGCGGAGGCGCGCGGCGCGCCAACAGCAGGTCACGAAACAGTTCGGCCTGCTCGCCCGGCGCCCATACGTCGAGCGACACTTCTGGGCTCTTGCCCAACGAGGCGCGCAGCAGCGCTCGGATGCGCTCGTCGTCGCGGGCGGGGCGCGGCACCGCCAGGTGCACCGGCGCATACAGAACCAGCAGGCCATGCGCGGCCTCGAAAGCCACCTGCAGCAAATCCAGGCGCAGCTCAGCCGGCAGTTCGGCCCGCCGCAACAGCTCGAACAGGTCATCGCGCGGCACGCGCCGCAGAAAGTTGAAACGCCGCTCGCCCAGCTGGGCCGGCTCCGGATACAGACGCAGCGCCTCTGTTCCCGGAAACGGTTGTCCGTATTTTTCAATCTTAAACATGTTGACGGCCTCGGCCGTGGTGACCCGGAGCGCCAGCAGACCGGGCAGCGCCGCATCGTAAAGCGCCTCATGCGCCAGTCCGCTCACCGACGTGTAGTAGTCGTCGGCGAAACGCGCGCCGCCCGGACCCGCGCGCAGCGCAAAGACCCGGTCCGGTGGCAGCGGGGCCGGCGCATCGGTCGGCAAGTGGAAGAGGCGCAGGTGCACGTTCTGGATGCTCACGTAGTCGAGCGCGAACGAAATCACGCCCAGGCGCGGCAGCACCCAATACTGCACCGCCTCCACCAGTTGCAGATTCTCCAACAGGTCTCCCCGCAGCAGCGGCACGCTGATGGGCTGTGGCCCGGTAGCATTGGTCCCGGTATTGCCGCGCGCGCTTGGTTCGGTGGCGCTACGCACCGCGGCGGCCACCAGAGCGTTCGCCACGAAGCGAACGGCCTCGGGATCGGGCGCGCTGGGGTCCACCCGCTTGAGCGGCGGGCTCCAGGCCTGCTCCTCGCCGCTGGCGGTGTAGTCTTTCAGCCAGACCCGGGCAGCCGGGTCGCGCGCGGCCAGGGCCAGGCTGGTATACAGCCCGGTCCGGGCGGCAAAGGCTTGCTCGATCATCTCGCGGGTGAGAATGACGAAGCGCACCTGGTTGAAGGATCGGTCGGTGCGCGCGTTGCCGCGGGCGCTCAGCTCACCCTCGCGCCGGCGCTGCACCAGCGTGAAGAGGAAGCCGCCCTCAAACATGAGCAGCGCCGCGGATACGGCGCCGATCTGGCTGGCGAAGGGTGAGCTTTCCGGGAAAAGCAGGCCCCGGTTGAAGAGTTGTGGCCCATAGCGGGCGACCTCGCCGTCCGAGTAGGCCAGGGTGCTGAAGTCGAGGGCCCCGTTCGGTGTGAACACCTTGCCGTAGTCAACATAGCGCGCTGCGAAGGGCGCATGGGGCCGGATCATGGGGGCATTCCCAGCGCGGTCTGTGCCAGCGAAATACAAGGGAGCGCGTAGCGCTTTGCCGTCATCACATCCATCTCACGCGTGCTCAGTATTGACGCGTGGGATAGTCAATGTAGCGCTGGAGCCGCTCTTGCTTGAAATACCAGCGCGGGATGCGGCCGCCCCCCTGCGCCAAGCGCCGCCGCTCCAGGTGGCTGAACAGCCAGAAGAACGGCGTCTCCACCGCGAAGGGCTGCCAGCGCTCAGGCGAGAGCAGGCTGTGGGTCCCTGGGTCGTAGTTGGGCTGCTGGCGATAGGCATCCAGGTAGCCAGCGGCCGAAACACAGAAGGCCTCGATGCGGATTTTGCCGGCATAGCTCTTCAGCAGGCGGTGCATGTCGGCGCCGAAGTAGATCTCGATCACCTGCCAGGGGTCGCGCCCCTGCACGCTGAGCTGGTCCACCTTGGTCACGCACACCGCCACATGCCGGTCGGGCCGGGGCGCGCCCGACAGCAACTGCAGCAGGTTGGTCAGCATTTGCGTGTATTGGACCTGGGTGTATTGGAAGGCGCCGCCGAAGCCGGGCGCGGATGCGGGCGCAGCGGCCGGCACCACGCTGCCGCTGAACAGTGCGGCCAGCCCCTGGCTGGCGGCTACCGGCTGTGGCTGCGCGGCCCCAGCCGCGGCCGGGGCCGTGGCGGTGGCGGCGTCGATCAGGCTGGGGTCCAGCACCGCGATTACGCACTGAGCGTCGCGCAACGGCACCATCACCGTGTTGTTCACGCCCTGCAACAGCAGTTCGCCGGGCGCGTCGCGCACGACAATGCTGTGGCTGTGGGCGCTCAGGCGGTGCGCGGGCGTGTCGTACTCCGGGCGCACCTTCCGCTGGAACAGCCAGACCTTGTCGTAGGCGTCGGAGGTGGCCTGGTTTTGCGGCGTCTGAATGGCGTTGGCTGGCGCCAGGGCATCGAGTTGGGCCAGGACATATTCGAACTCGGGATCGTCTTGGTTGATCTTGTGCAGCGAACGGGCTAACGACTGCATCAGCCAGGTCTTGCCCGAGCTGGAAGGCCCCCAAAACGCAATCTCACGCGGCACGCCAAGCGTCTCTGTCGCCATTCCTTACTCCCGGCGCTCAGCGCGGCGCCGTGACGATGATATAGCTGAAGGTCGCCCGGGCCTGGCCCACCACCAACTCGAGGCCCCCGCCGGTGTACAGCCCGGACGGGTCCTCCAGGCGAACCTCGAACGGATCGGCGTCGTTGAATTGAACGGTCAGCCGGTAATCCGGGGTAAAAGATAGCATAAGCCAGTCTTCCAGGCCGTCCACGCAGGTGTTGTCGCCCGGGTCGACCGGTCGAGTGAACACCAGCCCATTGGTGGCATACACCCCAATCTGGCAGTTGCGCAGGACGCGGACTTCATAGGACGTGAGGTCATTGGCGCGGAAACGCACACCGACGTAGCTGTCGCGGACGAAGTTGACGCGCGAGAATGAGATCGCCAGCTCGAAGGCGGGCAGATCCTGTAGGCGCGAGTTGCTCGGGCGCAGCACGTCCAAGCTATTCGTGGTCAGGACGAGCTGCGCATCGCCATCGGCGCTGAGGATCGGCGAGAGCGGCTCGCCGGCGCTGTTGGTCCAGCCATTCTCATTGCTGATGAAGGTGTCGTCGGCCACCACCTCGCGCCCATCTACCATTCCCAGGAGGTATGAAAGATCGTAGACGTTGGCCTGGCAGTTCGGCGAATTCGGGGTGAGGACATCGCTGTGTATCCAGCCCACAGCGCCTTCTTGCGTCCGCACCTGCAGCCAGCCCTGGTCCTCCAGCCGGCCGATGATGGTCACCGGGTTGGCGCGGGGCAGCAGCACCGCATCGCGCACTCGGCCGCCGCCCGGCACCGGGTATAGCAGCCTCTCGGTCCCCGCGACGGTCGCCGGGCATTCCACGATTGCTGCGGGCCGGGTCGCCGTGGGAGTCGGTGTTGGCGTGGGGGTCACGGTGGCCGTGGCCGTCGTCGTGGGCCGGGCTTCCTCAGTCTGCGTCGCGCCCGCCACCGCCGTCTGCGTGGGGAGTTGGGCCAGGCGAGTGGCGCCAAGCGCCTGCGTGGCCACAGCGGTCTCAACCAGGCGGGTGGCGGCGTTCTGGGTCAACCGGGCGCTGCGCCGGTTCGAATAGGAGGGCGCGTAGGCGGCGCCCAGCAGTGAGCACAAGAGCACCAGTCCGCCCAGGCTCACCAGCACCGTCAGCGTCACGCGCGAATTCCACATGCGAGTTCTGCAGGGTTTCAGGCGATACCGCTACAGGGCGTTGAGGCTCGTCTCCAGTGCGACCAGCACACCAGCGCCGATCAGGACGGCCAGCAGCACCAGCGCGGCGATCACCACCCCCATGGTCATCAGCGTGCGGGCCTCGTGCTGGTAGCTGTAGCCGATGAGGGAATAGCGGCGTGAGTTGCACAACGGGCAAGCCTGACCCAAGTCTGGGGCGCGCGGGCTGCCGCAGTGCTCGCATAGTACATAACGAATCTTCAACATGCTGCTCCTTATACCAGGAATGCAACAAAACGGCCAGTTCGCGCAGGACACTGCCGAATTCTGACCGAAAGCCATTTGTAGTTGGCGACGCACCCGGATTACCTGAAAAGCTTGGGCTTGACCTTATTCGATTTGTCGTGTGGGTGCAAGGCAAGTGGGCGACAGAACAGGATGATCGCGTCACAAGAAAGAAGGGTTTCCGGGCAGAAACCAGTTAGACGGAGGGATAGGGGCTGGGAATCTCGACTTGAAGAATGACGCCGCCATCATTGAGTGATTCGATCTGGAGTGTTCCCCCCAGCAGGGCGACGCGCTCGTTGATGCCCAACAGGCCGAAATGCTTGCCGTTGGAAAGGTTTGCCAAATCGGGCGGCGCGGCCAGGCCGCGCCCATCGTCGGCCAGCCGGATGAGCAGGCCGGCCTGACGCAGTTCAAGGCCAGAGATTTGGTCATGAGTCTGGGCCGCCTGTCGCGCGATCTGTTGACCATGGGCGACCGGCTCGCGCTCAAGTTCGGCCCGCTGGGGTGGGCCGTCGAACAGCAGAAACCATGATTGGGCGGGACGACCGTGTGCGCCACGCTCTGCCCATTGAGGAGACGGTGAGGATTATGCAGAAGTATGGACACAGGGAAGTACGAGCGCCAGAGTAACGCGCGAGCCTAAGAGGGTAAAGGCGCAGGTCTCGCCCCTCATCTGTTTTAGCCACTTGCTTGCTATACACTAACTTTTGGGGGATACTCAGTACATCACGAAAGCCTGTCATGCTGAACGAAGTTCGAAGACCCTGAGCGAAGCGAATGGGGAAGCATCTCCGCCTGAGATTCTTCAGGCGCGAGTTTATCCCTTCACTGCGTTCAGGGCAGGCTCTGAGCACAGCCGAAGGGCGCCTTCAGAATGACACTTCATGGTTTACCGACCCTGTGACGGCAAACTCAACGCCATTGCAGCGACCTCAAACGATGGCCGATAGACTGAAAATCCTGCTGGTGGACGATGATCGAGACAGCCTCCAATTGCTCGGTCAAATGCTGCAACAGGCTGGTTATGAGGTGTTGTTCAACACAACTGCTGAACAGGCCCTGCAATTATTGGCGAGCGAAACTGTTGACATCGTGATAGCCGACATCTACCTGCCCAACCTGTCCGGCTTAGAAATTCTGCGACAAGTGCGTGAGCAACAACTCCCGTGCGAAGTTATTATGCTCACTGGCTTCCCGGCGGTGGATTCTGCGATCCGGGCCTTACGCGAGGGCGCGGTAGATTACCTGACCAAACCAGTGACTCGGGAAGTCCTGCTGGGCGCCATCACCCGTGTTCAGGAGCGCCTCCTTGAGGCTCGTCAGCGCCGGGAGGCGCTGACCATGCTGGAAACCGGGTTGAAACGCTTCACGGGTCAAATCGCAGCGAGAGCGGGCGCGGCCCCTGTTCCCAGCCGGCAGTATGAAGTCGGGCCGGTGATGTTGGATTTGGATCGGTACGTCGTCGAAGTAGATGGTCAGAGGGTAGAGGCGACGGCTACGGAAATTGAAATTCTTTACCACCTGTGCCGCAACCCGGATCGGGTGGTCACCCCCCAGGAAATGATTCAGGCGATCCGAGGCTATAGTATTGATCCGGCCGAGGCGGCCGAGATCGTCCGCCCCCACATCAGCAATCTGCGGCGCAAGTTAACTGCATTTTCGGCCCAGGCCGACGTCATTATGACGGTGCGAGGAGTAGGCTACGCGCTGAAGACGCCTCTGAAGACAGGAATGGAATAAAACTGTTGCCGATGGGGACGGTTTCTTTGTTGATTTACAGTCCGGCAACCGTACCCTGAACGAAGCGCAGTCGAAGGGCGCGGTTGCCATAAATAAAACTGGAATTTGCGCTAGGCGGGCGCCGCCATCACGTCACGGTTGGCGCGGATGATTTCCGGTTATGGAGCTGGTCCAAAGTCGTCTCGACACGTTTCAGGTCCAGGCGTGCTCCCAAATACGCGAAGATCGTTCGTGCATCGTGGAGATATTTCTCCGCTTGCGTCATCTCACCTTCCGATAGACTGAGGTGGCCGGCTTGAGCAGCCACGCGCCCGGCTTCTAACTGGCTGATGACGCCGGCCAAAGCCTTCCAGGCCTGGCCAATCGCCTCGCGGGCGGCCTGGGGCCGGCCGGCCAGCAGTTCCACCGATGAGAGCGTCCGCCAAGCCGCGGCCTCCAAATTGCGATCCCCGATTTCATTGGCTAAATCGGCCGCTTTCTGGGCGGCCTGTCGGCTCGCCTGCCAGGCCGATTGTTGGAGCAGAATTTGAGCCTGCACCCGGGAAATTTCGCTCAGCAAATCCTTCGCCCCAATCAGTTCTGCCTGAGTCAGGCTGGTGTTCAGGGTTGTCTGTGCTGCCTCGATCTGGCCTTGCTGGAGCAGAACTTCGGCGAGGCCCATACTGGTGTTGGCCAGGTGATAAGCCATCTTCAGCGAAGTTGCCAGAGCCAGACTCTTCCTGAAGTGGGACTCAGCCGGATCGAGCTCCCCCTGGTCGCGGAGCAGAGTTCCCAGATTGTTCTGGATAATCGCGACCCCTTCCACATCGCCAATCTCATCTCGCAGGGCGAGGCTGCGCTGGAAGAGGGTCATCGCTTGTCCCCAATCCCCGGCCAGGGTGGCCAGAATGCCAAGGTTGCTGCTCGTGGCGGCCACCCCCGAGGTGTCGCCCATCTTTTCGCGCAGGAGCATAGCCTGCCGGGTGTGTTGCAGTGCTTGCTCCAACTCGCCCAGTTGATAGCAGATCCCACCCAAGGTGTTTTCAGTGATAGCCAGTTCTTTCAGGCTGCCTGCCAGTTGTGCCTGTCTCAGGCCGGTCTCACATGCTTGCCGCGCCTGGTCAAGATGTCCCTGGCGCAGGTGGGTCCACGCTTGGCCGGCGAACACCCGCGCGGCCTCTACCTGGGCCTCACGACCGGCCGCCGGATCCAGATAAGACAGCGCCTTATCAAAGCACTGGAGGGAGGTTTCAAAATCGCCCTGCTTTTGAGCGGTTTCACCCAGTCGCCGATACAGTCCTGCCCGCTGGCTGGGAGTGAGTTGTTCCTGCCCCAAGAGCGCCAGTCCCTCTTCCAATGCGGCCCGTGACTCGTCGAATTCTCCAATAAACCGATAGACATCTCCCAGGCCGGCGGCAATACGCCACCGCAGCGCGATATCTGCTGCTGGCTGGGTTGCCAATAATTGCCTGGCCTGTTGATAATACACCAACGCCTCTTCATTGGCATATCGCTCGGCGGCGTGATCGGCGGCGAGAACCAGGTAAGTCAACGCTCTCTTCCAGGCCTCAGCCTGCGTGAAGTGGTGAGCCAGCTCGGCCGCATGGGTTGCCTCGGCCCCAGCCCAATATCTTTCTAACACCTCGGCAACTCTCAGGTGGAGTGCTTTACGCCGAGCCTTCAACATCGAGTTGTAAACGGTCAACTCAATCAGGGAATGGCTGAACTGCCATCGGCTCGGCTGGGTGGCGCGCCTGAGCATACCTCGCTCTCCCAACCGGTTGAGGGCGGCGCGGATGTCCGGGGATCCCCAAACTTCCTCTAGAACGTGGTCTTCGAATGTGCCCCCGATCACAGCAGCGCACTGAAGCAGCAGCTTCAAATCGGCTGGCAGGCTATCAATCCGCGAATGAATTAGGGCTTCCAAGGAAGTGGGCAGCGGCATCTCCTGGAGATTGACGGTGGACTCGATGTCCCATCGGTCTTGACGGCGCTCCAGATAGCCTCGTTCCATCAGCGCCCGGATGATTTCCTCCAGGTAATAGGGATTGCCCTCACTCCGTTCTAAGGCGAGGGTTCGCAGCGCCGGGGACAATTCCTTGGCGGATAAGAGTTCAGACAAGAGCGCCTCGGTCTCGGTTTCGGACAGCCGGTCCAGATAGAGCCGGAGCGTCTGATCAGGATTGAGGATGTTCAGGACATTGACGAGGCGGTCGTCAATGGCCTCAGTTTCATCCCAACGCAGTGCGCCCACAAATAGAATGGGGAGAGAGGCCACCAGATTGGAGAGGAACAACAACAGATCTGCTGATATGGGATCAACCCAGTGTAGATCATCCAATAGGGCTACGAGCGGTTGGCTCGCCGCCTGGGCTTTGAGCAGACTCCGGATGGCGATGAACACTTGCTGGCGCAGCTGATCAGGCTCCAGGCTTGCCAAGCGCTCACCCTCTAGGCCAGCCGGCCGTACCCCCACCAGCAGTTCTAAGTAGGGCTGGGTAGTCTGAGCCTCGGGCGGCCAGAGGCTGATGGTCCGCTTCATCTTCTCCACGATCTGCTCGGGGGTATCCGTGCCTTGCAGACCAAAGACGTTGGCCAGCAGGTTCGAGATGAGTGAAAAAGCATGCCCGGACCTTTGTGGGTAGCATTGGCCAATCCAGACGACGGCGCCCTGTGTCGTGATGAAAGCGCTGAATTCACGCATTAAGCGGCTCTTGCCGATACCCGCTTCACCTTCGACCCAGACCAGGGCACCCCTGCCGCGCTTCAAATTCTCAGCCAGATCCACCATGGCTTCAAATGGCGCTTCACGGCCAATGAAGCGGGCCGTCGTCCCAGGTAAACCACGCGCCAGGCCGGGTTTGTCAAGCGCTTTGACCAATTCCCAGACTGGCACATCCGTCAGTTGAGCCGATTCTTCGGCTGCCGGCGCTTGATACGCGAAGGCGTGAAGTGTCGCGTCGTGGACGGCCTGCGTGACCCACACCCTCCCCGGCAGTGCGGCCTCCGCCACTCGTTGCGCGAGTTGTATCGGTTCGCCGGTCATGACGAAATCGGCCTTGGCCTGAGGGCCAATATAACCAGCGAGCACCTGCCCATAACTCACCGTCAGTTTGGCTGTCAGTCTGGCTTCGCCCGCCGCCTCGAATTGGCGAAGATGCTCTAGCATGCGCCTGGCCGTGTGAACGGCTCGCTCCGCGTCGTCCTCGTGGGCGACTTGGGCGCCGAAGACCGCCGTCAGGCCCGAGGGACGTTGGATGAGGTAGCCTTGCTGGTCCCGGATCACACTGACCAGCAGCGGCATGACGAGTGCAAGCGTTTCAAAGGCCGTCTCATCGTCAACCTCTGGCCGCGGACTTAAATTGAGCCACACCACCGCAGCGAGGCGCCATTCTCCCTCCGGCACCTTGGGACTGGCAGGCCATGATCGCGCTAGAGCCTCAGGAATTTGATCCGCAGTCGGAGAGGACTCGGCGCCGCGTTCCAGCGCAAGCTGATTTAGAGCCGCTTCCACCATTTGCAGATCGTAGGTCGCGCCGAGTTTGTCAAATATCTCGCGCGCGTCGTGGTACGCCTGACGGGCTTTCTCGTGCCCATCCGCCAACGTCGCCGCGCTCTGGCGCCCCCACCGTTGATACAGATGACCCAGCTCAAGCAAGGCTTGACCTTTGCGATAGGGATAATTGTGCTGAACACTGAGCGTAAAAGACTCTCGTAATTCCGACTCGGCCTCTTTCCAGTCACCGATCCGCGCCCGCAGAAGGCCGGCCACCCGATGGCTGTCGGCTTCTTCCTCCAAAAGCCCCGCCGAGTGCGCTTGCTGCAGGACTTCCGCCGAGAGAGTTATGGCCTCCTGGAGATGACCACGCTCCGCTTGAACCTGCGCCTGAAGCAGGCGGAACTGAATCGTTTGATCTTCCCCGGCGTTCTTCAGCAAGTCCTCCGCCGCGTCAAGGTGCACCCCGGCGTCGTCAAGGCGAGACTGTAAGATGGCGAGGCGGGCGAGCGTGAGCTCCCCGTGCAGGGTGGCATAGTCCTCACCCAAGCGCCGGCTTAGGGCGACGCTGGTCTCCAGGTCTTTCTCTGCCTGCGCATGATTGCCTATAGACAGGCGCAGTTCAGCCAGGTTCTTGAGATTGATGGCCCGGCCAGGGAGGTAGCCAATCTCGCGTCGCAGGATGTCTGACTTCTCAAAGTTCTCTACCGCCTTGGGCCATTGGCCCAGGCTGGAATAGAGGATGCCCAGATTGGTGTAGGCGTTGGCCATGCCCCAGGAATAGCCCAAACCTTGGTACAGATTAAGACTGCGTTCGACGTAGTTAATGGCTTGATCGAGTTCACCCCGCTGCCAGGCGACTCCCCCTAAGGTGTTATACAAACTGGCGAGTGTCGCCGATGAGGTGACGAGTTCAGGGGCGCTAGTCGTGGCCTGACTTGCCAGGACAAAGGCTTCGTCCAGTCTGCCCTGACGGAAATGAACCCAGGCCATGCGGTCTAATAGAGAACTCCAGAGCGCCGGGTACTTTACGGAGGCCGCTTCGCCCAACACCGTCAACGCTGACTCCAGATTCGTGAGCGCCTCATCCCACATCCCCTCTTGCTGTCGGACATTCGCCAGCTCTCGCAGGCTCTCGGCCAAACCCGCCGCGTAATCAGGATGGCCTCCCGCCGCCGCTTTTTGTAAATCCTCGACCGCCTCGAGCAGCACCTGCCGCGCTTCTGCGTATTCGCCGACAAATTTCAGGGCCTGACCCAGGCCGACCCGGGCTCGCGTCAACTCCGTTTGACGGTCCATCGCCGGTTCCTGCATCAAGGCAATAGCCCGACGATAATGATGAATGGCAATCTCGTTAGCATAGCGCCGGGCCGCGCTCTCGGCGGCGGCGATCAGGTAAGGCACGGCCCTGGAGGGCGTGTTGCTCTCGGCATAGTGGTGGGCCAGGACTTCTGTTTGTTCCTCCGGCGGCCAGAAAGCGCCCGTCTCAATCGTCTGGGCGATTTGTTCATGTATCCGCTGGCGATCGCGTTTCAGCAAGGTGTTGTAGACGGCTTCTTGCACCAGGGCGTGACGGAAAGCATAACCGGCTTCTGCGCCGAAAGGTTCTGCGACCAGGAATTGCCGGGTTGCCAGTTCGGCGAAATCGGCGCCCAGATGGGCGGCGCGTGCACGATCCAGCATCTGGAGCAGGCCGACAGGAAAGGAGCGGCCCAGTACGGCGGCTTTCTGCAGCATCTGCCGCGGGCCCTCCGGCAGGCGGTCGAAACGGGCCAGGATCAGCCCCTTCAAAGTCCCAGGCACATCCTGCATCAGCTCGTCCACGCGCGGAGAGACCTGCCACGCATCCACCTCGCGTATTAATCCGCCCTGATCTATGAGCATCCGGACAATTTCCTCAATGAAGAATGGATTGCCATCGGCTCGCTCGGCAATCCGCTGCTTCAGGGGAGGCAGGGTCCCGGTTGCCCCCGGCAGCAACTGATCCAGCAAGAGTTGGCTCTCCAGGAGAGAGAGGGGTTGCAGTTGAATGTCCAGGAGTTGATCGGCGTTTTTCTCGGCGGTCGCGATCAGGGAGCGGATGACTGTCTTGCGTTCCGAATCGCGTGATATCAGGATCAGCAGCAGAGGGGCGTCGCCGGTGCTCTGGATCAGGTATTCCAGGAAATCGCGGGAGGCCACGTCAACCCAGTGTAAGTCGTCAAAGACCAGGACGGTCGGGTCGCGGAGCGCTTCCGCCAACAGGATTTGGCGCAGAGCCGCATGCGTCTGCCGCTGCAACATGGACGCATCTAATTGTTGCAAGCGGGCTTCCATCGCCGGATCCGACTGCGCCAGCCCGAGCAGGTTAGCCAGATAGGGAAGCACGTCGTCCAGGCGAAGTCCCATGCCGCTCAGATAAGCCTGAATGGCCTGGTATTGACGGCCAGGAGGCCCAGTTTCTGAGAGATGCAGGATATTCCGGAAGAGTTCGGTCACAATCCACAACGGCTGTGATCGCGTATAGGCTATGCAGCTTCCCTCAAAGACTTTGACCTGCGGCTGGGTCACCGTCTGGCGGAATTCTGCGACGAGGCGACTCTTGCCCAGCCCCGCCTCGCCAGTGATTAGCGCAACCTGGCAGCGGCGTTGCTGGATAACAGTCTCCAGGGCTGTGTGCAACCGGGCCAGGGCGTTCTGGCGGCCAATCATGGGCACTTCCATCCCGGCCAGGCCGCGCACTCTCCCCGGTTTGGCGAGCACGCCTATAGGTTGAAAGACCCGGACTGGCTCAGCGATACCCTTGACGAACAGAGGCGCTGGCGCTCGATATTGAAAGAAAGGGCGGGTTCGCTGGTAGGTCGCAAAGCTGGCCAGGATTGCGCCCGGATCGGCGGCGGCCTCCAGGCGGGCGGCCAGGTTCACCGTATCGCCGATGACGGTGTATTCCATGTGCAAGTCGCCGCCGACCTGTCCGGCGACGACCAGGCCCGTGTTGATGCCGATTCGCACCTGGAGATCGAAACCGTGCTTCTGCCGGACCCGCTCGCGCACCGGCTGCAGCACGGTCTGCATTTCCAGCGCGGCCCGCACCGCGCGCTCGGGGTCGTTTTCGTGCGCCACAGGCGCGCCGAAAAGCGCCATCAGGCCATCGCCAGTGAATTTGTCAATCGTGCCTTCATATTTATAGATGACGTCCACGAACAACCGCATCGCCTCGTCCACGAAGAGGTAGACCTCCTCGCTGTCGAGCGAGTGGGCGGCGGCGGTGAAATTCAATACATCCACGAAGACCACCGTCACCTCACGCCGTTCGCCGATGATCTGGGGGGCGGTCGCCGTGATCTTTTCGGCCAGCGCGGGGGGCATCATTGCCCGCAGACTTTGCAGAACCTCGCTTTGTCGGGAAGTTGCCGGGGGCGGCGCCGCCGCTTCGGGCAAGCGCGCCCCACATTGGCCGCAGAACTTATTCCCGGCCGGCACAGGTTGGCCGCAGGCCGGGCAATGCTGCCCCAGGGTTGCGGCGCAGTTCAGGCAGAAGTCAATGTGATCCGGGTTCTGATGACCACAGTTGGCGCACTGTCGCATATCGCATCCTATTGTAGAACTTTCTTGCTCGTGAGTATAGCACTGATGTACCCCGGTGTGTCTCAAATTTTCCTTACAACTGTGTCCGATCAGACAAGATATCTCAAGGTAATCTTAATGATTCCTTTTCGCAATCTTGATGCTTTTCCCTATATCTTATAGTCAGGATAAATCCAGTCATAGACAGGACAGGTTATGAAAACAAAAATTGCTTTTGGGCTAACACTCATCATCCTGGCCTCGCTGATTGGCGGGGTCATGGCCCCCTCCCCCCTCTCTCCCAGGCAGGCCGGAACCTATGTTGACCCGGCGCTGCTGGCAGTCGCCGATGGAACAATCTCGGCGATTGTGACGGGGACCGATTCCCAGGAGGCCGCCCGCGCGGTTGAGCATTTCGGCGGGAGGGTGACTTCCAACCTATGGCTGATTGACGCCGTCGCCGCCGCTCTGCCGGCTGACCAGGTCAAATCCCTGGCCGCCTACCCAGGAATCCGCTCCGTCGTCATGAATAAAAGCGTCAAGGCCTCGGACTGGAACGGTTATGTGACTGATATCCGCATCATGCTTTCCACGTACATGCTAGAGGGGAACCAGATCGCCCCAGCGGCTTTTCTGCCGGATGGTGGTTTCGTGTCGTTTAGTGACAACGGCAAACTCTTAATTGTGAATGCGGATGGAACCGAACGCGCGCGCGTCACCTTGCCAGGCGGCGGCGTATATAGCACAGCGCCTGCCATTGGCGCTGATGGCACGATCTATATCGCCAATCAGTCTCTACGCATCTACGCACTTAACCCCGACGGCTCCACCCGCTGGGAGTTTAGAACTACGGGCGGCAATAAGTTCTTGGGAGGGGTAGTGCTTGCTCCCAATGGCACTGTCTATGCCGCCGACGACGGGCGTTCGGTTTACGCGCTCGACGGCGTCACCGGCCAAAAACTGTGGCAGTTTAAGGCCAGCAGCGGCGCCGGGGTAGTGCTCACGACGCCCATTGTCGGGCCAGACGGCGTGTTGTATTTTGACACGGACAAAGGGTACGTCTACGCCGTTGCCCCCAATGGCAGCCTGAAATGGGCGTATAACACCGCCGCACCTCTCAAATTCAGCCCATTCTTGGGTCCGAACGGAATGGTCTACGTCGCCAGCACGGATGGTAAAAAACTCTTTGCGCTGGAGGCAGCGACTGGGGCAAAGCAATACGTCTTCGTCACCTCCAGCAAAATCATGGCGCAACCCACATTAGGCACCGACGGCAGCATCTACATCCCGACCGAAGACCGGACGCTTTACGGTTTGAATCCGGATGGCGCCCAGCGCTTTATGTTCCGCCCGGCTTCAGGCCACTTCCGCACTTCCCCTCTAGTATCGGCTGATGGCGCTACGGTGTATGCCGCCATTGAAGAAAAAATCCTCTTTGCGGTGGATACGGCGACGGGTGCTCTAAGGTGGAGTTACACCACACTGGGCAATATCAAATCCGGCCCGGCCCTGGATGTGGATGGCGGGGTGATCATCGGCAGTGAGGGCACGGATCTGGTGCGGCTGAGGGCCGACGGCACAGTGAGTTTCAAAAAGTTGTTCGTCGAGACGGCTTATAAGATCACACAGTCGGCCGCCACAGATCAGTCAGGCAGGGCAGCCGTGCGCTTCGGAACCAACAACCTGGCGGTGATTAGCCGGCTGCGCAACCAGTGGGATGGCCGTCCGGATGTGCAGGCGACGGACAACCGCCGGACATGGAAACTGGTCAACCCCGTGGCCATTGACGTGGGCGCGGACGTCCTGCACAAGCAGGAGATTGATGGATCGGGCGTCACCGTGGCCGTGGTGGACTCGGGCGTGTACTTCGACGGCGATGTCAAGCTTCAATTGGGCACCCAGGTGCAGAGACTCTTCCTAGGTCAGGCCGATTATATGGAACCCACCTGCCCGGTCTCCAGCAGGTCTCTCACGCAATATGACGATTATTGTTGGTACGATTGGTCTGCCAGTGACGATCGCTACGGACATGGCACAGCCGTGGCCGGCATCATCTGGAACAACTTCCGCGACTACGACACCAATGTATATCTCGGCATCGCCCCCGGCGCCAAAATCCTGAGTGTCCGGGTCTTAGACCACGATGGCGCCGGCTCATATGAGACGGTTATCAAGGGCATCCAGTACGTCGTCGCCAATAAGGCTCAGCACAACATCCGGGTGATGAACTTAAGTCTGAGCGGTTACGCGACGGTGCCCTACTTCGTGGATCCGCTCAACCGCGCAGTGGAACAGGCCTGGGCGAACGGCATTGTGGTGTTAGCGGCAGCCGGCAACAGCGGCCCGGCAGCGGAAACTGTCACCGTCCCCGGCAATGATCCCTACGTCATCACCGTAGGCGCTGTCAATAGCAAACGTACACCCGGCTATTGGCTGGATGACGTCATACCGTCCTGGTCGGCCAGCGGCCCGACCCCGGATGGCTTCGTCAAGCCGGATGTCCTGGCGCCCGGCTCGAATATCGTGACTTTCATGTACAACGATCCGACCGGCGTCAACACGCAGAAGATTGTCCTGCTGCACCCGGACTACTCGGCGACGAGCAGCCTGTATCGGATGAACGGCACGAGCATGGCGACCGCAGTCGCCTCCGGGGTCGCCGCGCTCATGCTGCAAGCCAACCCGGACCTGACCCCGGATCAGGTGAAATTCCGTTTGATGTATTCAGCCGTCCCGGCGTTCACCCCCGATCAGAATCCGGTTTACAACATCTTCCAGCAAGGAGCAGGTCGTCTGTGGGTGCCCGATGCGGTATATGGCGCTTTCCCCGCCGATGGGAGCGCCAACTCAGGCATGGATCTTGCCGCCGACCTGGCGCACGGCTATGAGACCGACGCCGATCTGGCTTATCACTATCAAGGCACAATTGCCAAGGTGTTGAGCGATGACGGCCAGACTTACCTGTACTATGTGGACAATCCTGATGGCTCCCGGACGGCGCTGGGCGCGGCCCGTGTCAGCGACATGACTTGGTTGAGCGCTGAAAGTCTGGCTGAGGGCACAACTTGGGCCGGTGGGCAGATGGCCTGGGCCGGCGGGCAGATGGCGTGGGCGGGGGGTCAGATGGCTTGGGCGGGCGGCCAGATGGCCTGGGCCGGCGGGCAGATGGCTTGGGCCGGTGGGCAGATGGCTTGGGCTGGTGGGCAGATGGCCTGGGCTGGCGGGCAGATGGCTTGGGCCGGTGGCCGCATGGCCTGGGCTGGTGGGCAGATGGCCTGGGCCGGGGATCAAATGGCTTGGGCGGGGGGCCGCATGGCCTGGGCTGGGATGACGGAGACTTACGCAGGAGGCCAGATGGCCTGGGCGGGAGCCGTAAGCCCCGGCAGCAATGCGGGTGCAACTGCGTGGGTGGGGGACTGGTAAAAGAGGAACAAACCCACGATTTGTTTCAGATAGCATCATTGGGAGAAGACTTGTGAGCGCACTAACACTGACTTTTCAAAAACTGAATGTCCGGCTCATCAGCGCCCTGCTGTTAATTAGCCTGATACTCACTCCCGTCTGGGGCGCTACGCCGCAGGTTGATCTGCCGACCGTAGAGGTCATTGTCCAGGGATATGATGTGGCTACGGTGAAAGCGCTGGTGCACGCTGTGGGCGGGGTCATCACCCACGAATTAGGCCTCATCAACGCCGTCGGTGCGCAACTGAGTACGGCGCAACAAAATGCGCTCCAAGGCAAAGCCGGCATTACCAAAATTTATGCGAGCCGCCGCCTCGAAGTCGCTGGCCCAGTTGGACCAGATACGATCTACCCGACGATTGTCGGAGCGGATCAGCTTCAT
>DATDRS010000043.1:0-6694 GCA_035291605.1 Anaerolineales bacterium | reverse complement strand
CTCCATCTGCTGCGCTGGGAAGACCTGACGGGTGACCAGTTTCCTCAGGCCGTGGCGGCGCAGGGCGTCTGCCCGTTCCCGTCGTCCTGCATCGAGCGCCATGCGCGCCATCTGCTACGTTGACGGCTCACCATGGATCAGCGCCGACGCGGACGCAACACGAAGGTCTTGTGGAGACTGGTGCAGAGTACGCCAAGCACTTCACTTGTATCTCCGGCGATCCACGAGGCGCGGGTGAAACGGACAAACCGGAAGGAGTCCATTCCACGGAACTCTTCGCGGACGACGTGGCCGCGTTTATGCAAGCCCTGGGGGTTGATCGGGCGCACGTCGCCGGTCTCTACTTGGGCGCCGATTTTGGACGGAAGTAACTCGCCATACTCCACTCCTGGCGTTCCAACCCATCCAAAGGTACACTTATGGGCGGAGATAGCCAGCCATGACCACAATCACTATTTCTCTGCCCGATGACCGGCTGAAAAAACTGAAAGAGATCGCCGCGCATTTCAGCGTTGCCCCCGAAGAGCTGGTGCGCGTCAGCATTGAGGAATTGCTCACCCGCCCCGAAGAAGATTTCCTCCGGGCATTGGATTATGTGCTGAACAAAAACGCGGAACTCTATCGGCGGCTGGCGGCTTGACGCCGTGCGCTACCTGACCGTCAATGAAGTGCTAGAAACCTACAACCGCGTAGTGCAACAATCGGGCGGCGACATAGGCATTCATGACTTGGGCGCGTTGGAGTCGGCAGTTGCACAACCCCGCATGACGTTTGGCGGAGAAGAACTCTACCCCACGATTGTCGAAAAGGCCTCTGCCCTCGGCTTTTCGCTCATTCAGAATCACCCGTTCCTTGACGGCAACAAACGCACCGGCCATGCAGCGATGGAAATGTTCCTTGTCTTGAACGACTATGAGATCAGCGCAACTGTGGACGAGCAGATGACAGTCATTCTACAAGTGGCCTCAAGTGAAATGGGGCGGGAAGCCTTCACGGAATGGCTTGGCAGTCATATCAAGCAGAAGCCGTAGGGCCAAAAGGCGCAACCTAATCCTACATACAGCGGTTGCTCCTCAAAACAAAGCCGGGCACACCAATGTGCCCGGCTTTTGCTTAAATCATCCATTCAAACAGTTCAATCCGTTGACTATTTGCCCAGCCGCTTCTTGAACTCTGCCGTGAGCGCGGGGACGATCTTGAACAGGTCGCCGACGACGCCGTAGCGCGCAAGCTTGAAGATGGGCGCTTCGCCGTCCTTGTTGATCGCGACGATGGTCTTGGACGAGCGCATCCCGGCCTGGTGCTGGATCGCGCCGGAGATGCCGCAGGCGATGTAGAGATCGGGCGAGACGGTCTTGCCCGTCTGGCCGACCTGATGCGAGTAGGGAATCCAGCCCGCGTCCACCGCCGCCCGGCTGGCGCCGAGCGCGCCGCCGAGCGCCTGCGCAAGCTCGCGCACCGGGGCAAACCCGTCCGGCCCGCCGACGCCGCGCCCGCCGCTGACGATGATCTTCGCGTCCGCCAGGCTGACCTGCCCCTGCTCGACCACGTAATCCACGACCTTGAGCGGGATGGCGTCCTCGGCGAAGGCCGGAGCGACGGAGGTGACTGCGCCTGTGCGGGCTGAGTCCGGCTCGGGCTTCGGGAAGGCGCGCGGGCGCAGGCTGATGAGTTGGGGGCGGCGCTCGTCGCACGTCACCGTCGAGAGCAGCTTGCCCGCGTACACGGGCCGCGTCGCCTGCACCTTGCCGTCGGCGTACGCCAGCGCAATCGCATCGGCAATCACGCCGCAGCTCAAATCCACCGCGGCCATGCCCAGCAGGTCGCGCCCGCGCGTCGTCGCACCCGCGAGGACGATCTCCGGCTTGTGCTCCTGTGCAAGCCTGGCGAGCAGCGCAGTGTACGGCTCGGAACGGAACTCGGCGAGGGTGGGGTCGTCGCCCAGCAGCACCTCGTCTGCGCCGTGCGCGATGACTTCGTTGGACAAGTTTTTGACGTCCTGGCCGAAGAGCAGCGCGGTGACCCCGTCCCCGCCCATCTCCCCGCTTAACCGGCGCGCCTCGCCCAGCGCCTCCAGCGACGACTGCGCGACGACGCCTTTGAATTGTTCGATGAAGACCCAGATTTTATGAGGCATATGTGCTATCTCGTGAGGCGTATTGCGTATTCCGTATTCCGTTTACGCAATACGGAATACGTCAGATCACTTTGTCTGCGATCAGTTTATCCGCCAGTTTCGCGGCAATCTCTTCCGGCGTCCCTTCGATCATCTCGGCCGCGCCCTCGCGCGCCGGGAGCGGGTAGACTGCCGGCCACCGCGTGGCGGAACCGGCCTCGCCGATCTTGTTCGTCTCGCACCCGACGTCTGCCGCCGACCAGATGGGAATCGCGGCCTTCGCGGCTTTGCGGATCCCCATGAACGAGGGATAACGCGGTTCGTTGATGTCCTTCACCGTACCCACGACGGCCGGGAGCCGGCTGGTGACGACTTGCTTGCCCTGCTCCAGCAGGCGCTCGGCCCTGATCGTCCGCGCGGCCAGGTCGAGTTCGGCGATCTTGATCGTATAGGTGAGCGGGGTCCAGCCGAGGCGGCGGGCGACGGCGACGGGCACGAGGCCGGTATCGCCGTCAATCGCCTGCTTGCCAAAGAGGGCGATATCCACGTCGCCCATTTTCTCAATCGCCCTGGTCAGCGCATACGAGGTCGCCAGCGCGTCCGAACCGGCAAACGCAGCGTCCGAGAGCAGAATGGCCTCATCGCAGCCCATGGCGATACAGGTCTTGAGGGCCTCTTTGGCGCTCTCCGACCCCAGGCTGATGGCGGTCACTTTGCCGCCGTGCTTCTCCTTCAGGCGGATCGCCTCTTCAACCGCATACTCGTCCCAGGGGTTGACGATGAGGCCCGCGTCGCCCCAGGTGACCCTGCCGTTCTCGACGCCCATCTTAGCCGCCGAGTCAGGCGTTTGTTTAACGCAAACGACTAGGTGCACAGCGTATTTCCTCCCGGTCCATAAAGATTTTCCGCCCGAATCGCGCCCTTCGACTGCGGCCCGCAATCCTTCGGCTTCGCTCAGGCGCGCGGGCCTCCGCTCAGGGTGCTTGTGCTTTTTCGTGATGTACTGATTTTACGTGCGACGCACTCGCGCTGCGGAAGTGCATCGCACGTGAATAAGGCGCAAGCGTTTCGCATTATAGCATCTCTTTGCGCAAATCTACACAAACTATTGCGGCTTACGGACACAATCAGTCCGGTTTGGGCTGGAGATGCTCTGCCCTCAATCGGGCAAACTCCTCCCTGAATTGCTGTTCCATCGCTTGCCGCTGGTCAGCGGGCAGCAGCGAGGCGCGCAC
This sequence comes from Anaerolineales bacterium, assembly GCA_035291605.1. Taxonomy (GTDB): domain Bacteria; phylum Chloroflexota; class Anaerolineae; order Anaerolineales; family UBA6663; genus DATDRS01. Next base: position 3,343 of record DATDRS010000043.1, on the reverse strand, counting down.
GGCGTTGAGAGACAACTGTTCCAGCACATCCGGGCCAAAGCCGAACGTCTTCGCAGCGGCCAGGTATTCGTCTGTCAGCGTCGTGTTGAACATCGGCGGGTCGTCGGAGTTGAGCGTCACGTACAGCCCTTCCGCCAACAGGCGCGGCAGTGGGTGAGCCGCCAGGCTCGGCGCGACTTTGAGGCAGACGTTGCTCGTCGGGCAGACCTCGAGCGGGATCTGGCGGGCGCGCAGCTCAGCGACGAGCGCCGGGTCTTCGAGACAGCGCACGCCGTGGCCGAGGCGGATGGCGCCGAGGGCGCGCAGTGCGCCCCAGATGCTCTGCGGCCCCTCGGTCTCGCCCGCGTGCGGGACGCTCGGCAGGCCCGCCGCGCGGACCTTGTCAAACGCCGCCGTGAATTTCTCCGGCGGATTGCCCACCTCCGCCCCGCCCAACCCGAAGGCGTCCACCCCGTTCCCCATCCCGCTGATCGCCCAGTCGGCCACCCTCATCCCGGCCTCGGGCGAAATCTCGCGCGGGATGTCAATGACCAGCGCCATCGTCGTGTGCAACTCTTTCTCGGCCCACGCGCGCGCACGGTTGATCGCCGCGAGCTGATCCGCGAAGGGGATGCCAGCGTGGAGGTTGATCGTGTAGGCGGTGTAGGTCACCTCGCTGTGGCGGATGTTCTGCCCGGCCTGCCCTATGAGAAACTCGCGGGCGATCAGCTCAATATCGTCCGGCGTCTGGATGCACCTGGAAATGGCGATGTAAATCTCGACAAAATGCGGGAAGTCCACGAAGGTATACCACTGTCGCAGCCCCTCGACGTCGTCCGCTGGGAGGGGCCGGCGATTGCGCCGGGCCAGTTTCAGCAATGTCTCAGGCCGGATGGCGCCTTCGAGGTGGACGTGCAACTCCACTTTCGGCATGGCGCGGATGAAGGCGGCGAGTGACACGGCGGCTACCTCTTTATATTCATCATCACCTGGTCATGCAATTTGTCAGAAACCCGGTTTCTCCCTCCGGGAAACCGGGTTTCTTGACGGCGGATTATAGCGCAGGCCGCCGGAACCTTGAAATCGCATTTCTCCATCCGTACTTTGCCATTGTATAATGCGGCCACTTCACCGAGGAGGCTGCCGTGGCTTCAACATACCGCGTGCTGGTCGTAGAGGACGACGATCTCAGTTTTCAACTCGTGCGCCACATCCTGGGCAAAATGCCGCTGGACATCGTCAACGCCTCCACCGGGGCGCAGGCCATCGAGTTCTTGCAGCAGGAGATGCCCGACCTGATCATGCTGGACCTCAGCCTGCCCGACATGCGCGGCTGGGACGTGCTCGACAAGTTCAAGAACGACGAACGCCTCAAGCGCTCACACATCATCGTTTTGACCGGGCACGACAGCCCCGTTCACCGGCTGATCGGGAATCTTCAGGATATTGCCGTCTACATGAACAAGCCCGTCAAGTCCGAAGACCTGCGCCAGCGGGTGCGCCAAATGCTCAACCTCGATGCCTGACCGCCCCGCCCTGCTGCGCAGCGCGCTGGCGGTGATCGCCCTCCTCCTGCTCCGCCCCCAGCCCTTCCCGCTCGCCATCGCCGAAGATTTCCACACGGCGCAGACGGCCACGCTCCAGAAGAACTATGATGCCGCCGCCGACGCGTTGGCGGACGCCGCCCGGCGCCTGCCCTACGTCGGCCTGATCGCCTACCGCGCGGGCCTGGCGGAGATATCGGCGCAGCGCTTCGACGCCGCCGTCCGCCACCTGCTGATCTCGGCGGCGCTCGACGGGTGGACGCCCGCCAAACGCATCGCCGTCGGCGACGCTTACCTCGGCCTGGGAGACCGGGCCTCCGCGCTGAAGCACTGGGTATTTGCGCTTGAGGCACGGCCAGAGGACGACGGGGTGCTGGCCCGCCTTGCCAACAGTTACGAAGCCGCCGAGCAGTACGAAGACGCTGTCAACGCTCTGACCGCGCTCGCGCGGGTCCGCCCCACTGATCCGAACGTGTCTTACCGGCTGGCGCTGCTCAAAGCAGTCATTGACCCGGCGGAGGCCCTCGCCAGGCTCAGACTCGTCGTCGCGACCTCGCCGCCGCTCGCGCTCAATGCCTGGCGGTTGATTGACGCCGTCGAGGCCGGCGAGGCTTCCGGGGACGAGGCTTATATGTCGGGCCGCGTAGGCTTCGCGCTGATTCAACTGGAAGAGTGGCGCCTGGCCGAGGCCGCCCTGACGCGCGCGGTGGCTTTGAATCCCAATTATGCGGATGCCTATGCCTACCTCGGCCTGGCGCAGGACATGCAAGCCAAAGATGGCCGCGCCGCCGCCGAGAAAGCCGCGGCCCTCACCCCCGACTCGCCGCTGGCGAACTTCTTCCTCGGGCTGCACTGGCGGCGCGCCGGCGAATCCGGGACGGCGTTGAACTTCCTGCAAAAGGCGCAGGCGCTCGACCCGCAAAACCCGGCCATCGCCGCCGAGATCGGCGGGGCCTACGCCAGCCTGGCCGACCTCTCCAACGCCGAGGTCTGGTTCACCAGAGCGGTTGAGCTGGACGCAAAGAACCCCGACTTCTGGCTGCTGCTCGCGCGCTTCTACACGGACAACGAGTATCACGTCCCTGATCTGGGGCTGCCGGCAGCGCGCATGGCCGCCGGGCTTGACCCCAGCGGCGCGCTCGCCGCCGACACACTCGGGTACGCCCTCCTCCTCACGGGCGACTTCGTCAACAGCGAGAAAACCCTCGAGCACGCGCTGAGCCTCGGCCCCAACCTGCCAAACGCCTACTATCATCTCGGCCTCCTGTACTACCGGCAGGGCAAGTACACGGAGGCCGAAGCGGCTTTCAAGCACACGCTCGCGCTCGACCCGCAGGGGAAATACGGCGGGCTGGCGTTCAAGGCGCTGGCGCTTGTATCTCATTAAATGATGCCCTCTCTCCGCCGCGCGGTTTTGCTCACCCTGGCCTGCGCCCTCGCGGGCTGTTCCACGCCCAGGACGCCCGCGTACGGCGATCCCAGCCTCCTGTTCAAAGACGATTTCTCCCAGAACACAAGCGGATGGGACGCCCACACCGGCTCTGAAGCGACGACGAATTACGAGGACGGGCATTACGTGATCGCCGTCGAGCAGCCGGGCGTGGACGTGTGGGCGCAGGCGGGGCTTGACCTGAGCGACCTGACGCTGGAGGTGGACGCCGCATACGCCGCCGGGCCGGTCAACAACGAGTTCGGCGTGATGTGCCGCTACGCGCGCGAGGGCGACAAGAGCCAATTTTACTTTTTCCTCATCAGCAGCGACGGCTATTATGCGATGGGCAAAGTCGTCAAGAACAAGCGCACGATCCTGCACCCGACGA
>DATDRS010000042.1:0-16162 GCA_035291605.1 Anaerolineales bacterium | reverse complement strand
CTGCTGTGGTATAATGCCCACCACCAGATAACTGGATTTGCGTGAGAGTTGGCCGCCAAACCTTTTATGAGATGGCGGCCCTTTTTTTCCGGCGCAGCCGGAGTCAGGAACACTGAATATGGAAGTCAAATTGTACGTCGGGAACCTCGCCTATTCAACCACGGAGGCCGATCTGCGGATGCTGTTTGCGCAGGCCGGGAACGTCGCCACCGTTGACTTGATTAAAGACCGGGACACCGGCCAGTCCAAGGGTTTCGCCTTTATCACCATGGGCACGCAGAGCGAGGCGCAAAAGGCGATCAGCATGTTCAATGCGTTTTCGCTGAACGACCGCGAGTTGAAAGTGAACACCGCCAAACCGCGGGAAGAGCGCGGGGGCTATGGCAACCGGGGGGGCGCCTTTGGCCGCGGTGGGGGCGGCGGGCCGCGCAAGGGCAGCCGGCGGGGCGGCAGCCGCCGTTATTAGCCGCCTGAGCGCCGCCGGCGCGCCCGGCCCTGTTTCGGGAGGCTCTGTGCCTTTTCAAGTTGACGACCAGGTCGTCCATCCCGCTTGCGGCATCGGCCGCGTCGTCGGAGTGGTCACGAAACGCTTCCCTGAGGCCGAGGCGCGCCAGTATTACGAGATCGCCATCCCGCAGGGCACCGTGTGGGCGCCGGTGGATTCTGACGCGGCCAGCGGACTGCGCCCGCTCACGCCCCAGGCCGACCTGGGGCGTTACCGCGGCGTGTTGCGCAGCCGCCCTGCGCCTCTCACCTCCGACGCCCGCCAGCGGCGTCTGGAACTCCTCAGCCGATTGAAAGCCGGCTCGTTTCAGACGCTGTGTGAAGTGGTGCGCGACCTCACCGCGCACGGGTGGCGCAAGGCCTTGCGAGATGTGGACACCGCCCTGCTTAAAAAGGCGCGGGAAGAGTTGTGCCAGGAGTGGGCGGCCGCCGACGGGGTATCGGTTTCGCAAGCGACCGACCAGGTGGATGCTTTGTTAGGAGAGGCCCGACAGACCTACGACGCGCCAGGGCGCTGACCAGGTCGGGCTGGGGGAACACGCGATAGCCGGGCCGCGGCCCGGCTGGATAACTTACCCCATTCATCACCTCAGTTCAGCAGTCACCGCCTGGGTCAACCATCTGAGCCGCGCTCGATCCTCCTGACATCCGCTTGACTTCTGAAGACAAGGAATGTTCGTGAATTTCAATCAATTCAACCTGGATCCCCGCCTGCGGGCGGGGGTCGCCCGCGCGGGCTACGCCGCGCCAACCCCGATTCAAGCCGCGGCCCTGCCGGTGGCCCTGGCCGGGCGCGACCTGATTGGCACCGCGCAGACCGGCACCGGCAAGACCGCCGCTTTTGTGCTGCCGATCCTGCAGAAGCTGTTGAGCGGCGCGCGCGGCCACGCCCGGGCGCTCGTCGTCACGCCCACGCGCGAACTGGCCGAGCAGATCCATGAGGTTATCCGCGTACTGGGAGCGGAGACGCGCCTGCGCAGCGCCACGATCTACGGCGGCGTCGGCGCCGGGCCGCAGATCAAGGCCCTGCGCGACGGAGTCGAGATTCTGGTCGCCTGTCCGGGGCGGCTGTTGGATCACATTGAGCAGCGCCACGCCAGGCTCGGCGGGGTGGAAATCCTGGTGCTGGATGAGGCCGACCGCATGTTGGATATGGGCTTCCTGCCGTCCGTGCGGCGCATCCTCAGACACGTCCCCGCGCGACGGCAGACGATGTTGTTCTCCGCGACCTTCCCCCCAGAGATCGAGCAGCTCGCGGCCCAAACCCTGAGCCACCCCCAGCGCATCGCCGTGGGACTCAGCCGCCCGGCGCACACCGTGACCCACGCCCTCTTCCCGGCGCCGCCGCACTTGAAGACGGCGCTGCTGCTGGCGCTGCTGGAGCAGACCGACGCGGAGTCGGTCCTGATTTTCACCCGCACCAAGCACCGCGCCCAACGGCTGGCGCAGCAGGTCGCGCGCGCCGGCCACAAAGTCACCAGCCTGCACAGCAACCGCACCCAGGGCCAGCGCCAGTCCGCGCTCAACGGTTTCAAGGGCGGCGCATATCAGGTCATGGTCGCCACCGACATCGCCGCGCGCGGGCTGGACGTGGAGCGCATCTCGCACGTCATCAATTACGACATGCCTGACACCGCCGACGCCTACATTAACCGCATCGGGCGCACCGGGCGAGCCGAGCGCACCGGCGACGCCTTCACCCTCGTCACGCCCGAAGATAACGCGATGGTGCGCGCGCTGGAGAAGATCATGGGACAACCGCTGCCGCGGCAGACACTGGCGGGCTTTGATTACAGCGCGCCGCCGCCGCCCAAACAGACCCCTGCCTCCAGAAAGGCGCACCGCCACCCGGTGGGGCGGGGGGCGAGGTCAGAGGGCGGCCATCTGAAGTTCTCAACCGGAAGCGCCAACTCTCGCTCAGGATGATCCGGCAACTTCACGTGGGGCGTGGTATTCCGGCGGAAGCGCTGTTGCAGCCATATCGCATTGAGAAAAGAAGCAGGGCGTGCTGGAGAGTGAGCTCTCCACCTGGGAGATTGCTCCCCTGGCAGTGACGTTTTGCCCCCATACACGCGACAGACTCGCAAAGAAACCCGTTTTCTCGCAGAAAACGGGTTTCCTGGCTCGTCAGAACAGAATTTTCTTACAAAAACTGGTTTAGACTTCCTGCAGCTCCCCAACTGGTATGTGGGGCTGAGTTACCGCGGCAGTCTCTGGGGGCGGCGGGGTCATCTCGTCCTCCATCGTCACCTGCCCGCGCAGGAAGGCCCCTTCTTCGGTGGCGAAAGCCGTCGTCACCAGATCCCCCCACACCCGCCCGGTCGAGAGGATTTCCACCTTCGCGGCGGTGATGTTGCCTTTGAGGTGCCCGGCGACGGATACGGCGCTGGCCCGGATTTCGGCGGTGACCTTAGCCCCATCGGTGATCACCAGCGGCCCGGTGAGCGTGATTACGCCGTCGAACCCCCCCTCAATACGGACCCCTCCCGCGCCCGTCAGCGTCCCCTTGAAGTGAATCCCCGGCCCGAGCACGCTCTCAAGTTGTTTGCCGTGCCCGTTGCCCGCTTGCGCGCCATTCCCATTCTTGTGGCCATGACCGTTGCCTAGCAGGCCATGGCCGTTTCCGTTCCCATTGCTACTGTGGCCACTGCCGTTCGCGTTCTTGTGGCCGTTCTTCGATGCAGGTCTGATTGTAAACATCTGTCCTCCTCATAGGAACGCGGTACTACTTGCGTGCCTCCTGCTGGGGGCGAAGTGTAACACGTTGAGGGGGCTTGTCAAATGCCGACCAAAACAGATGTTCTATGTCAACTGGTCTCTCTGCCTGAGCGCGTGCTGGATCGCGCTCTGCTCCTCCACGCTGAGCGCCACCTGCGCTCCCCACGCAGCGATGGGCTTGGCAGTCAGGCCGCCGCGCACGCTGCTGGAGACGACGAAGCCGTCCCCACGCGCGTTGGCGACCGCGAGCGCGAAGGCCTGCGCTCCCGTGGGGTCTGTATAGCGCATCAGACCGAAGAACTGAAGCGCGCGCCCAAGCGTGGCCTGCATGTGCGGGGCCGCCTCGATGAGCGTGCTCACTCGCGCCTCCAGGTCGTCCAGAGTGTTTGTGTCCGGTTGGTCGCCGACCTCAGGCTCTGGCTGCGGGCTGAACGTGTTCCACGCCAGCCACGCCAGCGCGATCACGGCCAAAGCAGTCGTCAGCATCCAGAGATAGAACCCGTAGGCTGTCCAAAGCTCAAGCATCTCTCTCTCCCATCCGTTCAGTTCGTTGACAGACTCTTAATAGAGGGCCACCCGGCCAGGCTCTCCGCTGCGCGCACGCCGTTCAGGATGGCCTGCGCTGTCACCTCCGCCGCGTAGGCCCCCACGATGTTCACGTCCACGCTCATCTCGCCGGTCGCCAGCGCAAAAAGTGTGTCGCCGTCGAGCATGGTGTGCGCCGGGCGGATCACCCGCGCCAGCCCGTCGTGCGCCATCTGCGCGACCTTGTTGACTTCTTCCTTCGTTAGATTGGCGTTTGTCGCCACCACGCCAATCACCGTGTCTTGGCCCCCTTCCGGATGGTCGGCGCGCCGCGCGAACCCCAGCGCCTGCTGGCCCGCGAGCGACTTCATCACCGCCAGCGTGTCGGCGAAGTAGTCCGGCTCGCCAGCGCGGGCCTGCTCGGCGCGCTTCGAGCGTGCCCCGGCGATGATCTTCCCGTTTTCCAGCACGTCCCCGAAGGCGTTGACCGCCATGATGGCCCCGACGACCGCGCCCCTGCCCAAATCCACGCTCGCCGTACCGATCCCGGACTTAATCCCCTGCCCCGGCCCGAGGATTTTTCCCACCGTGCACCCCATCCCGGCCCCGGCGTTGCCTTCCGCCGGGCGGTCGGCTGAGGCGTTCTGACAGGCGCGGTAACCCATCGCCGCGTCCGGGCGCACGTCCGCGCGGCCAATGCCTAAGTCAAACAGGATAGCGGCAGGGACGATGGGGACTCTCGCCACGCGGGCATCGAACCCCACCCCGCGCTCTTCGAGCCACTTCACCACCCCCGAGGCCGCGTCCAGGCCGAAGGCGGAGCCGCCCGAAAGGACAATGGCATGTGCTTTCTGGACGAGGTGCATGGGATGGAGCGGGTCAGTCTCGCGCGTGCCCGGCGCGCCCCCGCGCTGATCCACACCGCCCACCGCCCCCGCCCCGGAAGGGCCGTCACACAAAATGACCGTGCAGCCGGTCACCGCCTCCGCGTCATGCGCGTGGCCCACCTTGATGCCCGGGACGTCGGTGATGGAGTTGAGGAATTGGGCCATTGGGTCAATGAGTCACTTGGAGATTAGAGATTGGAGATTATGGGACGCTGTAACTCAATAGTTCGCTGTGCGAGGAGAAACCCTCGGTTTGACTGGTCGTCTGCACGATGCCCACGCCGCGCGCCAGGGCGAGCGTCCCGCTATCGGACATCTGGATGGGCGGGGCGCTCACTCCCTGGACGACCACCTGGGTGCTGGAGGTCCCGCTGCGCGAGAGTTGCAGGCCGTCGAAAGTCTGGCCGCCCACGGCGACGGGTTCCGCGCCGGTCACCGAAAACTGATCGGAACGCGCGCTCGTCCCGCTGGCCGTCTGGTCTCCCACGCCGAACTCAATCTCGGTGGTGTAGTCGTTGTTCCAGGTATAGCCGGGGACAAGCAATTCGGCGGCGGGGAGGAAGACGCCCGAAGCGCTTGTGACGTTCAGCACGGCAAACTGCCCCAACTCGCCGGAGCTGATCACGCCGAAGTCGTAGGAGGCGATACCGTCGGTGTTGCACTGGAAGTGCCAGGTGACCTGCCCTGAGCCGAAAGCGAAGGTTATTTCAGCCGTCGCGCTGTTCGCGTCGCCCGACACGTTACCCACCGTCCAGATGGTGGGGCCGCTTTCGGTGGAGTAATTCCAGGTCGCGCCGCTCCGCAGAGGGAAGTAGGGATGGTCGCAGGCCGTCTGCCCGCCGCCGACGGGCGAGGGCGGCGTGGGGGTCGAGGTCGGCCCCGGCGTGACGAGGGCGACATACTGGAGCGCTTCGGGGAAGTTGGCGCCCCAGTCTCGCAATTCGGCGGGATCAATCGGCTGCGCAGGTGAGGGGTCGTTCCCGATCCCCCGGATTTCAGACTGCTGCCCGGTGACGAGATCGGTGAACCGGCCGCTCTGCCCGGCCAGGCGGCACGCGCCTTCGAGGCAGGTGACGATGAAATGCTCGGCCGCGGGGAAGTAGGCCGTGCCCATGAACGAGCCGCGCACCGTCGCCACGCCCGCGGGCGCCTCGATCTCAAACGACCCGTTGCCCAGGCCTGTGACCATCGTCCAGACTTTCCCGGCGGCCAGCGAAAACTTCGTCACCGGATCGGTGGGCTGCGGCGAGAGGGCTTCCAGCTTGAACTCCGTGTTCGGGGCCAGGCGCAGGATGGTCCCATCCGTGATGTCAATTTTTACGCGAGCCTCGTCCCCCGTCTTCGCGCCGCCCCCTGCGCCAATCGTCTCACCCTCGGCGGCCGACTGCCACTCGGCGTCGGCCTGGCCCCGGGCCTGGACCGTCTTCTGCAATTCGGAGAGCTGCGCCGAGCGCGTGGCCGAGGCGTCCGGCAGGAATGTGGCCGGCGCGCCGGGCGTCAGGCCGGGTTGGGCATTGTTTCCGGTCGTGGTGGAGGTTGACTCGCCTCCGCACGCTGTAATCACGATGGACAATAGAATCAGCAGACTAACCCTTGACTTGCGAAGCATTTATATCTCCCGTCACGCTAATAACTTCTCAATCCGTTCCAACACCACGTCCGCCACCTGGGCCTTGGTCATCAACGGCAGCTGCTCCACGCCGCCGCCCGCGTCAATCACCGTCACACGGTTCGTGTCCACCGCAAACCCGGCGTCCCGGGCCGAGATATCGTTGGCGACGATGAGCGAGAGGCGCTTGCGCAGGACCTTCTCGCGCGCGTTCTCGATCAGGTTCTGGCTCTCGGCGGCGAAGCCCACCACCACCTCCGGCTTGCGCGCCGCCTCGCGCTGCTCCGCCACGGCTGCGAGGATGTCCAGCGTCTTTTCCAGTTCTACCTGCGGCACAGCCGTCTTCTTGAGCTTCTGGTCGGCCACGCGCGCCGGGCGGAAGTCGGCGACCGCCGCCGCCATGATGAGCACATGCGCGTCGGCGCACGCCGACAGCGCGGCCCCGGCCATCTCGGCCGTGGTGGTCACGTCCACGCGGCGCGCGCCCACCGGCGTGGTGAGGGCCACCGGCCCGGCAATCAGGGTCACTTCTGCGCCCCGGTCGAGCGCGGCCTGCGCGAGGGCGAAACCCTGCTTGCCCGACGAGCGGTTGGAGATGTAACGCACCGGGTCAATCGGCTCCTGCGTGCCGCCCGCCGTGACGACGACCTTGCGCCCCCTGAGCGGCCCGTTGCGCCCAAGCGCGAGGCGGATGCATCCGAGGATCTCTTCCGGCTCGGCCATTCGCCCGCGCCCGACCAGCCCCGAAGCCATGCGGCCTTCGGCCGGGCCGAGGATTGTCACGCCCCGCTCGCCAAGCGTTTTGAGGTTCGCCTGCGTAGCCGGATGCTCGAACATCCCGCCGTCCATTGCGGGCGCGACGAGGAGGGGACAGCGCGCGGCGAGCGCGGTAACCGTGAGCAGGTTGTCGGCGAGGCCATGCGCGAGCTTGGCGATGGTGCCGGCGGTGGCCGGGGCGATCACGAGCAAGTCGGCGCGTTCGGCCAGCCCCACGTGAATCACGTGCGCGTCTGCGCCCCACAGATCGGCATAGGCAGTGTGGCCGGTGACCGATTGAAAGGTGAGCGGCGTGATGAACTTCGTCGCCGCCTCGGTGAGGATCGCGCCGACCTCGGCCCCGGCCTGCGTGAGCTTGCTGGCCAGGTCAGCCGATTTATACGCTGCAATCGAGCCGGTGACGCCGAGCAGGATGCGTTTGTGGCGGAGGAGGGGGACAGGTTCCATTTTGGATTGTCGATTGCTGATTGCTGATTAATCATCAGTCAGCCATCAACAATCATAAATCAGAAATCACTTTTGGGCTTTCGCAAACAGCGCCAACCCCGGCCCGGCCTTCTCGACGATCTCCAGAGTCTGCAACCCGGCCTGGGTGAACAGCGCCTCGATAGTTTCTGGGGTGAAGCGGTGGTTGCTCTCGGCAACTGTGCCCCAATTCGTCAGGCTGAAGGCGTTGAAGTCCGTCAGCCCCAGGGCTTCGGCGTAAGCCTGCGCTGAGGCGCGCGAGAGTTTGGGCGAGGGGTTGAGCATCGCGACGATCCCGCCTGAACGACAAACCCGTGTCATCTCTTCCAGTCCGGCGGCGGGGTCGGGGATCAAGAAGATCACATTGGTGGCGGTCGCGAGGTCAAACTCGGAATCCGCAAAGGGCAGGGAAAGCGCGTCCCCTACGCGGAAGTGCGCGCCCGGCTGGGCGCGGGCGAGTTCGGCAGCCTGTGCGATCATCGCAGGCTCCGCGTCCACTCCGTGAGCCTCGCAGCCCAGTTGCGCCAGGCGGCGAGTGAGCGCGCCGGGGCCGCACCCCACGTCGAGCGCGCGCTGCCCCGGCTGGGGACTCACAAAGCGCGTGAATGAGGTGAGAATGCGCGCCCAGCCAGAAGAAGCCTGGACGCGGGTGAAGTAGTCAACGAATGACATTCACGAAGTCGCCGGGGCGCTCGGATCGGCGAGGGGCGGCGAATGACGCATCTGCTCGTAAACTATGTCTAATTCTTGCGCAGCCGCCTCATGCCGGTGCAGAATGTAGCTCTGGATGGCCTTTAGCGCGTTGGCCTCATCTGCCGGCTTGACGCGCAAGGCGTAGTCGCTTTGCTGAGGCAAGCCGTATGAAACCGTTCCGGCTAATTCGACCGGCTCTTCTGCGCCGGGGAGGCGCAGGCGCAGGCGCAGGTCTGCGTCCTCCCGCAAGACGATCACAGGTTCGAAAAAGATTTCGGAAGCGGGCAGATAGATGCCGATGCTCACTAACGAGATGGCTTCCAATCGGCCGTGCACGGTCCAGTTTTGAGCGAGTATCTCGACCTCCACCGGCTGATCCGGGTTGGGCTTGACCGCCAGCCTCCGCCCGGTGGTATAAGCCGCCGGTCTGAAGTTCGCCAACCGGGCTGTGCCGGCCCCCACATCCACCGCCACCACGCTGGCCTGGACGGCGAGCGACAGCGGTTTGCTTTGAAGGCAGGTCTGGCCCTCCAGCGCGAGGCACACGGCTTGATGCTTGTGGACGCTCAACGTCGCCGTGTTCAGGTCAAACCGTCGCAGGGAGGCCTCATAAGAAATGGGGACTCCCTTGTAGTAGTTCAGCAGTGAGATCAGTGGTTGAGGCCGGGCAAGCCGCTTCAGGCCGTCGAGGATATCCTCCGGCAGATCCGTCAAAAGGCTGTTCCTCATCGCAAGGTGATCCTATGCCTGGTGAACCGTGTCGGCGTCTCGCTAATTCTCTCCCCATTCCCAAGGGTTGGCAAATGCGCGTCCTTCGACCCCTGCGCCTCTACGCTTCGAGGGCTATAGGACGCGCCGCGCACCCTGCCTGCACCTGTGGCGCAGGCGCAGGTGAGCGGAACGCAATGAAGTCGAAGGGGCGCGGCGCTCTCCTGAGCGAAGCCGAAGGGCCAGGATGCCTTTGCACACAGGTTGAAATGCATCTCCCGCTCATTTTTGATTCAGTTCCCATACGATCTTCAACCCGTCCAGCGTGAGCCACGGGGCGATGATTTCGATGACTTTAGTCTCGCGGGCGATGATCTCGGCCAACCCGCCCGTGCCGATGACTTTCATCTTCGGCCCGAGTTCGGCGCGGAAGCGCGCGACCATGCCCTCGACCAGTCCCACGTAGCCGAACAACAGCCCGGATTGAATCGAGTGCACCGTGTTCCGCCCGATGGCGGAGGGAGGGCGCTGCAAATCCACTTTGGGCAGCTTGGCCGCGCGTTGAAAGAGCGCGTCGGCGGCGATGCCGATGCCCGGCGCGATGGCCCCGCCCAGGTAATCGCCTTCCTCCGAAATGGCGTCGAAGGTCGTCGCCGTGCCGAAGTCCACACTGCACGCCGGGCCGCCATAGAGTTTGTGCACGGCGGCGGCGTCCACGACGCGGTCTGCGCCCACCTGCTTGGGGTCGTCGTAGCGCACCCGCACGCCAGTCTTCACGCCGGCATCCACCACCAGCGGCGCGCAGCCCACGTATTTCTCGCACGCCTGCACAAACGTCCCGGTGAGCGGCGGGACGACGGAAGCCAGCGCGATGCCGTGCACGTCTTTGGGGCTGACGCCCGCGTGCTGAAACAGGTTGATCATCATAATGCCGTATTCATCCGGCATGCGATTGTGGTCGGTGGCGAGCCGCCAGCGCGGGCCGAGCGTGTCGCCCTCATAGACGCCGAGGGTGATGTTCGTATTTCCAACGTCAAGGGTGAGTAGCATTTTGAACTCCCAAATCCTCGAAGATGCCGCGAGTGAAGCAAGCGGGACAAGATCCAAATCCCAAGTTCATATCTCCCCGTTTGGGGCTTGAGATTTGGGGCTTGGGATTTCGGGCAACAAAAAATTGTCTATTAATCGCGTTTTGCCCACCCGGACCGCCATCGAAAGCAGCACGCCCTGCTCTGCCCGCTCCAGCTCGGCCAGCGTGTCGGGGTCGGCGGCGGAGACGTATTCCTCGCGGGCGAGGGGCTCCGAGGCAATCGTCGAGGACATGATTGCACGGAGCATATCGGCGTCGCGCTCGCCCGCCTCGAATTTCGCTTTGGCCGCCGAGAGCGCGCGGTAGAGCACCGTGGCCGCCTGGCGCTCTTCGGGATTGAGGTAGACATTGCGGCTGCTCAGCGCCAGCCCATCCGGCTCGCGCACGGTGGGGCACACGACGACCTCCAGTGGGAAGTTCAGGTCGTGCGCCATGCGTCTGATGACGACGACCTGCTGCGCATCCTTCTGCCCGAAGTAGGCTTTGTCGGGGGTGAAAGCGTTGAACAGCTTGGCGACGACGGTGGCGACGCCGCGAAAGTGGCCGGGGCGCGCCTTGCCTTCCAACGGCTTGGTGACTTCCTCTACCGTCACCCACGTCTGGAATCCGGGCGGATACACAATGTCGGGCGCCGGCGCCCACACCACGTCCACCCCCAGCGGTTCGAGGCGTGTTAGGTCGCGCGCCAGGTCGCGCGGGTACGCGGTCAGGTCTTCCTGCGGCCCGAACTGGGGCGGGTTGACGAAGATGCTGACGCCCACGTGGTCGCACTCGGCCCGCGCCCGCCGGACGAGCGAGAGGTGGCCTTCGTGGAGATAGCCCATCGTCGGCACGAGGCCGAAGACGCCGGGGAGAGAGGCGCGGATGGCGCGAAGTTCAGACAGGACAACGGCAGTTTTCATCACCCATGTCTCGAATAATACGAAGGCGCTAAACGTGCCATTCGTGATTACGCCTTCGCCCCAATCACGTGCCAGACTTCCATCTCCCCCTTGCCCTTCACGTTGATTGCGCCGCGCGATTCGCAGAGGAAATCGTCTTTGATCAGTTCGTAGGTGGCCTGCGTGATCTGGATTTTCCCGGCGGCGCCGTGCGATTCCATGCGGCTGGCGGTGTTGACGGCGTCGCCCCACAGGTCGTAGATGAACTTCTTGCGCCCAATCACGCCCGCGACCACCGGGCCGGAGTTGATGCCAATGCGGAAGTTCACCCGATGGTTTCCACAGAACGTGTGCTGGCCGACGTAATCGCGCATCTCCAGCGCCATGCGGGCGAGCGCCTGCGCGTGGTCGGGGCGCGGGCGCGGGACCCCGGCGGCGACCATGTAGCTGTCGCCGATGGTGCGGATCTTTTCCACGCCGTACTTCTCGACCAGTGTGTCGAAATAGGTGAAGACCTCGTTGAGCAGGTTCACCATCTCGGCGGGCGGCAGGGAGGCCGACATGGGCGTGAAGTTCACCATGTCGGCGAACAGGATGCTGGCCCCGGCGAAGTGGTCGGCGATGGTGCGGTTCTCGTTTTTCAGGATGGCGGCGATTTCTCTGGGTAAGATGTTCAACAACAGGTTTTCGGATTTTTCTTGTTCTTGGCGCAGCAACTCAAGCGCCAAGTTTTCCTGGCCGATGAAATAATGGAGCAGGACAAAGGCGACCATTGAGACGGAGCCAATGTTCATCGCAAAGAAGATCAATTTTACTAACGGAGACAGGTTGTTCGCGCCGCGCAAATAAGGTTGCAGAAAAGCGCCAAAGATCATCAGGCCGAGATAGGCGAGAAACCAGCGGATGGCTTCACGCGGTTCACACACGAGCCGCGCGCCCAGCGGGCACATCAGCGACCATAAAATGACGGCGCTGGAGTTAGCGAAACCGCCCAGGGCTACCATGACGAAAAAGGGGGCGAGCAAAATGAAGAGGAGTTGTCTGGAACGAAACGCCTCATAACCGCGCGTCAGGCTGAAAACGCCGAGGCTCAGCAGCGAGAGGGCCGCATAGGCAAGTGGAAATAAGCCGGCCAGCGGCTCGCCGAAAGCAAAGTAGGTGACGCCCCAGACGATCCCTGCGGGGATGATCATTAAAGTGCTGCCTGCGATGAGCGTTTTCTGCAGGCGGATGTCGTCACTGTCATTCGGGTCTGCGCCGATGCGGGAGACGAGCGGAAAGACCATTTGGAAAAGATTGCGGATCATTGCGACTCCATCCGGCTGGCGGCTTTCACCGCGTCGCCCCGCTTATGCCAACGTTTTCACCAGCCGCCACAATGTTTCATTCACGGGTGTTGGCACGTCGAGGCGTTTCCCTTCGCGCGCCACCGCGCCGTTGATGGCCTCGATCTCGGTCGGCGCGCCCCGGAGTATATCCTGAAACATGGAAGAGCGATTAATCGCCGTTCTTTGCGCCACCTCGCGTACGCGGGCGACGGGATCGGGGAAGGGCAGGGCGATGCCTTTCGCGCCGGCCACCGCCGCGCATTCCAGCGCCGCGCGTTCCATGAGGGCCGCCGCGTCCGGGCGGTTCAACAGCTCGCCGTTGGGGACGCGCAAGATGGCTGTCAGCGCGTTGATGCCGCAGTTGATCACAAGTTTGCCCCAGACGAGAGATTGGAGATTGGAGGTTGGGGAGGGGTGGACGTCAAAACCAGAGGATCGCAGCAAATCAATCAATGGGGCGAGGCGCGGGTGCTCGGCGACGTGGGTGGGGCCGCGTCCGCCTTCGCGCACGCGGCCGGGGCCGAGCAGGGTTGCGCCCTGCGTCGTCACGCCCAACGCCACACGCCCCACGCCGACCGTGTTGGCCAGCGCCTCGTAATTGCCCAAGCCGTTTTGCAGCGTGAGCGCGACGCCTTCGGGCTTCAGGAGCAAGGGGAGGCGGCCCGCAACGGACTCCGTCTGCCAGGCTTTGACGAGGACAAGGACGCAGTCGGCCAACTCGACGTCCGCGCTCAAGTGGTGGGCCTCAACCGGACTGGTGGAGGCCCCCTGCGCGTCCTCCAAGATGATCCCGCGCTCGCGCAAGGCGGCCAATCCATCCGGCCACGTCCCGACGAGGGTCACATCGGCAGCCGGGGCCAGGCGCGCGCCGAACAGGCAGGCCATCGCGCCTGTGCCGAGGATCGTGATGCGCATGATGTTCTCACCACGCCATACGGAATACGCTATACGAAGGCGTATTCCGTATGGCGTAGCGCGTATTCCGTCAGGCGCGCTCGATTTCGAGCAGGTCCAGCAGCTCCCGAAACTCCCCATCCTCGATCGTGTGCGAATGCTCCGGGGTAGGGAACTGGTGCGCCTGCACCTCGGCGATGTATTCAGCGAAGGCGCGCGCCATCTCGGCGTGGATGTTCGCGTACTTCTTGACGAACTTGGGCGTGAAGCGGTCAAACAGGCCGAGCAGGTCGTGGGTGACAAGCACTTGCCCATCGCACCCGGCCCCCGCGCCGATGCCGATGGTCGGGATGCCGATGCGATGCGAGATCAGTTCGGCCACACGGTCGGGGATCGCTTCGAGGACGAGCGCATAGCAACCCGCGTCCTCCAGGATGCGGGCGTCCTCCACCAGCCGGCGCGCCGCCTCGGCGGATTTGCCCTGCGTCTTGTAGCCGCCGAGCTTGTGGACGCTCTGCGGGGTCAGGCCGAGGTGGCCCATCACCGGAATCCCGGCGGCGACGATGGCCTCGATGGTCGCGGCCATCTCGCGCCCGCCTTCGAGCTTCACCGCATCCATCCCGCTTTCTTGCAAAAAGCGTCCGGCGTTGCGCACGGCCTCGCGCGCCTCCACCTGGTAGGACATGAACGGCATGTCGCCGATGAGGTGGGCGGTTTTTGCTCCGCGCGCCACGGCTTTGCAGTGGTGGAGCATATCCTCCATCGTGACCGGCAGGGTGTTCTCATAGCCGAGCACGACCATGCCGAGCGAGTCGCCGACGAGGATGGCGTCTACCCCGGCGCGGTCTATCGCCAGCGCCGTGGGGTAGTCGTAGGCGGTGAGCATGGTGATCGGCTCGCCGCGCTCCTTTTTGGCGCGCAGGGTGTGCGTGGTGATTTTCTTGCGGTGGGTGGCGGGGGTGGCAGACATGGCTATCTTCTCCTTTGAGTAAGATGCCCCATTGGGATTTGGGGTTTTGAAATTTGGGATTTCCCGTAGGCCGTCTCAGTCGTCGGGTGATCTGAGCGGCCACCCTGATTATATATCATGGCAGCGGCAGCGTGAAGAAAAACGTGCTGCCTGTTCCGGGCGCGGACTCGACCCAGATCTTGCCTCTGTGGGCCTCGACGGCGAGCCGGCAGAAAGCCAGTCCGAGGCCGGTGCCTTTGCGCATCGGCTTGCCGGTCGGGTCGGCGACTTGCACGAATTTGTCGAAAATGCGGGTGTGATACTCCGGGGGGATACCTTCCCCATCGTCGCGCACCTGGACGAGAAGGGCGCGGTCAGCGTGCTCGACGGTGATTTCGATGTGACCGCCGAGATCCGTGTATTTGAGAGCGTTGCTCACCAGGTTGTCCAGGACACGGCCAATCATCTCGGCGTCACCCCGAACGGCGGGCAACTCCGGTGGGGCGGAAATCGTCATGGTCTTTCTGTCCCGTTCGGCCTGGGAACGATAGCCGGGTTCCTTCTCGGCGAGCAGGGTGGACAAAGAGAGGGGGAGTGTTTCCGGACGCAGCTCGCCGGCCTCGATCTTGCTCACGTTCAGCAAATCGTCCATCATCCCCGTCATGCGTTGACCCGACGCGCGGGCATTGGCGAGAAAGCGAAGCGGCGCTTCGGTCAAAGCCGGGTTCTTGATCGCCTTCGCAATCAAATCGAGATTCGCCGTGATGGCCATCAGCGGATTGCGCAAATCGTGGACGATCATGCTGGTGAGGTCGTCGCGCAGGCCTTCGGCCTGACGCAGATTGGCGTAGGCTTGCTCAAGCTCGCGGCTGCGGCTGGTGATGATCCGGTCGGCGCGGCGCACGATCGCCAGCAGCGCGAGGAACAGACCGCCCAGACTGAGGGCGGCCAGGCCAATCCCCGACCGGCGTGAGAGGATGAGCGCCTGGCCCAGGCTGGGGGCTTCACGGATGGTCACCAGCACGCCGATGGGCGCCGCAGCGGCCTCGCCGCCAGGGCGGAAGGGAACGTAGGCTTCTAAAAGATGAATAGGCCGGTCGGGCTGATAAGCGGGGGGCGCCTCGCCCGGCGCGTGGATTTCAACGATCCCCTCTCCGGCGAGCGCCTCTTCATATACCTGAAAGCTCGGAAGAGCGCTGAGATCAAGGCCGATCTGCGCCTCTTCGGTGCTGAAGACAGAAACACCTTCGGCGTCATAGAGCGTGGCGGAGGCAATCTGCAAGCGCGCGATCCGCTCCCGCAGGGCGGCGCGCACTTGAGCCGCAGCGCTCGTACGCTGCAGATCGTCGCCCGTCTTCACGGTGGAGAGTTCGGCGGCCAGCTCGTCGGCGAGGTCCTGGCTGATGATCTCCAGAGCGCCTGACAGTTGTTCCAGCACGTTGCGGTAAACTAATTGCGAATAGAGTTGGGCCGAGAGCAGGGCCAGGGCCGCGGTGACGATCAGACTGGCGGCGGCGAAGTAGCGGCTGAGGCGAAAAGCGCGCACCTGCTCGTACGAGCGCCATAGGAAGTAAATCGCGATGAGGAAGCCGGTCAGCAGCAGGGCGTGGTACATCCACCAGCTCGCGTTCCACACGGGGTAGCGGAACATGCTGGCGGTGGCGGCGGCGTACCATGCACTTTCAAAGGCCATCAGTCCATCGAAGGCGTTGCGCGTCCGGCGATAATTCAGATAGTGCTTCGCGCCGCTGGCAAGCCAGATCGTCATCGTCAAACCAAAGACGAGGGCATCTACAGGCGGCGTGCGCAGCTGCAGTAATTGGGCCAGCGCCCCCGGCGCAAAAGCGGCCAGGGCCACGTAGAGCAGGTAGCCGATGAAAATTACGGCCGCGGCAGCGCGCAGGAAGCGCGGCTGCGGCGTGTTGGGGGCGAATGCGCCCACGAGGAACAAACCGCCGCCGCCAAAGAGGGTGAGCCAGGCGCTCCAGGTCAGGGCGGGATGGAAGCTTTCAATGACCGCGCCGGGGGTAGTGACCCCATGAATGAAAAATACGGCGCCCATCCACGCAAAAGCGATGGCTAACAATAAATGCCGGGGCAGGGCGGTCTCGCCAACCGAGATGGTGACGAAGAG
>DATDRS010000041.1:0-14581 GCA_035291605.1 Anaerolineales bacterium | reverse complement strand
CGCTCGGCGGGATACTCGTAATCTTCCAGCTGGCCCTGGTGATAGGCGTCGTAGGCCGTCAGGTCGAAGTGCCCGTGCCCCGACAGGTTGAAGGCGATCACCTTCTTCTGCCCCGTGCGCTTGCATTCCAGCGCCTCGTCTATCGCCACCCGCACCGCGTGCGCGCTCTCCGGCGCCGGGATGATCCCCTCCGCCTGCGAGAACTGCACCGCCGCCTCGAACGTCTCCAACTGCTTCACCGCCCGCGCTTCGATGTCCCCGTGCTCCACCAGCGCGCTCAGGCTCGGCGCCATGCCGTGATAGCGCAAGCCCCCGGCGTGGATGCCCGGCGGCACAAACGTGTGCCCCAGCGTGTGCATCTTCACGATCGGCGCCATGGCCGCCGTGTCCCCGTAGTCAAAGGTGTACTTCCCGCGCGTCACCGTCGGACAGGCCGCCGGTTCCACCGCGATCACCCGAATGGCCTGGCCGGCGGTGAACTTCTTCCACAGGAACGGGTAGGCGAACCCGGCAAAGTTCGACCCGCCCCCGATGCACCCGATGAGCATGTCCGGGTACTCCCCCGCCAGCGCCATCTGCTCCAGCGTTTCCAAGCCCACCACCGTCTGGTGCATCAGCACGTGCCCCAGCACCGAACCCAGCGAGTATTTCTTCGCCCCCCCGCTCGTCGCCGCCACTTCCACCGCTTCGGAGATGGCAATGCCCAGCGAGCCGGGCGAGTTCGGGTCGTCCGCCAAGACCTTCTGCCCATACTGCGTGCGCGCGGTGGGGCTGGCGTAGACCGTCGCCCCGAAGTTCTCCATGATGATGCGCCGGTAGGGTTTCTGGTGATACGACACCTTGACCATGTAGACTTCCAGCTCCAGCCCGAAGAAGCTGCACGCCATGGCCAGCGCGCTGCCCCACTGCCCCGCGCCGGTTTCGGTCGTGAGCGCCTTCGTCCCCGCTTCCTTGTTGAAGAACGCCTGCGCCACGGCCGTGTTCGGCTTGTGCGAGCCGACCGGCGAGACGCCTTCGTTCTTGTAGTAGATGTGCGCCGGGGTGTCCAGCGCCCGCTCCAGCCGCCGGGCGCGGCACAGCGGGGTGGGCCGCCAGAGCTTGTACACCTCGCGCACCGGCTCGGGGATCTCGATCCAGCGCTCCGGGGAGACTTCCTGCAGGATGAGGTTCATGGGGAAGAGCACGGCCAGGAAGTCGGGCGTCACCGGCTGCATCGTGCCGGGGTGCAGCACAGGTTGGGGCGGCGTGGGCAGGTCGGCGTTGATGTTGTACCACGCCTTCGGCAGCTGGCTCTCGTCCAAAAGGTATTTGTATTGGTCGCTCATAGGGGCCTCCGTGGGGTTAGAGTCGGGAGTTCGGATTAGGGTTGCCCTCATGCCATCGTCAGGCAGCCCTCAATTCTGACGTGCAGTTTGGGCAGCGCGTGGCTTTGAGATGAATCGCGGATCGGCAATAGGGGCACTCCTTTGTCGTGGGCGCAGCCGGGGCAGGCGCGAGGGCCGGCTTCTGCATGGCGTTCGCCGTTCTGACGATCCAGAAAATCACAGCCGCGATGATGAGAAAGTCAATGATGGACTGCACGAATGCGCCCCATTTGACGACTGCCGCACCGACGGCGACGGCCTGTTCGGAGAAATTGACCCCGCCGAGCAGCAAGCCGATCAATGGCATCAGCACATCATTGACCAGCGAACTTACGATTTTGCCAAACGCCCCGCCGATGATTACGCCGACCGCGAGGTCGAGCACGTTCCCGCGCATGACAAACGCTTTGAAATCATTCCACATAGGCATCTCCTTGTGTGGTCTTGCCCCCAAGCCCGGTTTCTTCAAGTGACGGAATACGCGAAGCGCACTAAGCTCCCCGCATCTTGAACCGCTGAATCTTCCCCGTCGCCGTCTTCGGCAGCTCGGGCACAAACTCGATCCAGCGCGGGCGCTTGTATTCCGCCATCTTTGCTTTGCAGTGCTCGACCAATTCGTTTTTCAATTCCTCGGAGGGAGCATTTCCCTCCTTGAGCACGATGAACGCTTTGGGTTTGATCAGGCTCGCGCTGTCCGGCAGCCCGACGACGGCGCACTCCAGCACCGCCGGGTGGCTGAGAAGCGCGCTTTCCACCTCCACGGGCGAGACCCAGATGCCGCCCACCTTGAGCATGTCGTCCGAGCGGCCGGCGTGCCAGTAATAGCCGTCCTCGTCCACGTAGTATTTGTCGCCCGTGAACAGCCACTCGCCGAGGAAAGTCTTGCGGCTGCGCTCCGCCTTGTGCAGATAATATGGCGTGGCCGTCTCGCCTTTCACCAGCAAATTGCCGATCTCGCCGCGCTGCACCGCGTTGCCGTTATCATCCGCGATCTTCAACTCGTACCCCTCGAACGGCTTGCCGCTGCTCCCCGGGCGGATGTCGCCGAGACGGTTGGAGAGGAAGATGTGGAAATTCTCGGTCGAGCCGATCCCGTCAATGATGTCCAGCCCCGTCTTTTCCTTCCAGGCATGCCAGATAGGCGCCGGGAGCGATTCGCCCGCCGAGACGCACAGGCGCAGGGAGGAGAAGTCATACTTCTTGTTGAAATCCTCCGTCGCCAGCATGGCGCCATAGCCCGTGGGCGCGTTGTAGAGGAGGGTCGGCTTGAAGCGGTGAATAGTCTCCAGCATGTTCGTGACGATGCGCGGCGGCGCGGCCATGAGGATGACGCTCGCTCCCACGTACCACGGGTAGATCAAAACGCCGCCCATGCCAAACGTGAAGAACAGCCGGGGCGCGCCAAAAGCGCGGTCGCTCTCGCGCAGGCCGAGCACGTTCACGCCCCACAACTGCGCGGTCAGCGGGTAATCCTTGTGGGCGTGGAGGACCCCCTTCGGCTCGCCCGTCGTTCCGCTCGAATAATTCAGCGAGCAGAAATCCTCGCGGTGCGTGGGCGCGGCCGCCAGTTCGGCGGACTCGTTTTTGATCCACTCCGCGAAGTCCAGGTCGCCCGGCTGCCCGCCGCCGCCGATGACGATGAAGTGCCTGACGAAGTCAATTTCTGCGCGGATCGGCTCAATGGAGGGCAGCAGGGCCTTGTGGACGATCAACGCCCGCGCGCGGCAGTCGCGGAGGACGTAGGCGTGCTCGTGCGGTTTGGCAAGGGTGTTCATGGCCACCGGGATCGCGCCGATCTTCATAGTGCCGAAGAACGACGTCACCCACTCGGCGCAGTCGAGTGAGAGGATGGCGACGAACTCGCCCATGCGGATGTCGAGCCGCTTGAGCGCGTTGCCGACCCGGTTCACTTCCTCCGAGGCCTGCCGGAAGGTCAATTCCCGCTCGGCGGTGTAGAGCGCCGTTTTGTCGGCGCGCGCGGGCAGGTTGCGCTCCAAAATGTCAACCGCATTGTAAGTCAGGGGAAGGTCAGCCGCTTTCATAATTTCCTCCGGTCGTCAGATTGAAATGTCAAGAGGCCTGGGAGTCGTGGCGCGGACGGACATGGGCCTATTCTCGTCCGAGCAATTCTCTGGCAATCACTATCCGCTGAATGTGCGCTGTCCCTTCGTAAATCTGCAACCCCTTAATGTCGCGATAGTAACGCTCCACCGGGTATTCGTTCGAGTAGCCGCGCCCGCCGTGCAGCAGCACCGCCTCGCCCGCGGCCCGCACGGCCGCTTCGGTCGCGAACAACTTGGCGATGGACGTTTCGCGGGTCACGCGGCCCCCCTGGTCTTTGAGCCACGCCGCGCGGTACACCAGCCAGCGGGCGGCCTCCACCTCCGCCGCCATGTCGGCTAGTGTACTCTGAATCATCTCGAAATTGCCAATACGCTGCCCGAACTGGCGGCGCGTTTTAGCGAACTCCACGCAGGCGTCGAGGCAGGCCTGCCCCACCCCCAGCGCGCCCGCCGCCACCCCCAGCCGTCCGTGGTCGAGCGCCGACATCGCCACCTGGAAGCCCTCGCCGTGCGCACCAAGCAGCGCTGATTTAGGCACACGCATATTCTCAAAATAGACGTGCGCGTGATCCGAGGCCCGGTGGCCGAGCTCCTTCCCCTCCATTTTGACGCGCCGAAAGCCAGGCGTATCGGTGGGGACCAGAAAAGCGCAGATGCCTTTGTGCTTGAGACCCCGATCTGCGTTGGCGAAGACGAGGGCAAGCTGCGCGATACCGCCATTCGTGATCCAGATTTTCTCGCCGTTGATGACGTATTCGTCGCCCGTAAGCGCCGCCGTGCTTTCCATGCTGGCGGCATCGGACCCGGCGTTCGGCTCGGTGAGACAATAACAGCCGATGACCTCGCCCCGGGCCAGGCGGGGAAGGTAATCTTGTTTCTGCGCCTCCGCGCCCCACTGGAGGATGCACTGCGCGACCAGGCTGGTGTGGACAGTCATGAACCCGCGCACCGACGAGTCGGCGCGGCCCAACTCCTCGTAGCACAGCGCGAGCGAGACGGCGTCCCACCCGCCCCCGCCATATGCCGGCGGGAGCGGCCCGCCGAGCAAGCCTAACTCGGCCATCTCTTTGATCAGCGTCAGCGGCATCTCGCCTTTTTCATCCATCTCCCGCGCCAGCGGCGCGATGCGAGTCTGAGCGAAAGTTCGAGCGCGGGACTGAATGTGTTGTTGAGAGTCGGCGAGAGTGAAGTTCATGGGAGAGCAGGGATTAGAGATGGGACGTCCGAAGTTTGGAGTTTTCACCCCGCGACTGTCACCCGATCGCGCCCGGCGCGTTTGGCGCGGTAGAGGGCGACGTCGGCGGCGCGCAACACATCGCCGCCTGTGCTGCCGTGATCCGGGAAGATGGCGACGCCCAATGACAACGTGACGACTCCCAGGGGCTGATCGCTATATTGCGCGTGGAGATGCCGAATGTCTTCGCACAAATGCTCGGCGCGTTCTTGCGTCACTTCCAGTGAGGCCTCCGGCAGGATGAGCGTGAATTCTTCGCCACCGTAACGGCAAGCTACGTCCTCCCCACGAACATGCGTCCGGAGGAACGCCCCCAGTTCGGACAGTAATGCGTCGCCCGCATCGTGACCAAATGTGTCGTTGAACTGCTTGAAATGATCTATATCCAGCATAATGATGCCGAGGGGGCCCTGGACGCGAGCCACCCGTCGAACTTCACGCTCAAGCGTCTCTTCCATGTAACGGCGGTTGAATAAGCCAGTGAGCGGGTCGCGGATGGATTGCTGACGCAAGGTCTCCCGCAGCCGCAGATTCGCCAGCGCCAGCGCAATGCTGTCGGCCACGGTCTGGGCGAGCCGTTGTTTCGCCGGGGTCAGGCATGAGGCGGCGTCGGTGGGGGCGCTGTTGCTTTGCAAGCACAGCACCCCAGCCGCCTCACTCTGGGCTATCATGGGGATGCAGAGGGCAGCGGCGGGCGGCGGGTCGGCCAGATGCCGACAGCGCAAGCCGGTGCGCGTGTCCTCCACCAGATGGAGAGCGCCCCGCCGCAGCGCCCAGCAATCCTCTGGCGCGAACACGCGCTCAATGGTCCCGCCGGGTGATTGGCCCCAGGTCACGACGGCCTCGACGATGTTCCGCGAAGCGCTGATCATGTACAGCGCGCCCGTCTCGTCGGGGAACAACTGCCGCGCCGATTGCCCGATCACGGTATAGGCTTCCTCGACATTGAGACAGGTCTGAAGCAGATCGCCGAGTTGGTTGAGCAGCGTAATCTCTCGTGTGCGCTGCTCCAGTTCGGTCAGTCCCCGGATCAATTTCTCGTTGGCAGCCTGCAACGCCTCTTCCGTCAGCTTGCGCTCGGTGATGTCGAACATGATGCCGTGTGAATACCGTGGACGGCCTCCCTCGCCCAGCACCAGAATAGATTGATTGTGGAACCAGAGCGTCCGGCCCTCGCGTGTCAGTACACGATATTCCAGGTTGAGCGGCTCGCCCCGCGCGTCCCGTAATTTGACCTCGCCCAGCACACGCGCGCGGTCGTCGGGGTGAAGTTGTTTGGTCCACAAATCGGGATCAGCCAGCCACTCGGCGGGAGAAAACCCGAGCAACGATTCCACCTGAGGGCTGATATATGTCGTGCGGGGCGTATTTTGCAGATTAACCACATAGGTAATGGCAGGCAATTGTTCCACGAGCGCGCGATATTTGGCCTCAGCCTCCTGTAGCGTCTCTTCGATCTGCTTGCGCTCGGTGATGTCGAGCAGCACGCCCTGCCAGTACTGCGGTTGGCCTGTGCTGTCCCGCACCAGCACCGCCCGATCCCGCACCCACACGACTTTACCCTGCCGGGTGAGCATCCGGTATTCTATCTCAAACGGCTCACCGGTCGTGTTCGTGCGGTTGTGCTCGGCCAGCACACGCTCGCGGTCGTCGGGATGGAGTACCTCGGGCCAGAGGCCGGGGTCGGCCAGCCATTCATTCACGGGATAGCCCAGCAGAGTTTCGATGTGTGGGCTGAAGTAGAGCGCAGAACTGGTTTCGTCAACAGCGTCAATATAAGTGATCGCCGGCATCTGCTCGACCAGTGTACGGTATTTGGCCTCGGCTTCCCGGAGCGCCACTTCTATGCGCTTGCGTTCGGTGATGTCCCGGTCAATTCCCAGCACCAACTCGCGGCCCCCAAAGGCAATGAGCGACGTCGAGACCTCAACCGGAAAGAGATGGCCGTCTTGATGGCGGCGAAGGTTTTCCACACGCAGGACGCCTTCGCGTCGTATGCGTTCCAGATAAGCCATGTGCTCGTCCGGGTTACCCGGGGTCACATTGAGCAGGTCAATGGATTGCCCGATGAGTTCCTCGCGGGTGTACCCATTCATATGGCAGGCTACCTCATTACAATCCACAATCGGCCAGGCGATATGGGGGGCCGCTGGATCCATGAGCAGAATCGCATCGGGCGAAGCGGCGAAGAGCAGACGCTGGCGCGCCTCGCTTTCGGCCAGAGTACGCGTCTGTCGTTCCATTTGCGCCAGGTCCCGACGACGCAGGATGGCGGCCACCACCGTTAACCCGGACGCGAACACAACGAAGAGCGCTACGATGATGAAGGAGGCGGAGGCGGCCAAGCCAGGAATAGACGCCGCCAGCAGCAATAGACCTGCGACGTGCCATGCGCTTAACAGGGTTGTGGCGCGCACGGAGAGCAATAGGCTGCTCAGAGGCGGCGAGATGACCACAAACATGAGGGTCAGCGGGAGGATGTCGAGATCATGCCGGTTAGCCAGCACAGCCGCCCACGCGCCCAGCGCCACAATGCTCACGGTCAGTCTGGCGGCTACGATGTGATGTCCGGCGCGGTTCAGGCCGTAGACCAGGGACAACAAAAGGAAGGTGCTCAGGGCGACCGGAAAGCTCGCGGCATGCAAGAGGCCCAGGGGGCGCGTGGTCAAGATCAACGCGGGTACGGCCAACAGATTCAGGAGAAGGAGGGTCAGAAGCAGACCTGAGAGTAGCCGCGCCCGGCGGCGGTACATCTCCGGGAGCGAAGCGGTCGGTTCGATGAGCCAGCGCCACAGGGCAACCAGCGTGCCATGCCTAGGCGGGGCCGATGGGGGTGCATGGGGTGTGGGGGTTATTTTCATGAGAAGACCAAGCATTCCTTGATCTCCCCTGCCTTATTGTACTGCCAGTCACGGCGCTTGTCTGCGTCAACTCGCAATGATCACCCGGTCCCGGCCTTCCTGTTTGGCGCGGTAGAGGGCTTCATCGGCTGCGCGCAAGACGGCTTTCGCGGTCGCGCCGTGATCGGGGTAAACGGCCACGCCGAGCGAAAGAGTGATAGCCCCGGGGAATAGGTCATGATGTCGCACGTGCAGGTGCTTCGTACCCTCCCGCAACTGCTCAGCCCGCTGCCGGGTCACCTCCAGCGAGGCTTCCGGCAGAATAAGCGTGAACTCCTCGCCGCCATAGCGGCAGGCGATATCCCCCGCGCGGATATGCGATTGCATGAATTGACTCAGCTCGCGCAACAGCGCGTCGCCCGCCTCATGGCCGAAGGCGTCGTTGAAGCGCTTAAAATAGTCGAGGTCCAGCATGACCATCCCCAATGGATGCTGGTTGCGCGTCGCCCGCCGCACCTCGCGGTCCAGCGTCTCTTCCAGGTAACGCCGGTTGAACAGACCCGTGAGTGGGTCGCGGATGGATTGCTGGCGTAAGGTCTCGCGCAGGTTCAGGTTGGCGAGCGCCAGGGCAACACTGTCGGCGACGGTCTGCGCCAGCCGCTGCCTGGCCTCGGGCAGGCGCGTCTGCGAATCGCCCGCAGCCCTTTGAGTGCCGTCCCGGCTTTGCAGGTAGAGCATCCCCATCGCTTCTCCCTGTGCCATCATGGGCACACACAGGGAAGCGGCTGGCGGCGGAGAGGGCAGGTGATGGCAGGGCAGGCCGGAGCTGCTTGCCTGCACAAAGTAGGGATGGCCGCGCCGTAGCGCCCAACATTCTTCTGGCGCGAACACGCGCGCCTCGGCTGGTATATCTCCCCACAGCGCCGCTGCCTCAACCAGGCTGTGCGAAGCGTTGATGACATACACCGCGCCGGCCTCGCCGGGGAATAACTGCTGCCCCAGGTTGCCGATGATGGCGTAGGCCTCCTGCGCGGTGAGGCACGATTGGAGCATAGCGCTCATGTCGTTAAGCAGAGCGATCTCGTGCGTGCGCTGTTCCAGTTCTGTCAGCCAGCGCTTCAATTTTTCATTGGCCGCCTGTAATGCTTCTTCGGCTTGCTTGCGCGCGGTAATGTCCTGCTTAATGGCAATGAATGAGACGATCTCTCCCTGTTCGTCTCTGACCGGGGTGATGCTCTGCTCCTCGGCGTACAGGCTGCCATCCTTGCGGCGGTTGGTCATTTCCCCATGCCAAACCTGCCCGGCTAGAATGGTGTCCCACAAGTGCTTATAGAACGGCTCGTCATGGCGGTCAGATTTAAGCAGTCGTGGGTTCCGGCCCAACGTTTCGTTAGAAGCATAGCCGGTCAGGGAGGTAAAAGCCGGGTTCACCCATGTGATCTGACCGTCGCGATCGGTGATCATGATGGCGTTCGCCGCCGACTCCAGCGCGGCGCTTTGCAGGCGCAAGGCCCTTTCGGCCTGCTTGCGCTCGCTAATGTCACGGATGCTGCCGGCGAACTTGCGTTGACCGCCGACCCACATCTCGCTCACCGCTAAATCTATGGGGAAGACGGCGCCATCCTTGCGCTGGCCAACGACCTCCCGGCCGATGCCGATTATTTTTCTTATGCCCGTGGTCAGGTAATTGACGACGTAACGATCATGCTCCTCGCGGTAGGGCGAGGGCATCAGCATTCTGACGTTTTGCCCGAGGGCTTCACTGGCGGCGTACCCGAAGAGGCGCTCCGCGGCCGGGTTGAGCACTTCGATGATCCCCCGCTCGTCAATCACGATCAGACTATCCACCGCGGTTTCCACGATGGAGCGGAGGTGCGCCTCGCTTTCGGTCAGCGCGCGCGCCTGTCGCTCGACCAGTTGAGCTATATCTCGCCCACGCATGACCGCCACGGCAATCAATAACACAGACATGGCCCCCGTGAAGGTCAGTGCGGCGACCATTCCATTGAACGTCAACTCGGGAATAAACCGGCGAAACAGTGCGATGGCGAAAAGGTTAAGCACGGCGATCATCGCCGTGGCCCGCGCCGAAAGCAAGAGGCTGCAGAGCAGAATCGAGAAAGCAGGAAAAACCAACATCAGAGGCAGCGCCTCAGGCGAGATGCGACTGATGAAGGCCACCAGCCAACTCGCTGTAGCGGTCGCCACGACCGTCAGTATGGCTGCCGGACGATAGCGCCCACTCCGGTTGAGCGCATAAATGAATATCAAAGCAATCAAGACTCCTACGGATATCGGCAGCGGGGGCGCCTGCCATGGGCTGGCGTAAGGATTGGTCAGCAAATCTGACACCAGCGAGAGGCAGGTGAGGAAAATCAGGGCCAGTTGCAGGCCGGAGGCCAGTACGACACGACGCTGTTCTGCTTCGGGGAGAGAATCCGGTGGTTTCATCAGCCAGCGCCAGAGGCCGGTCCACGCCAGGGGTCCAGGCACGGATTGCGAGGAGGGTTGAGGGGGAGAAGAGTTCGAGTTCATGCCTCCATACTCCAAGTTTGCTCCTTCCAACTGGTGCGCGATGACCCCGACACCGCGCTGACTTGCAGGTCACGTCTTGAGTATTGCCATCCCCTCAATCTCCACCATCGCTTCGTCGTCAAACAGGCTTTTCACTTCCACCAGCGTCATGGCCGGATAGTAGCGGCCAAAAAATGAACGGTAAGCCTCGCCGATGGGCTTGAGGTTAGCCTGGTAGGCGGCTTTGTCTGTGACGAAAATCGTCAATTTGACGATGTCCGTCATCTCCCCGCCCGCTTCGGCGGCGACCGCCTGCAAGTTGGCGAGCGCCTGCCTGAACTGGGCTACGAGCTCCCCCGGCGCGGCGATCCGCCCCGTGGCGTCCATGCCCGTTTGGCCCGCCAGAAACAAGGCGCGCCCTCCCTCAACCATAACCCCATGGGAGTAGCCGGAAGGCTTCGCCAGAGAAGCCGGATTGACGATTTCTTTTTTCATCTGCTCATCCGTTTCGTCCGGTGATTACACCCAACGCTCAAAGCCCGCGTCCCCGCGGGCGAGCAAAGAGAGATTGCTGATGGTTGATTTGCCGACGCCCCAATCGGCAATCAAGGATCAGCAATCACCGCCCTTTAAACTCCGGCTTGCGCTTCTCTCTAAACGCCTCGTAAAACGCGCGATGATCTGCGCCCATCATCATCAGCGCCTGCGCCTGGGCTTCGGATTCTAAGGCCGAGATCAAATCCATGTTCCACTCATTGTTCACCAGCATCTTGGTGACCCCCAGCGCGAAAGTCGGCCCGGCAGCGAGGCGCGCGGCTAACTCACGGGCAACGGGCAGCACCTGTTCCCTGGGCGCGACGCGGTTGGCGAGGCCGTAGCGCTCGGCCGTTTGCGCGTCCACGTCGTCGCCCAACATCAGCAGTTCCATCGCGCGTCCCTGCCCGACGAGGCGGGGCAGCAGAAAAGCCGCGCCCATGTCCGCGCCCGTCAGCCCGACGCGGGTGAAGAGGAAGGCGAATTTCGCATCCTCGGCCACCACGCGTAGATCCGAGGCCAGCGCAATCACCGCGCCCGCGCCGGCGGCGAGGCCATTGACGGCGGCGATGATGGGCTTGGCGAGCAGGCGCATATTGCGCACGAGGCGGCCGGTCATGCGGCAGAACTCCAGATGCCCGCGCATGTCGCGGTCGAGCACCTCGCCGATGATCTTGTGCACGTCGCCGCCGGAGCAGAACGCGCGCCCAGCCCCGGTGAGGATGACGGCCTTCACACTCTCGTCGTCGCGCAGCGCTTCAAACAGGTCGCGCAGTTGGGCGTAAATCTCCAGCGTGAGCGCGTTGAGGACCTCCGGACGGTTGAGGGTGATGGTGGCGATGCTGTTTGAAACTTCGTATTGGAAATCGTACATCGTTTTCTCCATTGTTGCTTGAGGCATGGCAGGCTATCGCTCCAGCGCGATGAGAACACCGGCCACGATGGCCAGCAAGGCCAAAATGATGTTAGACCCAAAGCTGAAATTGAGCACACCCCACAGAATCAGCCAGACGCCCAACAGGAGCATGCCTAGTTTGCCGGTGAGTCTCAGCCTCATGGATGTACTCCTTTCAACGCGCTGGATTCACCCATAGGGATTCCACGTCGTCACGTGCTTCGGCAAAATCTTGTACAGTCGCCGCACTTCGCCGGGGAAGCGCATGCCCGGCGGATATTTCTCTTTGCCTAGATAGCGCTGCGAGAGTTTGTCCAAATGCGCGTCCGCGCCCTGCTCGGTGATCTCGACGACCGGCCCGCGCACGAGCACATACCGGTCGGCGTTGTCCGGGTCCTGAATCTCGACGGCGACCTGCCGCCGCTCTTCCATGTTGAGGTCCTTCAAGCGCCCCGCCGGCGAATTGACGAGGATGAATTGGCCGTCGTAGTCCACCCACACGGGCGTGACGTGCGGCGTGCCGTCGGGCATGAGGGTGGCGAGGTGGGCAAAGGTCTTCTTCTGGAACAGGTCGAGAAAATCGTTCGGAATGGGGCCTGGCTCAGTCTGCTGCTTGCGCCAGGCGTCGTAACGAGCGATGAAGTCGGGGTCGCTGCGCTTGAGGCGGTTGTAGCCCACGCGCTTGCTCCGGGTCATTACCTTGTAGATGAACGGGAGCGGATCGAAGTGCAGGTAGGCGCGGACGTTTTCGAGCCAGGTGAGGCTGTTATACGCCGCGGCCTGAAAGCGATCCACCGGGGGCTTGCGAACGCGCTCAAATTCGGGCAGGGCTGCCTCCACCGTGCAGCGCTCGGCAAAGCATCGGGCGAGCGCAATCGCGTCTTCGAGCGCAAGCTTGGTCCCCGAGCCGATCGAGAAGTGCGCGGTGTGCAGCGCATCCCCCATTAGCACGACGTTCTGGTGATACCAACGCTTATTCTTGATGAGCGGGAAATTGAGCCAGCGGACAAAGTTGTTCGAGAGCAGGGGATGCCCGCCTAAATCCTCTTTGAAGACCTCGGCGAGATAAGCGCACGTCTGTTCATCTGACATTTTCTCGAACCCGGCCTTGAGCCACGTCTCCGGCGGGCATTCGACGATGAAGGTGCTGGTCGTCGGGCTGAAGCGATAGGAATGGGTGATGAACAACCCGGCCTCAGCCTCGCGGATGGTGAGGGCGAGGCCGTCGAAGCGTTGATGCGCGCCGAGCCAGAGGTATTTGTTCTGGCGCACGTCAATGGAGGGTTGGAAGAACCCGCTGTAGGTCTGCCGCACGAGGCTGTTCGCGCCGTCCGCGCCGACGAGGAGATCGCAGTCACGCCACGGAGAGAGGTCGGTGAGGTTGGTGTGAAAGCACAGGTCAACGCCGAGGCCCTGGCAGCGTTGGTGCAGGATGTTCAGGAAGGTGAGGCGGGCGATGCCGAGGAACCCGTTGCCGCGCACGGGATACTTCTGTCCGCGATAGCCTACGACCACGTCGTCCCAGGTCTGCGCGGCTCGGGTGAGGTCGGCGTAGGTCGCTTCGTCGTTCTCTCTGAGAAACGCGAAGGTCTTGTCGGAAAAGACGATGCCCCAGCCGAAGGTGTCGTTGGGCCCGTCGCGTTCGACGAGGGTGATGTCGTGCGCCGGGTCGAGTTTCTTCATCAGAATAGCGAAGTACAGCCCCGCCGGGCCGCCGCCGATGATGTTGATCTTCATGCCAGTACCTTTGAGTCATCCGCGCCGTGTAGAGCGGATGGGAGTATAATCGAAACACACACGCGAGGTAAGAGACCATGTCTCACCCCTTCCCCGGTATGAACCCCTGGCTCGAAAGCTCTCTTTTTTGGCACAGCGTACATCAAAGTCTGATCGTGGCCTTACGCGATGAGCTGGCGCCGCTTCTGCGGCCACGTTATTTCGTCGCCATTGAAACGCACACTTACATTGCGGTCTCGCCGGATGCGCCGCTTCAATCCAGGCAACCGGATGTGACAGTCGTCAATCGAGGCGGCCCGGCGGGGGCGGCTGCGCCAACTACAGAGCCAGCTCCCTACCTCACGGTCGAGCTCCCGATCGCAGAGCCGATTGAAGAGGGATATTTAGAAGTGAGAGTCGTGCCGACCGGTGAGGTCATAACCGTTATAGAGCTGTTGTCACACAGCAACAAGCAACCGGGCCGCGACCGTGAGGGTTATCTTCAAAAACGCGAAACGCTTTTAGACTCTAGCGTCCACTTCGTAGAAATTGACCTCTTGCGCGCCGGACCATCCATGCCCCACACTGAAAAGGCCGTCGGCAGCCACTATCGCCTGTTCATCCGCCGGAGCGAACGCCCGCGCCAGGCGCGGCTTTATCCGTTCTCGGTGCGGCAGCCGATTCCCACCTTCCCCCTCCCCTTGCGTCCCGACGATGTCGAGCCTACCGTGGACCTGGGCGCTTTGCTGCAAGGCGTCTACGACCGCGCCGGGTACGATTTAGTCGTCCGCTACAACCAGCCGCCCCATCCGCCCCTGGGCGAAGACGATGCGGCCTGGGCCGCCGCATTGCCGACCAAACAAGCATAAACCGGCATCCGCCTGGCGCGGGCGCATTGGCCGGTTCGGATAGTAGCCTGATTTGTTGAAAAGTCAACGCCGGTTTAGACCTCTCACCCAAGATGGCTGCCTCGTTATCCCACAGCGACGAAGCCCACGACCTGCGGATCGTGCTGGCCGCCGGAGGCGTCAGCGCCATCGTGCTGGCGGTGGTGGTGCTGTTGTCGGCCCAGACGGGCGTGCTGGATATCCCAGCGCGGCCAACCCTCTTCCTCGCGGCGCTCACCGCCGGCGTGGCGCTCCTCGGATGGGCCGCCCTACAATTGGACGTGGGTGTTCGGCGCATCGCCTGGACGACGCTCACCGTCTACGTTCTGATCGCCACCGCTTCCACCCTTCTGCCTTCCGCCCTGCCTCTCACGTCACCTCCGGCCTCTCGGTCGGATATTTTTCGTACAACCGCTCCACCATCACCCGGCGCAAGCGCATCACGGCCTCGTGAATCTCGGCAAATGTCGTGTAGAGCGGCGCGAGGCCGAAGCGAATGTTATCCGGGTAACGGAAATCGGGGATGACTTTCAT
>DATDRS010000040.1:0-21103 GCA_035291605.1 Anaerolineales bacterium | reverse complement strand
TCACGGCTGAGGGCCAGGCCACGCGGGTTTCTCCCGGCCGGCAGGAACTTGACCAGGCGCGGCCGGTCGGGATCAGACACGTCAACCACCTCGACCAGATCGCTGCCGGCCAGAACGACATACAGCGTCTGACCATCGGAGGTTGGTATCGCGGCTACCGGGTTATTGACCGGCGAGCCGAAAATATCTTGATCATTCAATAAGAGACGGGCGGGGACGTTCTCAGCCCCGAGATCGAGGTCAATCACAGAGACTGCGGCAAACACCATCTGGGTGAGGCTGTTGGGTAGAGCGGGTGCGGCGCGGACGTGCGGAATCCAGGCCGTAGTTCCGGCCAATGTAAGGCCGGCCAGCACGTTTGGGAAGCCGTGTACATCCGGCAAGAGCCTCACCTGGTTGAGGATCGTGTGGGTCGCAGCGTCAATCACGGTGACGCGCCCGGCCCGGCCGTCGTCGGTCGCCTCAGCCCCGCCGGGCTGCGGGAGCGCCAACAGGTGCGTCACGTACACCTGCTCGTCGTCGTCCTCCGGATCGCCGTCGTCGGTGACGGCGATGGCGTAGGGCCTCGGCTCGACCGGGACGCGGGCGATCACCTGGTGGCATCCTGTATCCACAACGGCAACTTCGTCGGCAGAGATCACCGTCACGTAGGCCTTCGAGCCAGTCGGGTTCAGCGCGACGGCGCCCGGCTCAGGGCCGACGGGCACGGTGGCGCGCACCAGGTGAGATGGCGCGTCAACCACGACAAGCGTGCCGGCGGCGCGATCCACCACGTAGACGCTGCGGCCGTCGGGAGAAATAGCCAGGGACCAGGGTTCCTGCCCGACCGGCGCCTCGGCGACCTTCTCGAGACGCCCGGCGTCAATCATGGTCACCGATCCAGCATCCGGGTTCACGACCCAAACGGTCTCGTCCACGGGTGAGGCGGCGATCGGGGCGCCCCAGGAGGGATGTCCATCCGGCGCAGGGGTCGGCGTGGGCGTGACGCAGGGGGGATCGTAGCCCCGCATGACCATGGGAACATATACGCGCCGAGGCGAGGGAGTCGCCGAGATATTTGCAGTTACCCTGGTCATATGAGAGAGCGTATCTAAGGGTGTTAGGAGAGCATAGACCATGACCAGGAAGACGCCTCTTGCCAGGCCTGCGATCAACCGTTTCATCGCCTGTCCCATCGTATCCACCTGACGGGTAGAATCCGGCCCCGTTCATCCGCTCATGCGCATCAACTGCTAAGTCCCTCCCAGCTTCTGTGTGAGTCGGCGGTCCAACCGAGCGGGTAGAAGAGAGGCAAGAACCACTACCTCGCAATGGTTGGTAATATGTGCAGAAGTTGGAGGGGTGAGAGGCGACCCAGGTAATGGATGTAAATTGAGCTTTCTGAAGTGAAAGCATTTACTCACGAATTTGGGTCAATGTCAACGACCAATTTCCATCCACCCGTCGCGCTGCCAGAAACGCATCTCTCGCCCGCCGCGCTGTGCGGGATCTTCGACTGCTCGACCGGATTGACAGGCTTCGCGCGTGGACGTGCCGCGCGTGGCGTACGAGAAATTAATGGATCAACGGTTGGGGGAAACGTCAGAAGCGGGGAGTCAACTGAGTTTGCGCCGCGTGCCGCCCCCAGGCCCGTGTGAGAACAACAGCCTGTCCTCTGCCTCGGTCGGCGTTTCGATATGCGCGGGCCGCCCCCAGACCTTGTACAGATTGCGGAGGGTATCCCGGGCGAAGGGGAGGTCGAGGTCCACCCCCTCGAAGCGGTGGACGAGATAAAGCTCGCCGCGGTTCTCGTGGTTGGCGTCCACGATCTCGACCAGCGGCTGGCCGAAGTTGGTCAGTTGGAAGAGCAGCCGCTTTTTGATCTCTTGGAAATCGCGGCTGGCGATTTCGTAGCTGCCCGTATCCTCGTTGTAGGCAAAGGTGAAGAGCTTGTGCTGGCGGGCGAAGTCCTCGGTGAGAAACTCGTCCACAAAGCCCACGTCGTTGTAGATCCGCCGCACGTCAAACACTTTCTGCCGCCCCAGCTCCAGCTTCTTATCCCACTCCTGGCGCGTCCGCTGGTCGGCGCAGGCCTCGTATTCCGGCCCGAACGCGCCCCGGTTCCAGCGGTCTTCGATATCGCGGAACAATTCCAGGCCGAGTTTATAAGGATTGAGGCGGCCTGGATGCGCCGCGACCGTTCCGGAGTGGTGTTCGGCGTAGTCGATCAACTCGTCCGGCATCATCACTTTCTCGGTCATCAGGTGGGTGTGGACGAACGAGGCCCATCCCTCGTTCATGATCTTCGTCTGCCGCTGAGGCGCAAAGTAATAGGCTTCCTCGCGGATGATGTCGAGCACGTCGCGCTGCCAGTTCTCCAGCGGCGCATGCTCCAGCAAGAAGAGCAAGACGTCGCGCTCCGGCTCAGGCGGAAAATGCTGGCGCTGTTGCTCGGCCTCGGCCTGCTTCTTGTGCTGTTCGGCCAGGAACTCCGGCGGATTAATGAAAGCGTCCATGTAGCCCTTGGCCGGGAGGCGGCGCACCGCGTACGCCTCCGGCGTCTCCGCCTCCGGCTCCGGCGCGGGTCGGCGGCGGATGCCCGCCGCGTGGACGTCAATCAAGTTGTCCAGC
The DNA here is from genome assembly GCA_035291605.1 of Anaerolineales bacterium. Lineage (GTDB taxonomy): Bacteria > Chloroflexota > Anaerolineae > Anaerolineales > UBA6663 > DATDRS01. Next base: position 18,493 of record DATDRS010000040.1, on the reverse strand, counting down.
GAGAGGCAGGCGTCAATGAAATCTTCCACCTTCTCCAGGCCGTGGCGCTCGATGTGGCGGCGGACGCGGGTCGCGTGGTTGGCCATCTCGTCCAGCATCCGGCGGTTGGTGTGGGCAAACCACAGATTGTTCTTGAAGAAGTCCGAGTGGCCGCACACATGCGCCATCACCAGCTTTTGGTCCACCCGCTGATTGCTGGCCATCAGATAGGCATAGCACGGGTCGGTGTTGATCACCATCTCGTAGATGCGGTGCAGGCCGTAGGCGTACGACTTCGACAGGCGCTCGTACTCCATGCCGAAGCGCCAGTGCGCGTAGCGCGTGGGAAAACCATCGTACGCCGCGACCTGGTTTATCATCCGGTAGTCCAGCATCTCGTACCGGATTTCAAAGAAGTCGAGGCCGAAGGCGCGGGCGTGGGCTTCGATGGTCGCCTGAAGGTCGAGGAGATCGGGTGAGATGGGCATGGGAGATCGTGCGCCGGACAGGCGGGCGACCGTGCTTGCGTCGCGCCACACTGACGGGTGTCAGGCGCCTCTTCCTAGAAAAGTCTTGATCGCCGAGTAAATATCCTCGTCTTCGCCGATCTTGGCCCGCACCAGCTTTTCGTCCTGGATGGCGGATAGCGTGTCAAAAAACTGCCGCCCCGCCGCGCTTTGCACCTGGCCGTAGCCGAACAGGTTGGCCTGCGGCAGGAGCTCCTGGCTCAGCAGCTCCATGCAGCGTCGGTCGTCGTCGTCGCCGAAGTTCTCGCCGTCGGAAAAGTGGAAGGCGTAAATGTTCCAGTCCTGCGCCGGATAGTCCTGGCGGATGATGTCCCGGCACAGCTGATAGGCCGAGGAGATGCAGGTGCCGCCGCTCTCGCGGACGTGATAAAACGTGTGCGCATCCACCTCGTGGGCGGCGGCGTCGTGGACCAGGTAGCGGGTGGCCAACTGCGGGTAGTGCGCCGTCAGCCAGGCGTCAATCCAGAACGCCGTCAGCCGCACGAGTTCCTTCTTGCGCTGGGTCATGCTGCCGGAGACATCCATCATGTAAAAGATGACGGCGTTGTTCTCCGGGCGCGGATAGGTCTTCCACGAGCGGTAGCGTTTGTCGTCGTGGATGGGCAGGATAGCGGGTTTTTGGTAGTCGTAGGCGCCGGAGATCACCTGCCGCTTGAGGGCCTCGCGGTAGGTGCGCTTGAAATGGCGCAGGCCTTCCGGCCCCGCCCGTCGCAGGCCGTTGTAACGGGTGATCTGCCCCTCAATCTGGCTCTTGCTCTTCGGCTGGATGCGCGGCAGGCCCAGTTCTTCGCCCAGGAGTTCGACCAGCTCTTGCAGCGTCAACTCGACTTCAAGGATGTGGCTGCCCGGCTGGTTGCCGGCCTGGCCGCCGCCGTCCGCAGGCTCACCTGGGCCGAGGGGCGTTCCAACCTCGCCGTCGCCCTGGCCCACGCCGCCCTGCCCGTTGCCGAACCGGAAGTGCGGCAGTTCGATCTGCGGCACCGGGATGCTCACCAGGTCCTTCCCCCGGCGGCCAATCAACTCGCCATTAGAGATGTACTTCCTGAGGTTCCGCCGCACCGCCCCCCGGACGATCTTCCGGAAGCGGCTGGCGTCTTGTTCAATGGAGAGGATCATGGTCGTGTTCCCTTGCATGAAATACGGCGCGCCTTACTTCCGCGAGGTGTCTCCCCGCGCAAAGATGCTGGCGACATAGTTGAGCACGTCGCTTGAGCACACCTCGCAGTAGCCCATGTTCTTGATTAAGCGGCTCTTGACCACTTCGATCTTCTTTTGCGTTTCCTGGTCGATGACGTTGGACACCAGGCTGGTGAGCTTGATGGAGTCCTTCTGGTCTTCAAACAGCTTCAGCTCGAGGGCGCGGCGCAGGCGGTCGTTGGAGTCCCAGCTAAAGGTCTTGCCGTCAATGGCCAGCGCGCCAATGTAGTTCATGATCTCGCGGCGGAAGTCGTCTTTGCGGCTCTCGGGGATTTCGATCTTCTCTTCAATCGAGCGCATCAGCCGTTCGTCGGGCGGCTCGTCCTGGCCGGTGTACGGGTTGCGCACCTTCTGTTTCTGGGTGTAGGCCTTGATGTTGTCAATGTAGTTGGCCGAGAGGCGCTTGATGGCGGCCTCGTCGGCGGTGATGGCGCGCTGGACTTCGTTCTTCACGATCTCGTCGTACTCGCCGCGCACCACCGCCAGCAGCTCGCGGTAGCGCTTGCGCTGGTCTTCGCTGGTGATGAGCGAATGATGTTTCAGGCCGCTCTCCAGCTCGCGCATCAGCAGGAAGGGGTTGACGCAGGTGCGGCTCTGATCGCTGACCAGCGCGTTCGACAGTTTATCCTGGATGTAGCGGGCGGAGAGGCCGAGCATGCCTTCCTGCTTGGCCTCCGCCTGCAGTTCCATCACGCTGTCCTCGGTGAAGCCGGGCAGGGCGCGGCCATCGTACAGCTTGAGCTTTTGCAGGAGGGTCAACCCGGCGTGCTTAGGCTCTTCCAGGCGAGTGAGCACGGACCAGAGCGCCGCGATCTCCAGCGTGTGCGGGGCGATGTGCTTGCCTACCACCCGGCGCGTATTGAAATCGCGCTCGTAAATCTTCACTTCGTCGCGGTAGCGCGTGACGTAGGGGATGTCAATCTTGATCGTCCGGTCGCGCAGGGCTTCCATATATTCGTTGTTCAGCAGGCGGCGGTACTCGGCCTCGTTGGTGTGGCCGAGGATGACTTCGTCAATATCGGTGTGGGCGAACTTCTTGGGCTTGATCTTGTGTTCTTGCGAGGCGGTCAGGAGGTCGTACAGGAAGGCGACGTCCAGTTTGAGGATCTCGATGAATTCGACCAGGCCGCGGTTGGCGATGTTCAGTTCGCCGTCGAAATTGAAGGCGCGCGGGTCGGAGTCGGAGCCGTATTCGGCGATCTTGCGGTAGTTGATGTCGCCGGTCAATTCGGTGGAGTCCTGGTTCTTCTCGTCTTTGGGCTGGAAGGTGCCGATGCCCACGCGGTCTTTTTCCGAGAGCAACAGGCGTTTGACGCGCACCTGCCGGACGACCTCCAGCCAGTTGCCGCCCGCTTTTTGAATCACGCGGTTGTATACGAAGCGGCAAGCCGGGCACAAATCGCCCTCGATCTCGACGCGCTCCGCCTCGTCCAGGCCCGCGTTGATGTCGGCCAGCACCGCGGCGCGGAACTCAGGCGGGATCAGGTGGAGAGGCTCTTCGTGCATCGGGCAGTCCATCCGCTCCCCCTCGTCGGGCTGCCAGTAGAAGGAGTACAACCGGCCGGCTTCGGTGCGGCTGTATGCTTCGAGGCCCTTCTTGAGCAAACGGATGATGGTGCTTTTGGCCGTGCCCACCGGGCCGTGGAGCAGTAACACGCGCCGTTCGGTGCCATAGCGCCGCGCCGCCGCTTGAAACACCCGCGCCAGCTCCATGAGCGGCTTGTCCAGCCCGAAGACGGCGTCCCTGCCGTTCTCAAATGGATCGTCGAAGAAGCGATAGTGGATGAGCGTCTCGCGGTAGTGCGTATACTGGTCGTAGCCGTACGAGAGGATCATGTCGTAAAGGCGCTGGAAGGCAGTGCGCGCGACCCTGGGGTCGCCACGGACCAGGTCGAGGTAGTCCTCAAACGCGCCCTCCCAATGCAGATCACGGAACCCGGTCGTGTCCTGCAACCGCTCCAGCTTACCCAGGATTGCACTGGCTGTGCTCATAACATCCTCCATCTGTGACCATCGCCCAAAAGATCCAGGTGTGACGCTCGCTCTGCCTGTGACTGGCTTTGCGGTGAAGCTCAAGCCGGCCAATCCCATGCAGTCGTTCAAGCCAAGCGCTCGATGGTTCTTGATAGATAAGTCGCCGTCAGGCGGAGGATTCTTACGAGGGAAGGGGGAAGATGGCCTGAAAGCACTATTCGGCTTATGGCCTGGCGCTAAAAACCATCTTAAAAGCAGAAATAAAAGCGCGGGCGTTTTTAAGACGCGCCCGCGCTTCGTGTTATGGCGGTAGCACAAGTTCCAGTTAGATTTACAGCCAGACCTTTAGGATCTCCGATACCCTAGAGGGCTTCGCAACTGTAAAGCGATCTGGAACCCGCCCCAGTGCAAAGGCGATGAGAGACTACGCCAGGGAGGGGGTTGTGGATTCCTCGGCGGTCTCGAACTGGGCCAGACTTTCCTCGGCGTCTGGCAAACGGCCTTGAGCCTCAAGCAGGGCGACCATGCGCAGGGCGTCGTACTCTTGGGCGCAGGCGGGGCACTGGGCCAGATGGACGTGCACGAGCGCCAGTTGTTCGTCCGGCAGATTCTCGCCGCTGATCTCGAAATCCACGTGAGCGGGCAGGAGGGCTTGCAAACGCGCGCAGTCAATCTCTGTCCCCTGGGTCGTATAGATTTGTTCGAGCCAGTGACGGAAATGCTCCAGATTCAATTTCGTTCTCCTTATCGCTGCGTCAGGATTCAGGCGGTGTGCCTCTGGCCGGGCGCCTTTCTTTTGCTTGCGCCAAAAGGTTAGACGCTCTGATGTCCCGTTTTCTTACGGTTAATCTTGAAACGCGGCCAGGATATCGCTTGCGGTGAGGCGGCGGGTGGACAACCGGGCTTTGATCCGCTTGCGCGCGTCGTGCAATAACTTATACAGCGCGTTGCGGTTCAGGTCAAGGGCTTCCGCCACTGCGTCCATCTCGTAGCCCTGCCAGTACACCCCGATAATGGCCGCCCGCTGGCGAGGCTCCAGTTCCTGGTTGATGATCTGACGGATCAGTTCGAGATAGGCCCGGCGCTGGGCCTGTTGCTCCGGCGCCGCGCCTTCCTGAACGCTCAGGAGCGCCTCGAAGACAGCGGGCTGCTCCTCACGTAACTGGTCGAGCGAGAGTTCCTGGTATCGCCGCCGCCGCAGTTCGCTGGCTGCCCGGTTGATGACGAACCGGTAGGCCCAGGTAGTGAACTTAGATTCACCCCGGAACTTGTCCAGGCTTTCACGGATTTCCAGCAAGGCTTCCTGGACCAGGTCCTCGGCCAGGGTGCGGACTTCCTCGCGGCCCCAACCGCTGAGCTCGCTCCGCTGGGCGAACAAATAGACTAACGCGGCGCGCAGGAGGAAGTCTTGCAGGTCATGCAGCGCCTCGTCGTACGCCTCACCGGCCGGCTGGGTGAGCGCCCAGAGCCAGTCTTTATTGGAACGGGGTGCCATAGCGACAACTTCTCAACAATAAGTGAGTCCCAACCATACCACGACTGGAGCCAATATACCATACTCAATCTTACACCTCTGTGAAGGGAAAATGAAGGCCTGGTAAGTACTCGCACTTTATGACACTAAGGGAATCTGGCGCGCACGATTGCCGACCTCGCGAGTTCAGAGTCCATCCAGCCCACGCACTTCGCAGAGGCGATTCAGTATCGCCGTGTGCACGCCAAGTCGCACCCTGAGCGGGGCGGCGGGCGTCCTTCGACTCCGCTCTGCTCACGCGAAGCGTGCCCGCTGCCAGACGATGAGGGCTAGGCCCACCAGGCCGGTAGTCGTGACCCCGACGGGGCGCCAGGACGCGCGCGGCGGCGAATTCGTCGAGGGCGGCGGACGGGGCCGATGAGCTCGGGATGAGGGTCACGGAGCACCATGGGCGCTCAGATACTCAGCCACGGCGCCCAGGTCAGAAAAAACATAGTCCGGCTGATGCGGCGAATCACCGACTTCGGCCTCGTGCGTTTCGCCGCTCAGCACGAGGATAGTGGGAATGCCAGCCGTCGCTCCCAACGCGATGTCGGTGTACAACCGGTCGCCGATCATGCACAACGCCGAAACCGGGACGCCCGCGCGCTCGGCGGCCTTTTCCACGATCAGCCGGTTCGGTTTGCCCACGATCACGTCCGGCTCGCGGCCCGTCGAGGCTTTGACAAACGCGATGATCGCGCCAATATCGGGCATGAAGCCGGACTCGGTCGGGCAGTTAGTGTCGGGATGGGTGGCGATGTAGGGCGTGCCCGCGCGCACAAGGTCACAGAGCCGCCATAGTTTGGCGTAGGTGAGCGTGGTATCGAAGCCCAACACCGCGAAATCCGGGGCTTCGGGTGTGAGGCGAAAGCCGCGCGCCTCAAATTCCCTTTCGAGCGCCGGTGTGCCGACCACGAATACGCGCGCCCCGGGGTTCAGGCGGTGCAGGTGCATGGCGGCGGCCTCGCCGGAGGTCAGCACTTTTTCGGCGGAGATGGGCAGGCCCAGGCGTGTGATCTTCTCCGCATATTGGCGGCTGTCTTTGGAGGAGTTGTTGGTCAGGAAGAGAAAATCGCGCCCCTGCTCGCGCAACACTTCGACAAAGCGCAGCGCGCCCTCGATCAGCCGATCCCCCAGATAAAAAGTCCCGTCCATATCCAGCAGAAAACAGCGCACGCTGGCAATCCCTTGATTGTGAGACACCTGTTTACTGCCTGCGAAGCCAGTCCACCACGGCCATCATATTGTCTTCAAACGAGCCGCCCGGCGCGAAGCGGCTCTCGAAAAAGGCCGAGCCGATGGTGAATCCCCACGCGCCCGCGTCCCGCACCTCGGCGAGGCGCGCGTAGGAGGCGATGCTGCCGGCGGAGACGATGGGCACGGTGGCGGCCTTCACCACCGCGCGCAGCAGGCGCGTCGCGTCGCCCGTGTAGCGATACGTGAGCAAGTCCAGGCCGTGGGCGCCGTGCGCCTCCAATTGGCAGGCGTGCGCGACGATCTCGTCAATCGTCCCGTCGAGGATGCTGGGATGGCTGTGGACATGACCGGGGAATGGATAATAACGAACCGGCTTGTCCTTCAAATAATCGGTGATGGAAGGAAAGAACACCGTCCCCATCAATATGTCAAAGCCAAGCTCCACCGCCAGCCGCGCGCCGCGCAGGCCCTCTTCTTCCGAAAGGCTGACGACTTCCAGAAAGGTCGTCTTGCCCGCCGCTTTCATGGCCTCGACGACCCGTTTCATCGCTTCCGGCGGGAGACCGACATCCTTGAAGCCCCAATGGGTGACCGGTCTATCCTTCATGCGACCGAACAACTCCAGCGCGTCTGGCACGGTCTGATCGTGATGCGTGAGCATGACGATCAATTCGGGTTTGTTATTTGGGGTTTGCATGGCATGTCTCCATGTCAGATCAGACCGGGCAGATTTTCCTTCACCTGCGCCCAGAGAGCTTCTTGATCCCATCCCCCGAGGACAAATAGATCGCCCAGTGTCAAGCGGCGGCGAATGAGCGGCGCGTTGAGAAAGGCAAACTTGACCTCGGCCGCCGCCGGGGGCGGCGTGAGTTCGGCAAAACTCAGGGGCGAGGCGACTTCGCGCAGGATCCGGGCGGCGAGTTCCGGCGGCTTGACGAGCGACGCGAGTTTAGTCCGCACGTTGGGCCAATCATGCAGGAGGTCGGCGAAGTCGGTTCGGTGCGCATGCCACGCTTCGAGCTTGTAGCGGTAGTCCGACCAACATTCGGCCGCGACGCGCCCGGAAGGATCGAGCCCCCTGAAGGTCGCCTCGATGCGCGCCCGCATTGGCGCCTCGGTTGGATAACAATGATCCAGATTGACCTCCGCTGGCTCAAATTCGCCGAGGAAAATGCGGTGAGCTTCGGCGGCGAGCAGGGTGGCGAGCGCGACCTGCGTGCCATGTTGGGCGAGTGACCGGCCGGATTGCTCAGCGATGAGATCAAGCACGTGTGAAATCACGTGCTCAAAGCCCGAGAGCGGAGTCGTGGCGTGCGAGAGCGCCATCGCCAACCCGCCGAGCGCGATGAGTTTCGCCAGGACGCTCATCCCCTCCAGCGTGCCGGCCCGGATGGCGCCTGCGTGCGCCAGAAAAATTTCGTCGAGCGGCCCCATGAGAGTCTGCGCGAACTCGGTGTACGTGGGGTCAATCCCCAGCCGGTAGGCCAGCCACCAGTCCGCGTAACTCCCGAACGCCGCGAGCAGGTCGCCCACGCCCGCGACCGTCATCTCGCGCGGCGCATCGCGCAGCGTTTCCAGGTCGCACACCAGCACGTCGGGGTAACGCGAGGGCAGGGTGCGCTTGACTCCGTCCATGAAGACCGGGGCCATGTTGGAGGTGTAGGCGCTCACGCTGTTGGCCGTCTGATACACCACGAAGGGCAGAGGCGCGGAAGAGTGCTCCCGCTGGAAAACGTAGCAGGCATGTTTGGCGATATCGGTGACGGTCCCTGAGCCAACCGCGAGCACGGCGCTCTTCGGCCTCAGGCGCGCCTGCACCCGGCCAATGTGCATGAAATCGGTGTGCACCTGCCCCGTGGCGTCCGGCGTCAGCCACAGGGGTTCGGGTTGCCAGCCCGCCTGGCGCAGTTGGGCCAGGACCAAGGGCTTGAGGTCATCGCCCGCGCGCTTCATCGGCGTGGGATCCATCACGACGACGAGCGGGCCGTTGGCTGGCGCCCCGGCGACCGCCAAAAACTGCGGCAGTCTAAAGAGCGCGCCAGACTCGAAGGCCATCTCGCGGATCGGCAGGTCTTCGCCTACCGGATAGCCGGGAATCTGGCGCAGGTCGGCCTTGAAGCGGTCAATTGAGCCGGGGTCAAAACGAAGGGTCATAGCCCAGCAATAAGCGCGCGGCGACGGGCGATGTAAATCATGGGGCTGACCACGTCTCAGCCCTTGAGCCCGGTGAGCATGATGCCGCGGATGATGAACCGCTGCAAAAATAGGTATAGAACGATGATGGGCAGGATCGCCAGCGCAGCGTTCGCCAGCGCGACGCCCGTGAAGATGCCTTGCGACCGGCCCGCGATAGCCAGCCCAAACGTCACGGTATACAGGTTACGGTTTGAGATCACGAGCAAGGGCCAGAGGACGTCATTCCAGCGCCAGAGCGCGCTGAGCACGGCGAGCGCGGCGAGCGCCGGGCCGCACAGCGGCAGGACCACCCGCGTGTAGATCGTGAACTCGCTCGCGCCATCCACCCGGGCGGCGTCCACCAGCTCGTCCGGGATAGTCGTCATATACTGCCGCATGAGGAACGTGCCAAAGCCGCCTGTGAGGAAGGGCAGGATCAACGCCGCCATCGTGTCGTTGAGGTGCAGGGTCCGCATGAACAGATAGAGCGGGATCATCCGGATTTCAAACGGGATCATCAGCGTCGTCAGCAGCGTGATGAAGAGGAGGGTCTTGCCCGGAAAGCGGCCCTTGGCAAAAGCATAGCCTGTAAGGGAGCTGAAAAACAGGTAACCGAGGGTCGTCGTCGTGGTGACGACCAGGCTGTTCAGATAAAAGCGCCATAGCGGCAAGTTAGTGATCGCCACGCGGTAGTTGAACAGGCTGGGGTCAGCCGGCCACAGGCGCGGGATGCGCGGCATGGCGGTGTTCGCCGAGCGCGAGAGCGAGGTGGCCAGCATCCACTCGAACGGGATGATCATCGCCAGCGCGCCCACCGCCACGATCACGACGATGCCGATCTGGCGGGCGCGCTGGGCCGCCCGGTATGAGGCGAGGAAGCCATGCGGCGTCGAGGCGCGCGCAGCCGGTTGAGGTTGGGCCGTCGAGACTGTGTCCATGTCTGTTCTCCTTCCCGGTTCAGCGCCCCGCAAATTCTTGTTGGAGGAACGCGCGGAAATTAATCAAGGTCAGCGCCAGCACGATGACAAAGAAGGCGACCGCCGCGGCCGAGGCAAGGTTGAAATCGTTGTTCTCGAAAGCCGCCTGGTAAATGAACATGACGATGGTTTGCAGCGACCGGGCCGGGGTGCCGCCAGGGCCGCCTAACATCCACAGGTCGCTGAAGCGAGACATCGCGTCAATCGTCCCGGTCAAAATCAGAAAGATGAACGTAGGCCGCAGGCTGGGGAGAGTGATATACCACCAGGTTTGCAATGGCCCGGCCCCATCTACGACGGCGGCATCGTAAAGCTCGGCCGGGATGGCCTGCAGGCCGGAGATAAAAAGCAGCATGTAATAGCCCAGTCCGACCCAAACCGCCAGCAGCGTCACGGCGGCGCGCGAGCCGGTCAGCCCCGGGCGGGGATCGGCGAGCCAGAGCGGGAGGGTCTCTACGCCAAGGGCGTGCAGCGCGCCGTTAATCAACCCCCAGTTAGGCTGGAAGGCGTAACTGAAGATCAGCGCGACAGCCACTGTGGAAGTGATTTGTGGGAGGAAATAGATGATCTTGAACAGGTTCGGCCAGACCCGCAGGTTGTTGAGGAGCGAAGCGAGGATCAGTGAGAGCGGAATAATCAGCGTCAGGAAGGCTGCTCCCAAAACGGCGGTGTTGATCAACGCGGCGAGAAAAATCTGGTTTGTGAGCAGCCGCAGGTAGTGCAGAGCGCCGACAAACTCCTGCCGCGTTGCCACCTCCCGGAAGAAGCTCAACCGGAAGGTCTCCAGCGTGGGATAAACCACGAACAACCCGAACAGGACGAACGTGGGGGTCACGAAAATATACCACACGAGGCTTTTGCGAATTTGGCGGATCATCGGCCCTCCGAGGGCGGAGGGGCGAAGCGATATGCCTCGCCCCTCCGCTGGAATGACTTATGGGGTCGCGGTCTGTTGCGCCAACCAGTCTGCCGTTTCCTTCTGGGCCTGTTCTAACGCTTGCTTGGGTGTCAGAGTCCCGGCCAGCGCCGCTTCGATGGCGGCCTGCAAGGACCAGCGCGGCTGGGCAGAGGCCCACGGATACCGGCGCTCGGCGAAGGCGTTCTGATTCAAGATCGCATCGGCGTCAATCAGCGCACCGAGGGCCGGGATGGCCTCAGCCGCGCCTTCGATCACGGGCAGGTTGCCGCCCGAATCAAAGTTGTACTTTTGCGACTCCGGGCTCATCGTCAGCCATTTCATGACCTCCCAGGCTGCCGTTTTGTTAGGGCAACTGGCGGCCATGGCCACCGGGTCGGCGATGAACAGGCCGCCTTTGCCATCCGGGCCTTGCAGGTTGTAGGTCGTGCGGTATCGCTCGGCCAGTTTCGGATCGGCGACAAAAGGCGACAGATAGTAGCCGGTCTCGCCCTCCGGGATGATGGCGACCACGTTTTCATCCGTGAGGAAGCCCTGGGGCATCGCGTCGGCGGCGAGCGCGCCCGGCGGCGAGTATTGGGAAATCTCAACCAGCCATTCAAGCGCCTGGAGGTACTCGGGTGTGTCCCAGTTGATGGTCCAGGTGCCATCGGCATTGACCTGCCCCCACGTCGCGCCAAACGCGTGGGCGATAGCCTGGAACTGCCAGTTGATGTATTTGCCCTGGTACCAGTAGCCGTAGTTCTGCTCGCCGGTTACCGGGTTCTTGCCCGTCATCGCCTTGGCCTTCTCCGCGATTTCCTCGAGGGTGGGTTGCTGACTCAACGGCTCGACTCCCCACTGCTCAAAGAGAACGGCGTCATAGTGGATGACGCGGTTGCCGCCGCTGTAGGGCAGCGCCCACTGGTTGTCGGGGTTGCCTGGCCCCCAGCCGCGCCACTGTTCGAGATAGTCACCCGGCCACACGTCCTTGAAGGCCGGATCGTTGGCAATCCACGGGTCCAGATTCTCCAGATAGCCTCGAAGACCATACTGGAACGCGCCGGGCATCAGGTACACGCAGGCCTCTTGCGCCTGAATCATGGACTCGGTCTTCGGCCCATAGCCGGTAGCGCCGGAGCCCCAGGGGATATTGATGATCTGGATGTCAATCGTCGGGTAGGCGGCCTCAAACATCTCCTCCACTTTCTTGACGCCGGGGATCGGGTTGCCCGTCAGCGGGTCAATCCCGTCTTCGTCCGGCTTGCCAATCAACAGCACTTTCACTTCGCCCGATGCGGGGGCAGGCGTCGCGGTGATGACCACTTCGACTTGCTGGGTCTCGACGACCACCTGGGTCTTGACCACTTCGACGACCTGCGTCTCGACGATGCGTTCCGGAGTGGGGGTGGCGCATTGGGTCAAGAAGAGCGTCGCCAGCACTCCGGTGTATAACAGGGTTCGCAACTGCGCTTTCATCGGTACTCCTCCTTATAAGGATGAGAAGGTTCAACAGCGACTATGGGATTTGAATCGTCTTTTTGCAGCCCAGACCTCCGTAAAATGTCATGGGAAGGCCGATGTAACTTGTTCCCTCTGCCCCGTCTGCTACTATTGGGCCGAGCCAGGACAAGCGGTGTCTGGCGCGATGCGCAAGGTGGGCCAACCTTGCCCATTGTGTGCGACACCCTTCCGGCTTTCCGTACAGAGGGGCTCAACTGCGCTTTGACCGAGGGCGTTGAGTCTCTCTCTGTATGCCTCCACGAGCGGCAGGGGCAGGCCCTGCCCCTACTCCGCCAACAACCCGGCGCGTTCCAGCGCGCGCCGAACCGTTTCCCGTTCCGCCTCCGAGATTGGCAAGAGCGGTGGGCGCACCACGGCGTTTTCGAGCACACCCAGCATGACCAGCGCTTCCTTTGTCCGCGCGCGGTAATCGGTGACCGGCGGCGCGAAGATCACGTTGGCCAGCGGCTGGAGGCGGTCGCCCAGCGCGCGAGCCGCGGCTATATCCCCGCGCTGCACGGCCTCCAACATCATCACCTGTTCACGCGTGCCGAGAGTGCTGAACCCCAGCAGCGCACCCTCCGCGCCCAAGATGAAACTCTCGCAGACGAAGTTGTCGTTGCCAGTCAGCAGGGTGATCCGGCGGCTGGCGGATTCCAGCGCCGCCTTCACCTGCAAAAAGCGCACCGCATCAAAGCTGGCTTCTTTGATGGCGACGACGGAGGCGATGCTGATCAGGCGATGCAGGATTTCGGTGGTGTACAAAACGCCGCCGAGCGCGGGTTGCAGTTGAAACAGGATCAGCGGCAAATCCACGGCTTCCGCCATCGCAGCATGATAGCGATAGGGGACTTCCGGGTTTAAGGGCTGGCCGAGGAAGGCCGAGATGGGGAAGACGAGCAGGGCCTCGGCCCCGGCGGCCCGCGCGGCGCGGGCGTTGGCGACTCCCTGCGCGGTGGACGGCCCGGCGACGCCCGCCACGACTTTGCAGCGCCCGGCGGCGGCCTCGGCCACCGTCTCGAGGGTCCGCCTTTTTTCGTCGGCGGTCAGGTGCGGACCTTCGCCGGTGTCCACGTTCACGGCCAGCGCCACCGGCCCCTGGTCCACCAGCCACTTCACGTAGCGCCGTATGGCGGGCAAGTCAGGCCCGCCCTCGCGCGTCATCGGAGTCACAATGGCCGGGATGATGCCTCGTAAGTCAATTTCACGCATAGGTCGCCTCGCTTCGAGAAAGGATCATGGTCCGCTTTTCGGCGGCCGCCTGATAAATAGCCAGGACGATCGCTAACACCTGCCGCGCATCACGCCCGCCGGTGGGCGGGGCCTGGCCTTGCTGCACGGCTCGCGCGAAGGCCTCGATAGCTTCCACGTAAACCGGGGCCGGCGCGCCGGGGAGCGCCTGCCAGCGGCCGGCTGGAAGGCCGCCCCAATCCCGCCTCAAGAAAACTTGCAGGGGATCGTCGCCATATGGATCGGGTAAGCGTAATTGTCCCTGGGCGCCGTAGATATCGAAGTGTTCATCGCCTCGGCGCGCCCCGGGGATGTGCGCCCCGGCGAACAGGCTCCCCAGCGCGCCGTTGTTGAAGCGCAGCGTGGCGGCGGCCGTGTCCTCCACCTCCACATTCGCCGCCAGGGTTCCAACTTCGGCGGAGACGTCCACTACTTCCAGGCCGGTAATGTACCGGACAGCATCCAGAAAATGACTGGTGTTCATCAACACGACCCCGCCCCCCGCTTCGTCCTTCCTTCCGCGCCACGGATTCGTCCAGCGTCCACTCCAGCCGGATTGCCAGTAACTCTGCGGCTTGTCAATCAGCGTCTGAAGGCGCACGCCGATGACCTCGCCGATGGCGCCCGCTTGAACGAGCTCGCGCGCCTGCCTGTGGGCGGTGGTGTGACGGAGCTCATAGAAGACGCCAAGCGCCAGCCGCTGCGCCTCGGCCAGCGCGATGAGCGCATCCGCCTCGACCAGGGTGAGAGCCAGCGGCTTCTCGACCAGCGCATGCTTGCCCGCTTCGAGCGCTTTGCGGGCGAGCGGCGCAAGCTGGTGGTGTGGCACGGCGACGTAAACCGCATCCAGCGTTGGATGAGCAAGCAGTTGATCCAGCGCCCCGGTGAACGGGGCGTGAAATCGTTCAGCCAGGTCGCGGGCCAAATCCAGGTTCAGGTCGTGCAGCATGACCAGCTCGGCCAGCGGCGAGGCGGCGATGGCCTGACACACCGGTTCCGCCGCGCCGCCGCATCCGATGATGCCAAAGCGGATTGCGCGTCCTTCAGGCATAGCGTTGGCCTTCGCGTGTTTCTACCGTCACATCGTTTACCGTCAGCGCTTCGCCGTCCAGCCGTCCGATGAGATATGGACTGGTATGCATTGTCTGCTCCACCGTGGTAAAAGCCGCCGCAAAGCCGTGCGCTTTGAGAAGCCGGGGGACGGCAGGGCTGAGGCCTCCATACGGGTAGGCAAATGCCCAGGGGCCGGGTTCAATCTCCTGCAACCAGGCCGACGAGGCCGCCACCTCGTCGGCCCGCGCCTCCGCGCCGATCCAGTCGAACCAGGGGTGGCTGTGGCTGTGACCCCCGAAGTGCATCCCGCCCGCCCCCATTTCGCGGATTTGATCCGGTTTGAGATAGTGCTCGCGCGCCGTGTCAGTCTCCGAGCCAATGTGTTGCGCGAACAGCTCGCCCAGGATCGTCTCGGCCTCGGCGGACAAGTCTCTCTGCAAGATGGACTTAAATACATTGATCTGCCCGTCAAGTGACAGCGGGTCAAACTGCAACTGGTAATGTCGCTCGGCCTGCCGGAAGAGTTCGCCTTGGGCCGGGGTGAGCCGCGCCCACACCGCCTGGCGTAACCCCTCGAGGCCGAGGGCGGCCAGCAAAAAATGAATCTTGTGGGCGAGGGCCAGGCCCGCCGCCTCGCGGCGGGCTAGCGCGAAGAAGAGGCCCGACAGGCTCCGGGCGCGCAACGCCGGAAAGACGTTGAGATAGTGATCCCGCACGCCGTCGTCAAACGTCAACAGGCAGGCCGAGGGCGGCAAGGTTCTGTGCCCTTGCAGGCCGTCTCGCAAATGGGGCCACGTGATCATGACATGATGTCGCGTCAAATAGTCCAATTGCACCGCGAAGTGTGCAAACGGCAGTCCGGGGATGCCCGAACCCGCCTCCGCCGCGTCGCCCGGATCGCGGACGTAGTGGTACATGACGACGGTGAGTTTCAATGGTCTGGCAGACGTGCTCATCCTGCGCTCACGCGAAAATCCACCAGCGTCCGCTCGTTGCGCCCCGACCACTCCCGCACCAGTTCAACCGGGATGGCATTTGGCTCGCAACGGCCGGTCACGTCAATCCAATCGTCCTCCAGTGTCCTCACCTCGATGCGCCGCGCCGCGCCGCCCAACCACTCTGCCTCGAGCCAGAGGCCGGCGTCGGTCGTCACCCGCGCCGTGTGGCCGGCTTCGCGCGTCAATCGGAAGGTCGCCGGCCCGGAGAATGAGGCCATGCCAGCCACGCGCGTCAGGCCCAGGCCGCAGGCCTCGCTCAGATCAGGCTTCAAGCGCGCGTAACGCACACCCGCGCCCCCGAACTTGATCCTGCCCAATGTGACGGTTGTGGGCACGGTCTCACCCGCAGCGACGAAAGCCATCTCGCCATCAGGCAGCGTCACGCGAAATGTGTCAGAGGTTTCTGTCCTCACTTCCAGCCCGTCGAATTCACGCGCCGGGTCAAACGGGGCAGGCCGGACCAGGCTGACGGCAGCCAGACAACGGGGGTCCACGCGCGGCCCGGATTCACAGGCCAGCGGCTGTTCGGCGTAGGTGTATGCCAGATTGATATTGGACTGGCCCAGGAACGGCGCGCTGGCGCGCTGGCTGTCGTAGCCCAACAAGCGCCGGATGCCCAGCGCGCGCCCCTCGGCCTCCGCATATTCCCAGCCGGCCGCTGGATCGGAGCGACGCACAATATCGGCCGGGCGCTCGCAGCCCAAGGCCCCCGGCGCTTCAAAGACCTGGACCGGAAACGTCGGGCGGATGTGGGCGAGGCGGATCTGCAAATCGCGCCACAGGAGCACGGCGACCCACATCGGCTGCGGCTCGCCGTCAACCATTTCCTCGAATTTGCACCAGATGAAGCCGGGGGCAGCTTCCCCGGCGCGCGTCCGGGTGCGATGGCCGAAGGACTGGCCATCCCGCGTCAGCGCAATCATCGCGTCCGGGGCGTGCGACTCACGGGCGGGGACGACGTTGAACGGAAAATGGGTGCTGTAGACGAACTTGCCGTACTTCGCCGTGTAGTTGTAGCGGGCCACGTCGTATTCCTGCCCGCTGCGGCTGTTGAGCAGCAGCACCTGCCCGGTGGCGCGCCGTCCGGAGAGCACAAACCCCGGCGCGGGCAGCACCAGTTCAAAGTCGCCGCGCTCGACGGGCAGGGGGCTTTCGATGGCCGTCCAGAACGGATCGTCGCGGTCGAAGGTGAGGGCAAAAAGGCCGTGGCAGCACCAGTAGGGCGAGCCGGGCGAGATGTACGCCTCGCCCGCCGGAGGGAAGTCGCCGTGAAATCCCTGCCGGACAAAATGCCCTTCGGGATCGAAGAGGCCGCGCTCGTAGAAGTAACGCAGGCAACCGCTGGAGACACGGCGCAACAGGCCGGGGGCGGGCGGGGCGATTTTGAGGAAGTGCCCGGTCGCAAACGCCGCCAGCGCCGCGAAGCGATAGACGAGCGAGCGCCCCCACGCCGGATAGGAACCGTTTGCGCCGAAGAAGTGGGAGAACCCTGCGATGAATGACCGCGCCCGCTCCAGCACCAGGCGGCGATGCGCGGGGCGGCGGTCGCCGTCCACCCACGCCCACAGCAAATAATGCCAGTTGAACATCCAGGCGTTGTACAGCTCGAATTCATTCGAGGGGCCGTCCACGTACCAGCCATCCCCGCGATAGAATTCGGCGATTTGCGCTAACCGGCTGTCCAGATCGGACTCCGGGGCCGGGTAGCCCAGATGGAGGCGCACCGCCTGCGCCAGGGCCGTGAACAAAATCCAGTTGTCCGGGTATGTGCCTTTGCCGTCCACCTGCGCCAGCCAGGCCATCACCTGCGCCTGCTCGGAGGGGCTCATCTTGGCGAACACGCGCTCTCGGCTCATCCACACCGTCATCGCGATGTCGGCGCTCTCGACGATGCGCTGATCCATGTGGCCGACCTCGCCCCAGTAGGTGCGCTCGCTGGATGGGCTGGTGCCCTCCAGCAGGGCTTGACGCAGCAGGGTTTCGAGGTTCATCTCGCGGCCCTGAAAACGCAGGCTGGCCGGGTTGGCCGGGTTGCGCAGCCACGCCCCCCAGGCGGAGGCGATACGGGCGAACGACTCAATTGCATCTACCGCGTCCGGCAGGCCGCGCCGGTCAGCCGGGTACAGCACGCGCGCCGGGGAGCCGGAGATGTCCGCGGCCCGCACATAGCCAAACGTCATGCGGGCCAGCACGGCCTCCCAATGCTCGCGCGTCCACCCGGTGAAGGGCGAGAGGGCGTAGTTCGGCGGCGGGAAAACCTCACTCACAGAGGCGCTCATCGAAACGCTGGAAACACCTCCGTCGCCAGCAGTTTGAGTTCCTGCATGATGTGGTCGTGCGGTATGCCGGGGAAGTACAACCGGCAGATCAGGTGATCCACGCCGAAGGTCTCCACGAACCGCCGCAGCCTGCCCACGCAATCTTCCGGGCTGCCAATGATGAAACGATCCTGGCTCAGGGCCTCCAGTTGATTGACCGGGGTCTGATCCTGCGATCCGATGAGAGGATGCTTCCACCCGCCGCCGTACTCGTCCCGGTAATTCACCATCAAAAACTTTTCGGCCAACTCCCATGCCCGCTCGCGCGTCTCGGCGATGACGACCTCGCGCGTGAGCGGGACAGGAACGCCGGCCGAGGCCTTCCCGGCTTCGGCCAGGTACGCGCGGTATTGCTTCTGCGCGGCGAGCAGCTTTTCGAGGTTGGCCGTTGGCCCCGGGACCCAGGCGTCGCCGAGCTGGGCCGCGCGCTTGAGCGACAGTTCACCCCAGCCGCCCAGCCAGAGGGGGATGGGCCGCGCCGGCCGTGGCTCAATGCTGCCCTTGATTTTGAAGAAGCGCCCGTTGTATTCCACACGATCCTGCGTCCACAGCGCGCGGATGATCTTGAGCATCTCGACGTACCGCGCCCCTCGGTCGTCGAGTGAGACGTCGTACAACTCAAACTCCGGCGGGCGATAGCCGATCGCCGCGCCGAGGATCGCGCGCCCGCCGGAGATGATATCCAGCATGGCCGCATCTTCGGCGGCGCGCACCGGATGGTAGAAAGGCAAAACCACGATGTCGGTGCCGAGCAGAACGCGCGCCGTCCGCGCGGCGATCCCGGCCAGCGCCATGAGCGGCGAGGGCCAGTAGTGATTGCGGATGCTGTGATGCTCCTCCAGCCAGACGGAGTCGAAGCCAAGCTCTTCGCCGTAGAGGGCTTCTTCCAGCGCTTCTTTGAAGAACAGCCCGCCCTCGCTGGGGATGAATCCGAATCTCATCGGCATCTCAATT
>DATDRS010000039.1:0-5149 GCA_035291605.1 Anaerolineales bacterium | reverse complement strand
CCTGCCTGCTGATGACTTACTTAGCCATTCACGGCCACTTCTACCAACCGCCGCGCGAAAACCCCTGGACGGACGAGATAGACCGCGAGCCGACCGCCGAGCCATACCACGACTGGAACGAGCGCATCAACGAGGAGTGCTACCGCCCGAACGCGTTTGCGCGCGTGTTCGGCGATGACGGGCGCGTGGTGGACATCCTCAACAACTACGCGTACCTCTCGTTCAACTTCGGCCCCACGCTGCTCTCGTGGCTCCGCACGCACGCGCCGGACGTGTACGACCGCATCCGGGAGGGCGACGCGGCCAGCCTCAAGCGCCTCGGCCACGGAAACGCCATCGCGCAGGTTTACAACCACCTCATCATGCCGCTCGCCGACCGGCGCGACAAAGTCACGCAGGTCCGCTGGGGTCTCGCGGACTTCCGCTACCACTTCGGGCGCGAGGCCGAGGCCATGTGGCTCGCGGAGACTGCGGTAGATCATGAAACGCTCGAAGTCCTCGCCCAGGCCGGGATGCGCTACGTCATCCTCTCTCCCACGCAGGCGGCGCGAGTCCGCCCGCGGGGGTCAGTGGATCACGCCGACTGGCGGGATGTGAGCAGTGGAAACGTTGATCCTTCGCAGGCTTACACGTGCCGCCTCCCCAGCGGGCGCAGCCTGGCGGCCTTTTTCTACGACGGGCCTCTCGCGCACGCCGCGGGTTACGGCGATCTGTTCCAGGACAGCCAGCACTTCCTCTCCCGCCTTGCGGGCGCGGTGGATCCCAAGCGGACTCATCCCCAACTGATCCACCTCGCCACCGACGGCGAGACGTTCGGACATCACAAAAAATTTGCCGAACTGACACTGACCTATGCCCTGACGCACGAAGCGCCTGCACAGGGATTCCAGGTGACCAACTACGCGGCGTACCTCGACCTCGCACCGCCACAATGGGAAGTGGAAATCAAACCCGGGACCGCATGGAGCTGCGCGCACGGTGTGGGGCGCTGGAGCCGGGATTGCGGCTGCCGCGTGGGCGGCCCCGCCGACTGGCATCAGCGCTGGCGCGCCCCGCTGCGGGCGGCACTCGACCACCTGCGCGACGCGCTGGCCGAAATCTACGCGCGCGAGGCTCCCGCCCTGCTCGGCGACCCGTGGGAAGCGCGGGACGCCTACGGCGACGTCCTGCCCGACCGCACGCCGGAGCGCCTCGAAGCATTCCTGGCTAAACGCGCCGGGCGCCGGCTGTCCGAAGACGAACGCGAGCGCGCGCTGACACTGCTCGAAATGCAGCGGCACGCGCTGCTCATGTACACGAGCTGCGGCTGGTTCTTCACCGAGCTTTCCGGCCTGGAATCCACGCAGGTGCTCAAGTATGCCGCGCGGGCGATTGACCTGGCCTCGCGCTTCGGGGCCAATGGCCTCACCCGGAAACTTCTGGCCGATCTGCATAAGGCAGAGAGCAACGATCCGCGCTACAGGAATGGGGCTGAGGTCTATCGCCGGTTGGTCCTGCCCGCCGCCATCGGGCCGGAGCGCGTCGCCGCCAGTTACGCGATCAACGCGCTCGTTGATCCTTTCCCCGTCCGTCACCGCCGCCACGCCTACCGCATTGAGCAGACCCTGGGGCATTCCCGGCAGGTGGGCGATTATCGGCTGGTGTGCGGCCACCTCCGCCTGACATCCGAATCCACGAGCCACGCCGGCGGCTGGACTTACGCCGCAGTACACCTGGGCGGCTACAACTTCGCGGCCTCGGTCGGCCTGAGCCGGAGCGCCGAGGAAAGCGAGAAGTTCTGCGCGCAACTGTTGAAGCGCCTCCACCGCCTGACGCCGGCGAAACTTGCGCGCCTGCTCAAAGGCGTCGCCGGAGAGAACATCTACGGGTTGGGCGACCTGCCGCCCTCCGACCGCCGCCGGTTGATGAAGACGCTCGACCAGGAACTGCTCGCGGGACTGGCAAATTCCTACGAACAGATTTACACTCAGCACATGGGGACGATCACCGCGCTGCGCGAAGCGCACATGCCCGTGCCGCCGGAACTGCGCGTGGCCGCCGAATACACACTCAGCCACCGCCTGGCCGGGGCCGCTGCCGAATTGGCCCGCCAACCCGACCAAGCGAACGAAGCGAACATGAAGCACATCCTGGAGTTAGCCCGGCGCGACGGCCTCCGCTTAGAGCGCGGGTTGGCGGTTCGCAATCTGGAGCGCGCCGTCGTGGAGCAAGTTCAGGTGTTGGTGAATACACCGGATCAGCCCGCTCGCCCTGAGTTGTATTCTGAACTCGCCCGCCTGGTCGAGGCCGCCGACCGCCTCGGTTTCGACGTGCGCCCGGCCCGCGCGCAGGAGATGATGCTTGAGCACCTGCGCCGACATGTGGCGGACCCGAAGCCACCCGCAACCGCGCTCCGGCTCGCGGACGTGCTACGCATTTCGGTGGAAGCGGTGAAAGTTCAGTGATCACTATCTTCCTCAGGAGTTCTCCTCATGCCTACTGCCGACCCCGCCGCCATCACCGCGATTGTCGAAGGCCATCACGGCGCGCCGTTTGACATCCTCGGCCTGCATCCGCTGGACGAGGCGAGGCCGGCAGGCTGGGTCATCCGCGCGTTTTTGCCGCAGGCCCAGGCGGTCTCCGTTAAACGCGGCGAGCATCTCACTCCCATGGAGCGCGTCCATCCCGAGGGCTTTTTTGAGGCCATTTTTCCCAATGACACCGCGCCTTTCAATTACCAATTACAAATTACCGACGACCCACCAGGTCTTCTCTACATTGTTGATGACCCCTATCGCTTCCCGCCCGTCCTCACCGAATACGATTTGCACCTGTTCGCCGAGGGCACACACTATCAACTCTACGACAAGCTTGGCGCGCACCTCGTCACGCACGAGGGCGTCTCCGGCGTCGCCTTCGCGGTGTGGGCGCCCAGCGCCGAGCGCGTGAGCGTCATCGGGGACTTCAACCAGTGGGAAGGCCGCCGCCACCCCATGCGCCCCCGCGGCGCGACCGGCCTCTGGGAGTTGTTCATCCCCAGCCTCGGAGAAGGCGAAATCTACAAGTACGAAATCAAGACGCCCTACAAAGGCATGTTGGCGGTGAAGTCCGATCCGTATGGCTTCGCCTCAGAGGTGCGCCCGAACACCGCCTCCCGGGTGTGGAATCTGAGCCGCTACCAGTGGAACGACGCCGACTGGATAGCCTCGCGCAAGTCCCGCCAAAAACTCCAATCTCCAATCTCCATTTACGAAGTCCACCTCGGCTCCTGGCAGCGCGTCAAAGAAGAAGACAACCGCTTCCTCACCTACCGCGAGCTCGCCGAGCGGTTGATCCCCTACGTCAAAGACATGGGCTACACCCACATCGAATTCTTGCCGATCACCGAGCATCCGTACGATGGCTCGTGGGGCTATCAGGCGGTGGGCTACTACGCGCCCACCGCGCGGTTCGGGACGCCGGACGATTTCCGCTATTTCATGGACGCGGCGCACCAGGCGGGGATCGGCGTGATCCTCGACTGGGTCCCCGCGCACTTCCCCAAAGACGCGCACGGCCTCGGGTTCTTCGACGGCACGCACCTCTACGAGCACGCCGACCCGCGCAAGGGGGAGCACACGGAATGGGGCACGTTCATCTTCAACTTCAGCCGCAACGAGGTGAGCGCGTTCCTGCTCTCCAACGCGCTGTTCTGGCTGGAGGAGTATCACCTGGACGGCCTGCGCGTGGACGCCGTCGCCTCGATGCTGTATCTCGACTATTCGCGCCAGCCCGGCGAGTGGATCCCCAACGAGTTCGGCGGGCGCGAGAACCTGGCGGCCATTCGCTTCCTCAAGCGCTTCAACGAACTCGTCCACGAGAAATTCCCGGACGTGCTCACCTTCGCGGAGGAGTCCACCGCCTGGCCGATGGTCTCGCACCCCACTTACGTGGGCGGCCTCGGCTTCGACATGAAGTGGAACATGGGCTGGATGCACGACATGCTCGCTTACATGCAGAAAGACCCGATCCACCGCCGCTATCACCACAACAGCCTGACGTTCTCGCTCATATACGCCTTCAGCGAGAGCTTCGTCCTGCCGTTCTCGCACGACGAGGTGGTGCACCTCAAGAAGGCGATGCTCGCCAAGATGCCCGGCGACTACTGGCAGCAGTTCGCCAACCTGCGTGCGCTGTACGCCTACATGTACGCGCATCCCGGCAAGAAACTCCTGTTCATGGGCGGCGAGTTCGGCCAGTGGAACGAGTGGAACTTTCAGACCGGGCTGGACTGGATGCTGCTTGACTTCGAGCCGCACCGCAAACTCCAGCAGTTCGTGAAAGACCTGAACCGGCTGTATCGCTCGGAACCGGCCCTGCACGAGGTGGATTTCAGTTGGGAAGGGTTTCAGTGGATTGACTTCCACGACGTGGATTACAGCGTCGTTTCCTTCATCCGCCGCGCCAAAGACCCGGCGGAGCAGATCGTCGTCGCGGCGAACTTCACACCCGTGCCGCGCACCGGCTACCGCGTGGGCGTGCCCGCGCCCGGCTTCTATAAAGAAATACTGAACAGCGATTCAGATGTCTACGGCGGGAGCAACCTGGGCAACGCCGGCGGCCTCCCCGCCGAAGAAACCCCCTGGCAGGGGCAACCGTATTCCGTCCTGCTGACGATCCCGCCGCTGGGGGTGGTGTATTTGAAGGCGGAGGCCGCCGGGAACCGGCCCGGTTAGTTCGGATCAGGCGCTCAGGATCTCGCGGACTTTCAGGGTCACGTTGGGCAGGGCCAGGGGTGTGAGTGACTCCTTGAGGCTCACCGTGCGCTTTTCCTTGTAACCCCGCGCGCCCAGGCCGCGATACACCTCCACCCATTTGTCCAGGAGATTCACAATCCACACCTCGGGAATTTTGGCCTGGGCATACAATCGGATGGGTGACCATGGAGCGAAGGGTGTATCGCGGCGAAGCGGTCGTGATTATGCGGCGCACATTGGAGGTGCGGCGGGGTTTCTCCACTCTCCCTTAAGGCGGCAGTTGACACGAAGCATGCCCTGCCGCGCGCAAAGCGAAGCTGCCCTCCGACGATTGATTTTAGTCCGCGCAGGCGGACTTCGCGCCTTTTGTTGCCGTGACTTCTAGTCGCCGGGCGCATCGCATCGAATCGGGGGTGAATGTGTTATACTCCCCG
>DATDRS010000038.1:0-34293 GCA_035291605.1 Anaerolineales bacterium | reverse complement strand
TCACTTCGGCCTGATAGAGGCGCAGCGCGCCCTCGACCGCCTGCAATGCCTCGGCATCGGTCATCTCCGGGTGCTCACGAAAGACCTGCATGATGCCCGCCTCGACGTTCTGTAGAACGTCGAGATATTCATCTTCGAATGCCTCGTTCACGTTTGACCTCACGACAGCTCACATGTGAAGTATTACCTCAAAATAGGCTTGATTGTTTCAGCCAGCGGCTGTAGAGCGTGAGGAAGTCGCGCTGTTTCGCGCCCGCTGGGAAGAACGCGCCGACCCAGGTCTTCAAACCCCACATAGGGCACCTTTAGTGACGCACAACTTTGTTTACGCGACGGTGCCTTCAGCGAGGCTTTGAGTTGATACAGGATGCAGTAGGGCGCATTATCATTTGGTCGACAGTCAAGTTAGTGATGGTAAGATACACTGGTGTTTCTCAAGAAATGGCTGGATTATCTCAGTGATATGCAGTTGTAAACTCGGACTGAGCACTTTCGCTTTGTCGCCAAGTTCAATTAACACCGTCCCCGCACATGGGCATCCGCCTTCTCTGCGATCACTTCCTAACAGCTCCGATGACCCTGCCCTTTCAATCGCTGTAAGAATTTTCTCTCGCACCTCTCGAAGCCTATCACTGCACTGTGGAGTGGCTTGGGTACAAAGCAGCCGTATACTTGGTCTTTTCCTGAGCTCGGCGAAGACGTCCTTGGATGGATGTTGATAGGCATTTGACATGCCAACGGAAATAATCACAATCTCAGGAGCAACTTGGTCAAGTAGCTCTGCAATATTTCCATTTCGCCATACACCATGATGAGGAAATTTGAGAATGGCATTCGTGAGCAGTTGTGGGTGATTTGCGCTGAGATGCCTCCACCCTTCAGGTTCTATGTCACCTGCAAGCAGGGCACTTGCACCATCTGACACACGAATTACTACTGATAGGTTATTGAGGCTGCTGGTGTCAAATAGCTCCTGCCAGTCCCGATGCTCTGGATGCAAGAAGGTCAACGCGTCGAGAATACGAACGTTTCTGGGTAAGTCATGGGGCTGCGCATGCTTTTTCTTAATCTCTGGCCTCTTGGCCCACTTAAGCAACGTTCTCAAAGAAGCGTCCCGTTTCATCCCGTCAATTGCGCCGGAATGTCCATCAGCGTCGTTAAGCAGGCTCGGATAACGCCGTACATCCTCCCATCTAAAAATGAAGGTATCCCAACTTATACCTTGCTGTTCACAGTTTTCGAGTAGGCTAACTGTACCCGCATAGTGATCAAGATGTGCGTGTGTCACAATGAGCGCTCGTAAGCGGCTGAGGCCTTTTGTTTTGAGAAACTCTAGCACCGGCAGTGGATTCACACAGTCAACAACGACGGCATCCCTCGTATCAAGGTCATAGATGATAGTGGTGTCACCCTGACCAACATTGAGGAACGCCAATTGCAGTGCGGCCATGATACCGCTTGGCTCTATACCCCAGAAAGTTCATCAGCAACACGCTGAAGCAACTTGTCGTCTGCTAAATAGGAATACTCCTTCGGAATAATGCTCCACCATTTCAGCTTGCCCCACTCTTGTTTTCGTAACGCCTCAAAAGAAACTTGAGCCTGGAATGAGGCCCCTTCCCGCAGCATCCAGCCGGGCATTGCATCTGCGATGGGCACAGTATGCGTCGCTGGGATGCCCTCAAACCAAATGCTTATTGTCTGTTGGTGAACGTCAACAGATTCCACTTGGCCATACACATGGAATACCGCTGACGGGTCTGGAGGTAAGTGACGCTCTACTTCCAATGGTTTCGTATCCCATTCCATGACGGTTCTTAGAGTTCGGAACGTATTCTCATCCAGTTGGTATGCCTTCTTGAGCACGTCATCAAGGATAGCTTGTGCCTGTGGTTCAATCTGACTGCGTTGTGCTGCCGTCTCAATCTCCTTAACAGCTTTCTCAAGAAGCCCGATATCCCTCTCCAGCAATAGGGGAAAGGGTATATCTTCCAATACTTGCTTCCGTATCCACGGATATCGAAAACTCTCAACAACCCAAGCATTACAGACATCCCAACTTAGAATAGCAGCCAGTACTTCCAAGGAAATACCAGAGGTCACTTCGGACTTTGGAACAATAATCCAGAAATGGTGTGACGGATAATAACCCCGTCGCTCTATCGCTACTTTAGTACGCTTGCCCCAGCTCGGGTTAGGGTCAGAAACTAGGAGGACCTTAGGTCCGGCAAGCAAATGTTCCTGGTCTCTTTCAGGGAAACGCCTATTCTTCCTCGGCCGTTCCAATTCATTTGGATATAGGATTTTTGTCGCGCCATACTCAATATAAAATGGACGCGGCATCGATTGTTTGGCGCCACTGAGCCACAGCACCAGCTTCGGTTTATCGTAGTTCCTCCATGTGCGCTTAGTTCCGACGATAGCGCCTGGCGTAATATCTGCCACTTCGACGAGCTTCTGGCAGCGTTCAGTAATTTTTTCCCACTTTTGTTCAGGCAAAATAGTCTTGTAGGTAATCAGGTTTGTTACTTTCGCGCTGGATTGGCGCGCCTTCCTACTGGCTTCTCCCCAACGGCTTTGTGATGGCGCTATACTAGCTGTATTGAATACACCGACTTTCTCCAGGACTTTACCTTGAGCGGCACGGATACGGACAGGATAATTCAGCGGCTCCCCGCGCTTATCCCGCTTCTGTGCAAAGATAACCATTGGGCTGACTGCCGCTTGCGGTCCAAAAACAGCAAGGGGCAAATCCCATAGTTCTAACACGTCACATTCCTCTAGGAGCATTTTGCGTGTGTATGTTGACGCCTCAGCAATCGAGAAAGACTGAGGCATTAACATTCCCAAGTATCCACCTGGTTTCAGTAGCCTAATAGCTTGTTGAAGGAAATTATCTGCTTCTTGCAGACGCTTTCGCTCTCCCGTAGATCTATCTATTTCAGTTGCCGCTTTGCCAGCTTTGCGATCAGCATAAAACTTAGGATTCCCCACAACAACTGTAGGCTGGGGGCCAGTCAGCTTCAACCTGAGAGCATCTTCGTTTCGCACCTCCCAACTGTCATCAAGTGATGTCGTTAACAATGCTAACCTAGCCAGTTCCGCAGTAAAACTATCCAGATCATTACCAATAATATGCTTCCACAACGGGCGGCCGCTTTCAGGCATATCGCCTATTCGATTCAAGCGTTCATAGGTAGCAACTAAGAAGCTGCCCCACCCGCAGGTGAAATCGACTGCTAGACGATCCGCCGGGGGAATAAATTCGATTGGAATGTTATTCAGAATGAGACGAGTAAGATATAGAGGGGTATCAAAACGACCTTCAGCTTTGCGAACCCTTGACGAATACGCCTGCAAATAAAGCTCATCGAGCATCTCTGGAGTGAAGTTTGTGTATACGACTTCCTGCAGGATGGAAAACGCATTGCTAGCGGCATCCCAGTACTTCTCGAACAGTCTGTGGTCAAAATAATGTCTGAAGTTACTTTGCGTCGCGCGAAGAATCTCTGACAATGGTGCAGCTGAAGATTGCAGCCCTTTGCCTAACCGCCCCTTGTGGGCCAAAATAACCGCCCCTAACAGCTGAGTCGCCAGCTTAGTATCTAGCTGGTTCTGAGCAAATGTGACTCCATGCTTTTGAAGGCTTTGCCGGATAGCTTCGACCGCGCTGCCGAATTGTTTTGCCAGTATGCCCCGAGTTGCTTCAACCGCCCAAAGCCGTAGCTGCAGTGGATTCGCATCTGCAAAAGCAGTAACAAATCTTGCAAGACCGTGCTTAACTTCCAAAATCCTTCTAGGGTTAATGTCCACTGCATATTGCTCAAGAACATTCGGAACATCACTATAGTCTATCCCTGATCGTATGCGGTGCGGCTGGGGGCGACCGTTTGCTGAAACTCCAAAGAGTGAGACTGATTTCGCATCACCGAGGATTACAATAGGAGCGCCAGATACGGCAATTTCCCGTACAGCGAACTCATCAGTAATTACTTTGCTGGGATTGTAATAGACAGCTACTGAGGCAGTGTCTGTATCCCACCGTTTGGGATCTGCGAAAGCAACGCAGTTTATACGAATACTTCTGGCTCCCAGGGAGGTGAATGGAAAATCTGTAAGGATTGCCTGGCTATCAAAATCACACTTCTGTAGACCACTACGGATAGGTTCATACAACTCATCTGGCATTGGTGTATACGGCCAAGAGGAATCCCGTAGTTCAGCGTTCATTGTGCACCCTCGCCTCTGTCGGAATGACTGTAGCGACTGTATAAACTTCGCCGAACATGCCCTCGACACGCATCTTGACTTCCTCAATCACATTGCTGAGCGGCAGGACTAACTGACCGCCTTTGAGCAACGACATTATTTGCACGGCTTCGTCAAGTGAGTAAAGAACTGTCAGCACTTGCTCACGATCAGCTATAATCACGCCTCCCTGAAGGCCTTGCTCTAGACTTATTCCGATACGCTTCCACAGTTCGGCCCGAGCCTGCTTGAGCTTCTGCAAAGAAATGCCTTGCCTTCGCAGTGCCTTCAACGCTGCTATAGTAACGATATCTGAGAACGTGTAATATGACCGCCTGCGAGGTACGGGAGCGGGCATGCTGGGTCTGACAAGGCCACTTTTGACCCAGTAGTCCAAGGTGTCGTAGGGAATCCCGACTATCCGGGCAACTTGAGGACCAGTCCAGAATTTTTCCATAGATTTCGAGACTGTACCATGTCACCGGGTCATAGGTGGAAGAACAACAGTTCGGTCAGTCTAACCTTTGAAATTGGCACAAGCCATGACCAGTAACACGCACACTTTGTGCAAGCGAAAAACTGCCAATGGGTGACCTACTCGATAAGCTTAATCAGGCCGACGCGATGTTACGTAAAGCACAAGCTCATGCCATAACCAAGTATTTGCTCCACTTTGCCAGTGCGAGCGGGCCTGAGTGCGTTCTTGCCTCGGTAGCGGTGCTACAGTCTCTAGATTTCTGGCAAATTTACATTACAGAAGGGGTATTTTTGCCATAGATTACATTACATCAGTTTTTTCTAAAACACAACACTCAAATTCACGGGTAAGGTGTAGTCTAAAGCCTCTTGGGCAGCCGAGATAGACCATAGGCCGAACAAAAGGCACTGGGTGTCTTGCACACACCCAGTGCCTGATTCTACACGCGGAAACATCAGCAGGGTACAGGACTCTAATTCGCGGGCAGGTAGGTCGTCACGCGCGACCAAAGCTCCCGGATATTGATCGGCTTGGACATGTAAACGTCACATCCGGCGGCCAGGACTTTTTCGGCGTCGCCCTTGAGCGCGTTCGCGGTAATGGCGATGATCGGCTGGGTGACGCCCCCGGAGCGCAGCCGCCGCGCGACTTCGTACCCGTCAATGTCCGGCAGATTGATATCCAGCAGGATGAGATCAGGCTGCTGCGCCCGGACCATTTCGAGGCCCTGCAGGCCGTTGGGCGCCCAGAGGAAAGTATAACCGCGCGCTTCCAGCGCCCGCCGCACCAGCAAAACGTTGTCTGGGTTGTCTTCGATGTAAAGGACTGTCTGTCCCATAGCTACTTTCCTTCCTCCGAAGCAGTTTTGTCGCCCAGCACCTGCACCACCTGCTCCACGAAAGCGCGCGGCGACAACGAGCCTTTCTGGTACAGCGCCTCGATGTGGCCGCTCAGCCGCCGCCGTTCCTCGGCGGTGATGTCCTTGGCGCTGACCACAATCACGGGAATGTCCCGCGTGCGCTTGTCGGCCCGCAGTTCCTCCAGCGTGCTGAACCCGTCGAGCCCGGGCATGGTCAGGTCCATCACGATCAAATCCGGCAAGCGCTGCCGGGCCTGGGCCAGACCGTCCAGGCCGTCGGCGGCGTGAAAGACGCGATACTTTTTCTTGGCTTCGAGCAGGCGGCGGATCAACAGCGCGTCGTTCGGGTTGTCGTCAATCAACAGCACCGTCGTCGCCCGCTCGTCCAGGTGATCCAGCGCGGCGAGCAAGCCCTCGCGCGGCGCGGGTTTCTGGTCTTCACTCAGGTGTACGTCAACGCTCCACGCGCCGCGGTCGCCGAGGACGTGCTTCTCGACCGGGAAGGTGTGCCCCGTGCAGTTGATCACCGCCAGTTCGTCGGGCCTGATCCTCCCTTGCGCGGCGAGTTTTTCGACCCCGGCAAACGCGACCGCCGCAGCCGGCTCCACCGCCATCCCTTCGGTCTTCGCCAGCTTGAGCATAGAGTCGTAAGCCTCGCGGTCGCCGACGCTCTCCATCGCGCCGCCGTATTTTTGAGTCAACGCCCAGAGATAAGTGTACGTCTTGCCGGGGTCGCCCGTCGAGAGGATCGCAATGAGCGTTTCAGGAGTCACCGGGTCGGCCGCCTTCTTGCCGGCCTTGAACGCCCGCACCATCGGCGCGCAACCCTCCGCCTGGATGACGCCCAGCGCCGGAACCCGGTCAATCAGCCCCATCGCGTGCAGCTCCTGGAAGCCGTGATAAACCCCGAGCGGCCCCAGCCCGCCGCTCACGGACTGGAAATACCAATCCGGCGCGCGCCATCCGAGTTGCTCCACGATCTCATAAGCAATCGTCTTCATGGATTCACGCGCCGGAATGCTCCTGGCGCCCCGATCCAGGTGCAGACCGCGCCGGGCAGCGAAATCGGCGGCGATCTGCTTGGTCTGGTCGTAGTTGCCGCTGACCTTGACGACCTCCGCGCCGAACAGCGCCGTCTCGCGCAGTTTGTCCTGCGGCACGAGGCTGGTCATGAACACCCACAACTTGATCCCCCCGCGGGCGCAGGCGGCGGCATAGGCCACGGCGGCGTTGCCCGTGGAGGCGATGACGCACTCGTGGATCCCGGCCTCGAGCATCGCGGCCACCGAGACACACGCCTGCCGGTCCTTGAAGGAGCTGGTCGGGCCGTGGCGCTCGTCCTTGAGGTACAGGTGGGGCATCCCCAGCATTTCGGCGTAGCGCCGCGAGTGCTGCAGGGGCGTGCCGCCGGCGCTGTTCAAGTCCAGGCTGAGCGGGTCCGCGACCGGCAGCACATCGTGATAACGCCACAAGTTCGAGGGCCTCCCCGGCAGGCCGCGCAGGATGTCGCGTCGGAACGCAGCATAATCGTAATGCGGCTCCAGCCATTCCGAGCGGCACTCGGCGCAGACCGCCACGGAAAAAGGCTGATAGGCCTGCTGATGACCGCACGTCTGGCACTCTAAATACTGCGGTTTAGCCATTTCCCCGGCCTTTCCCCCTACGCCACCACCGCCTCGCCCAGGCGGGCCACCACCGGCAGCTCCACGAAGAAGGTCGAACCTTCGCCCGGCACGCCCGTGCTTTCGGCCCACAAGCGCCCGCCGTGCATCTCGATCAGGTGGCGGCTGATGGGCAGACCCAACCCGGTGCCGCCGACCTTGCGGGTGATGGAAGTATCCACCTGGGTGAACTCCTGGAAGACGGCCTCCAGGTGGCTCGCCGGGATGCCCCCCCCTGTGTCCTGAACCGCGATCCGGACCAGATCGTCGCCGGCTTTGACGGCCCGGAGAGTGATGCCCCCTTCGTCGGTGAACTTGATGGCGTTGTTCACCAGGTTGATCATCACCTGCCGGAGGCGGAAGCGGTCGGCGACCAACTCGATGGGGGTGTGGTAGTCCATGTCGAGGCGCAGGTCTAGCAGCTTCTCACGCGCCAGCGGCGAGGTGATGTCGAGGACTTCGGACAGCACCTCGAGCAGGTCGAAGGTCTCGACCGACAGGCTCAGGCGGCCGGCTTCGATCTTAGCCATGTCGAGCACGTCGTTGATCAGGTTGAGCAGGTGCTGGCCGTTCTTGCGGACGACCTGTAGGTCGTTGTCCATCAACTCGGTGAGCGGGCCGTTGATGCCTTCCAGCATCACGTCCGTGAAGCCGATGATGGAGTTGAGCGGTGTGCGGAGCTCGTGGCTCATGTTCGCCAGGAACGACGATTTGAGTTGGTCAATTTCGCGCAGGCGGGTCACGGTCGCGGTCTGTTCGGCGTACAGGTTGGCGTTCTGCAGCGCGACGGCCACCTGCCCGGCCAGCGTCGTCTGCACGCGGAGGTCCTCCTCCGTGAAGCGGTTGACTGCCTCCGATTGCACGTCGAACACGCCCAACACGCGCTCGCCGACGATGAGCGGGAGCGCCATTTCCGAGCGCGTCTCCGGCAGCAGCGGGTTGGGCAGGAAATCGGGCGCAACCTGCACGTCGTTGACGATGACGCCCTGCCGGGTGCGGGCCGCGCGAGCGACCAGCGATTGCTCGCGGTTCAGCGGAATTGTGTGCTGCTGAGCCACCATTTGCTGCCCGACCTCACCCGCGCCCACCGCCAGGTTGAGTGTCTCAGCGGCCTCGTCGAGCAGGTAAATGTGGGCGTGATACAGGTTGAAGCGCGACTTCGTCAGATCTACGACTTCCTGCAACAGCCGCTCGGCTTCGAGGATGGTCGAGGCGACCGTGCTCACCTCGGCCACCGTCGCCAATTCTACGGCGCGTTTGGCCAGCGCGGCCTCGGCTTGCTTGCGCTCCGTAATGTCTTCGGAGATTCCCAGGAGATACCTGGGTTTCCCATCCGCGCCGAGCACGGGAACTTTCCGGGTGTGCAGGTAACGCAGGCCGCGATGGGCGGTCTGAATCGGTTCCTCGGGGATATCCACCAACTTGCCACCCGCCAGCACTTCCTTGTCTTTCGCCACAAAGAAGTCAGCTTCCTCCTTAGGGAAGAAATCATAGTCGTTCTTGCCGATCAAATCTTCCCGCTGGAAGCCAACAATTTCCTCGCCCGCCTCATTCCAGCGGAGGAATCGCAGCTCGTGCGCATCCTTCACGAACAGCATGGTCGGCAGGTTCTCGATCACGGAGTCGAGGAAGCTCGTGGCCTCCTCCAACTCGGTTGCGCGTTGCTGAGTCTGCTCAAACAGGCGGGCATTGTCCAGGGCCACCGAAGCCAGTTGCGCAAAGCGGCTCAGCACCGCCACCTCATCCTCGCCGAAGCGGCGATCCTCTTCGAGGTAAGCCAGGCCAATCACACCCACCACCTGTGAGCCGGATTTGAGAGGCGCGCCTGCAACCGCGCGCACAGGTTCAAGGTTTTGGAGGCTCAAGTGCTTGGCCCAGTTTTGGTAATCATCAATCACGAGGGGATCCCCGGTCTCCCAGATGGTTCCCACCACCGCCTGGCCTGGTTTCAGGCGATAGCCGATGAAGGAGTGGTATGTTCCAGTTCCAACGTGCATCCGCATCTCGGTCCCGCCTGGTTCGAGCAAGAAGATGTAGCCGTGCCGTGTGCCCATCAGTTCTCCTGCCCGCGTGACGATGGTTTCCAGCAGGCCGGTCAGTTCCAGTCGGCCAACCAGGCCGAGGGTGGTTTCCTGCAAAGCGGCCAGGTAGGCATGCTGCCGGCGCAGCGTTTCTTCTGCCCGCTTGCGCTCGGTGATGTCGGTGACGCTGGCGCGGACAAGGTTGCGGCCCGGCGAAGGCATCCGCACGAGACGGACCTCGCACGGGATGTCGTCGCCCTGAGCGTTGCGGTGCATCCATTCAAAAACCGGCGCGCCGCCTTGCATGGCCTCGGTGATTTTCTCGATGGCCTTCTCAAGCGAAGGGCGGCCATCCGGCTGGACGAGCGGGCTCATTTCGGCAGGGCCGACTTTGAGCAATTCATCGCGGCTCAGGCCGTAGAGCAACTCAGCGTTGCGGTTCGGCTCAATGAAGAGGCCGGTGTCCACGTCCACTACCACAATCGCTTCCGGCGCATGCTCGACGAGCGTCTGGGCCTGCTGCGCGCTCGTCTCGGCCTCGGCATACAGCCGCAGGTTTTCGATGTGCGCGCTCAGCCGGTCGGTCACGGCGGCCACAAGTTCCGCCTCAGCTTCGGTCATCGCGTCCGGCGGCACAACTTCCAACTGGCCGATGACCTCACCGTGCACGGTCAGAGGCCGGGCAAGCCCGGCCGCCTCATCCCTGGCGGCGGTGTCCGTCTGTGCCAGAGGCACAACCTGATTCAGGTCGTAGGTAAAACCCTCGCCCAGAGGCGTAGATTCAAGATAGGTCTCCCAACCTTCGCGGGCCAGGCGCCTGGTCGCTTCTTCCGCTTCAGCGCGGGCTTGCTCGGCCTGAGCCAGCAGGCGGAGGTTTTCTACCTGTTGGGCAACCTGCCGGGCCACCAAGTTCACCAATTCGGCTTCAGCCGGCGTCCAGACGCGCTGGGCGTCACTCTCCAATCGAATGATCCCAACGGGTTCGCCGGCGACGGTGATGGGCGCCGCCAGGGCCCGCCCTCGGGCGAGCCCGGGGGTCTGATCGCCGTCCGCCGGCAGCGGCTCGTTCAGCGGCGCAAGCCCGGCCTGATCGTAGGCAAAACCCAGGCGCTCACTGCGATCCACCGCGTTGAGGAACTCAGCCCAGCCAGAGCGGGTCAGGCGGCGGGCCTGGGCTTCCACTTCGGCGTGAGCCTGCTGCGCTTCGGCAAACAGGCTCGCGTTCTGAATAGCGATGGCGAGCTGACCGGCGAGCGCCTGGAACGCCGAGAGGTTATCCTCCGTCAGGGCGCCAGGCATAGAGCTCTGCAAGTCCAGCACGCCGACGACACGCCCGCCAGCGGTGAGCGGCACCGCCATCTCGGAGCGAGTCTCGGGCAAGAGCGGGTTGGGCCGGAAGGACGCGCTGATGGAGGTGTCGGCGACGATGACGGCCTGCTTTTCGGAAGCCGCCCGACCGTTGAGTGAGCCTGGCCCGATGGGGAGGCGGTGCGCCCGGCGGAGCAGCTCTTTGCCAACTTCGCCCGTACCCGCGCGGAGTTCCAGCGCTGCGCCTGTGGGGTTGGTCAAGTAGATTTGCGTATAATACAAGTCAAAGCGCGCGCGGATCAATTCTACGGCCTCGGCCAGCAGGCTGTCCAGGTCGCGCACCGCTGCGAGGCGCTGACCCACTTCGGCGGCGAGGGAGAGGTCACGGGTTCGCTCAGACACGCGCTCTTCCAGACCCGCCAGCGTTTCGCGCAGTTGCGCCGTCATGGCGTTGAACACTTGGGCGAGCACACCCGATTCGTCCCCCGACTCCACGCGCGCCTGCGCGCTGAGATCGCCAGCCGTAACCCGTTCGGCCGTTTGGGTGAGTCTGACGACCGGCGCGGCAATGACCTGACCGATGCCCAAGCTCACGATGGCCGCTCCCACCAACAAGCCGACCAGGAGGATACCTGCCAGACGCAACGTGGCCTGTGTTGCACTTTGAATTTGAGTCTGGGCCGTCAGGGAAGGCACGGTCAATTCGGCCGCCGGCACTACCAGCCCGAGGCTGTAACCCACAGCGGGCAACGGGGCATACGCCACATAGTTCTGAACGCCATCCAGCGTCACGTTGGCGAGGCCTGTTTCGCCCACGACCATGCGGCGCGTGACTTTTTGCAGGTCGGTCGGTCCTTTGCCCAGAACGCTCTGCTTCGGCGGTTCATTCACCGGCACCGTCTCGGGTCTCAAGTCAAACAACTTGTAGCCTGCCTCAGGCATGGCGATGATCCGCCCGGCCCGGTCAACCAGGAAAGCAAAACCGCTCTGTCCCACCTCGATTGTCGCAATTTGCTCGGAGATTTTGGCTAACTGCACATCAGCCGCGATAATGCCCTTAAACTGGCCTCCACCGTCGTATACTGGCGCAGCGTTCGTCACGATCAGGCCGGTGCCGGCCGGGTCCTGATAGGGGGTAGTCCATACGGCCTGGCGTTCGGGGTTGTTTTGCGGGTTGGCCACCAGGAAGAATGGCTGTACGGTTGGGTCAAAATCCGGCGGCACATTGGCGGCCAAACTGATATTAGGATAATAGGTCGTCGCGCCGCGCGCGTTCATGAAGTAGATGGCGACGACGTTTGGGTGGGCCTTCAGGAGCGCCGGGCCGACGAAATCCAGGTAAGCGCTGGTGTTCAGGTCGGCAATCAAAGCCTCGTCCAGAGTGAATGTGGAGGGGATAAAGATAGAAGCAACGTCGGTGGACAGATTGCCATACTGCCCGCCCGATAACCGGATGAGCCGGCTATGCCCGTCCCAATAGGCGCCCTTTCCCAGCGTCAAAGCCTGCTTTTCCAGCGAGCCGCGGTAATCCGCCAGGGCGACTACGTCATCCGTCACATTGGAGAGCGTCCGGTCAGCGGTACGGGCTTCGGCCAGCACGATGTTGCTGAGTTGCTGCTCGGCCTGCTGGCCGACAGCCGTTTGCAGTTGGCCGATGAGGAAAGTCTGAACCCGTTGCGCCTGGTCATAAGCAAAGAACCCTAACGCGGCCAATGCGGCGCCGGCCGTGAGCAAAATACCCAGGGCGACTTTCGTGCGCAGACCGTAGTCGCGATACTGGCGGGCGACGATAAAGACATAGACGACTAACAGTCCACCCAGGACAGTCAAGGTAACGCCTTGCGATCCAGCACCCGGGCGTGGGAACGGCCAGAATAGATCAACCAGAAACGTGGCGATGGCGAACAAAATGCCGGCCGTAACAGCCCAACTGGTCTGGCCGGGGGGCAAAGCCTGCCCTGCAACCACCGAGGCGACAATTATCCCGGTCACCGCATAAACCAGGCCCAGGCCTGCTCCCAGCGGCGGCGACAGCACCAGCGCGGCCAGGACGGTCAAAATCATCGTCCATACGCCCGGGATCACACGTTCCCGGCGGATCAGCCAGGCGCTGGCGAGCATGCCCAGAGAAGCCGCGAAGGACAAGCCGGCCGCAACCCATTGCTGCGGGGCTTGAGTTTGGAGAATGTTGTAAATTGAGTTGACGTCAAAAACGGCCAGTGTGACGAGCAGAATCACAGCCATGCGCCACGCATTGCGCGCCCGCGTCTGGGCTTTGTCCGCTTCAGAGGCTTGCCGCCGGGGAACCAAGGGCTGAATGGCCGAACGCAGACGACTGGCCCTGGAGGGCGCGGTCTCAGGCCCTTCTGCGCTGGTCTGCACAGGCGCCTCCGCTTCCACTTTGGCAGTTTGAGCTTTCAGGTTTTCTAACGCGGCAGACGCGGCGAGGCGCTGCGCGTGCTCCTGCTCGGCCTGCTGGCGCGCCTCGGCCACGGCGGCTTCCAGTTCGGCAATGCGCACCTGAGCGTGGGCGTCCTGAGGAGGCGCAGCGGGCTGACCCGGTTCTGGCGCCACAGGCTCAACATGAGAGAAGAGGGATTCAAGCCGCTTGGAATACTTGTCGTCGGACATAAGTCAATAACTCCTCGGCCAATTGCCGATAGTGTTGCGTCCCCCGGCTCTGGCGGGCGTGCCGGGTGACCGGCTGGCCCACCAATTGACTCTCGCGTAGTTTGCTGTCGAACCCGATCACGGTTTGCAACAAAGAATCTCCAAAATGCTGCTGCAAATGTGCCAGCATGCGGCTGTGCAGGTTGCCGCGCTGGTCGAACATCGTCACGAGCAGGCGATAGGCCAGACGCGAGTTCGTCTTGACCCGCACCAGATTAATCAGTTTGAACACGCTATCCAGCGCCTGCATGGAAAAGTATTCACACTGCGTCGGAATAATCACCATGTCCGCCGCCGTCAGCGCGTTGATGGTGATCGGCCCCAGCGTGGGGGGGCAATCCACCAACACTACTTCGTAATGCGCCGCGTCGGGCCGGGCCAGGCTGTCGCGCAGGATGTATTCGTACGGCGAGCGCAGATACAGATACTGCGAAACCGTCACCATATCGGCGTTCGAGGGCACCAGGTCCAGACCCGGCACGCCCGTTTCGCGGCTCACGCGGAGCAGGGTCTCGTTGCCCAGCAACACGTCCGCCGCCGAGCGGTGGAGATCGGCCGGGTTCAGGCCCAGGCCCGTCGTCAGGTTGGCCTGCGGGTCGAGGTCAATCAACAGCGTGTCACACTGCTGCTCGACCAGGCACGCGCCCAGCGCGAGGGTGGTCGTGGTCTTCGCCACGCCGCCTTTCTGGTGACAGAGCGCAATGACGTAAGGCATACCGACTGACTCCGCTTAGTTTGGGACGTTGCCGCTCTGCGCGCCCAAATTCAACTGCACGCTGGAACGCTGCGCGCCGAGGGCCTGCCCCAACTCGCGCGCGGCGACCTGCAAGACCTCTTCTACGGTGGCCGCGCCTTGTATCTTCTGACCGATGGCGACCGCCAGCGCTTCGCGCTCGGCCTGCCGCTGGGTTTCGGTGTACAGGCGCGCGTTCTGCAAGGCCACCGCCACCTGGTCGGCGATGGAGCGGAGCAGGTCGGCCTCTTCCGGCTTCAATCCGTTGACGATATTGTGCTGAACATCCAGCACCCCCAACACGTCGGCGCCAGCCGCGATGGGCACCGCGACTTCCGACCTGGTTTCCGGCAGGAGAGGATTCGGCAGCCAACCGGGGTCTTGAGAGACATCCGAAACCAGAACGGGCGCGTTGGCCTCCGCAGCGCGGCCCACCAACCCGCGCCCCCGCGGAAGCTTGTGCCCCTGCGCCAGCATGGTTCGCCCGGCTTCGCCCGTGCCGCCAGCCATCACCAGATACTCGCGGTTTTCGTCGAACAAATAGATGTGGGCGTGGTAGTAATTGAAGGCGCTCTGCACCTGCTCGACTACCTCCGTCACCAGCTGGCGTTGATCGAGGATGGTGGAGAGGCGGCGGCTGACTTCCGCGCTGGCGGCGAGGGCTTTGGTGCGCTCGGCTACGCGCCGTTCCAGGGTCGAGGCCAAAGCCCTTACCTCGCGCTCGTTGCGGCGAGCGCGCTCCAGGGCCTCATCAATACTCTGAGTAGCCAGATAAAGCAGCACGACCGTAATAGCAAAGACCACGGTGAAAGCTACCCATTGGGTAATGGTGACCGTCAGGTTCGGCGCAGGCAACCATCCCCGGCTTTCTGCCAGGAACAGCCCGAAGACGGCCAGCGTGTTCAAGATGGTCATCATCACTGCCGCGCGGCGGCTGATCACAAGACCAGCAATGACGATGACTAGAATATAGAAGGAAGTGGCGGGCGCGCGGATGGTTCCCTGGGCGGCAAGCACCATCGTGACGGCGGCAAACATCATCAACACCAAACCGAAACCGGCCACAGCCACCCGGCCGCGCTGCAACAGGAGCCCCAGGCCTTGAACCATGACCCACAATGTGGTGACAATCACATAGATAGCCGGGGGAACAATGGCGCCAGCAGCGCGGCCCGCCAGGGCCCCGGCAATGAGGATCGGCAGGGTGACGGTGAGCGTGACCAGGATGGTGTTCAACAATCGGGCGGCGCGCGTCTTGTCTTCGTCTTCAAAGACAGGTGGTTTGAGAAATCGTCTGAACCGGTTCAGCATGAGCATGGTCGTCTCGCTTTCCTCATTCAGTCCCAACATCTATGTATCTGTGACAGGGCCGGCGGCTCACTCTTGTCCATTGCGTGATCCCGCCGTCTTCAACCGCACACTCGTTCTTTGAGCGCCAAGCGCCCGGCCCAGTTCGCGGATAGCGACTTGAACCGCGTCTTCCACCGTGGTCGCGCTTTGAATCTTCTGGGTGATCGTATTGACGAGCGTCTCGCTCGCGGCCTGCTGCTGAGTCTGCCGGTATAAGCGGATGTTCTGCAGCGCCACAGCCACCTGGTCGGCAATGGACCGAATCAGGTCGGCGTCATCCTGCGCCAGGCCGTTGGCGACGTTGTGCTGCACGTCCAGCACCCCGATCACCTGACCGCCGGCGGCGATGGGCACGGCCACTTCGGCTTTGGTCTCCGGCAAAAGCGGATTGGGCAGCCAGCCGACCGCCTGAGTCACGTCGGGGACGAGCACCACGGTGTTGGTCTCGGCGGCGCGGCCCACCAACCCACGTCCGCGCGGGAGGCTGTGCCCGCGCGCCAGCATGGTGCGCCCGGCCTCGCCCGTGCCGCCGACCATCACCAAGGCCTCTCGTTTTTCATCAAAGAGATAAATGTGCGCGTGGTAGTAGTCGAAGGCGTTCTTCAATTGCTCCACGACTTCAGTGACCAACTGTTTCTGGTCGAGGATCGTCGAGAGGCGGCGGC
This sequence comes from Anaerolineales bacterium, assembly GCA_035291605.1. Lineage (GTDB taxonomy): Bacteria > Chloroflexota > Anaerolineae > Anaerolineales > UBA6663 > DATDRS01. The sequence goes on along the minus strand of DATDRS010000038.1, from coordinate 18,300 downwards.
TGACCTGTGCGCTGGTCGCCAGGGCTTTGGTGCGGTCGGCCACGCGCTGTTCCAGGGTTTCCAGCGTCGCCCGGAGCTGCGCGGCCATGCTATTGAAGGTGGCGGCCAGCGTGCCAATTTCATCACTTGCCTCGACGCTCGCCCGAGCCAATAAGTCCCCCGCGCCCACTTTCTGGGCCACGGCGGTGAGACGGGTGATAGGACCGGCCAGCGCCTGGGCTACAAAGAGGGCCAACATGCCCGCCACAATCAGCGCGCCCAGGGCGGCGAGGACGGTCGTGCGGGTCGCGGCGCCGACGGGTTCCAGCGCCTCAACCTGAGTTTGATGGAGGACGAGCACCCAGTTCAAATTCCTGATAGCTTCCGCTTCTTCTGGGGCACGGGAGGTCACAGGCGCCTGGCTGACCAGACTGGGGATGCCCTCGAAAGTGAAATCTGCGAAATCTGACTGGGCAGAGGCTTGCAGATTCGTCAACAGGTCGCGATCCACGGGCAGCAAGCCGCCTGCCTCTGACGCAAGAAATTTATCGGTCAGCACAAGGAGTCTGGCGTGGCCCGTCTCGCCCACCCGCAACGCATTCAGCGCATCGGTCAGCGCCTTAATATCGTAAGTAGTGCGCAGGACGCCAACGACCTCGCGCCTGCCATAGGCATAGATCGGGACAGCGATAATGGTGCTGAACGTCCGGCTGCTTTCATCAAACTCCGGTTGGTCAATGAAAACCGCGCCAGCCCCGCCGTTATAGGCCGCCTGCCACCAGGTTTCGTCTCCCTGGTAATAATCCGAAGTGCGGTTGGTGGCGGCGATGTTCGCCCCAAATTTATCGGTCACAAACACTTCCACATGCTCGGGGAAGGAGGCGCGGAATTCCTGTAATTCGGAGGCCGCCTCATGTTCCAGGACCGACTTGACTAACGGATCCTCATTGTTGCCTGCGGCATCTGCGGCCCGCCACTGATCGTCCAACCTGGCGAGATCCCCCAGGTCGCCCGTAGCAGAGGCGCTGGCGGTTTCCACAGTAGCCCGCACGGCCTTGCTCAAACCAAACGCCTGCAAGTTATCCACTTGCTTGGCGAGCAGATCGCCTATCGTGAGCGCCTCCGTGTTGGACAGGTCCTTTAATCGCGCGCCCACGTCCTGCGCCAACCCAGCCCGGATAACGCGGTCCGTGATGAAGGCGACAAGGCTCACGGATAGCATGGCGACACCGACGAAAGCTACGATGAGCTTGGTGCGCAGGTTATAGTTGCGAAACTGCCGCAGGGTAATCACGCCATAAGCCGCGACCAGCACGATGATCATCCCCTGCGAGGCGGCGAGAATACTGGCGTTGCCCGCGAGCCTCCCCGGCGGGCCATACAAATCCCTCAGCACGACGGCGACCCCCACACTGACCCCGACTAAGATGACGCGCGTGGCAATGCGTGGGGGCAGCGTGTAACCGGCAATGGCCGAGGCGGAGAAGAAGGCAAGCATTCCAGCGAGCAGGCCAAAGCCGACGGTCACTGTCACCACGGCCACACTGGCCGCCAGCACGCTGCCGATAAGGGCGATCATGGCTACGGTCGCGCTGCCCCGGCGGCTCAGCCAGGCCGCGAGAATGGCGACGCCCACCATCACTCCCAGCGCCAGCAACGGAATGTATTCTCGCAGGTTTTCCGGTTGCGCCAGATAGAAGAGATAAACGCCAAACGGGCCGACGACACTGGCGACGATGGCGGCTGCCCAGAAGGCGTTACGCGCCCGGGTTATTTCAGAGGATGAGGAGGTGGTTGGAGTAGTCATCTCAAAGCCCTTAGAAGAACTAGACGGTCATTGGCCCAGTGGGAACTCATACACCTGAGGCTACCGGCTAGGGGAGCGGCAGCAGGACGCTGAAGGTGCTACCCTTGCCGACCGCGCTTTCCACCGACACCTGCCCGCCGTGCTGTTCCACAATAGACTTCACAATCGCCAGGCCCAGGCCGTTGCCCTCGATATCTTGGGTGGCGTCGGAGGACACGCGGTAGAACTTGTCGAAGATGAACGGCAGATCACTCGCCGGGATGCCGATGCCCGTGTCCTGCACCGCCACCTGGGCAAAGGCGCCGTTCGCATCCGCCGTGAGGGTCACGTGGCCGCCGTCGGGCGTGTATTTGATCGCGTTGCTCACCAGGTTGCGGAACACCTGCTGGATGCGCGACAAATCCACGTTGACCACGATGTCCTGCTTGGGCGCCCGCCAGGTGAGCGTTTGCCGCTTGGCCTCGGCCTGTCCTCGGAACTCCATCGAGAGCGCCGAGAGGATTTCGCTCAGGCTGTAAATTTCAGGGCGCAGCTCTACGCCCATGTCCACCCGCGCCAGGTCCAGCAGGCTTTGCACCAGGTCGTGCATCTGTTTGGTTGCATATTGCATCCGCTCCACAAACGTCTTCTGCTGGTCGTTGAGCGGTCCAACCGCCTCCATCAAATTGGTATAGCCCAGGATGGCCGTGAGCGGATTTTTGAGGTCGTGAGAAGCGGCGGCTAGGAACTCGTTCTTCACCCGCTCGAGATGCTTGAAGTGCGTCACGTCGTGCAGTACCGCCACGTGCCCGCCCTCTTCGATGGGCGTGGTCATGACGGAGAAGGTGCGTTTATCTGGCCAGGCAATCTCATCCTGCAGCGAGGCGTTCGCGGCGCGCGCGCGCGCCAGGAGACGGATCAGGTCGTCGTAACCCCGGTCGGCGGGCAGGGGGTGTCCCAGCCGCGCGTCTACGTCGGTGAAGAGGCGCTCGCCCGCCGGGTTGACCAATTGCAGCTGCCCGTCCGCGTCGGTCACCAGGATGGCGTCGGCAGCCCCGCGCAGGATGGCGGCCAGGCGGTGCTGTTCCTGCTCCACCGACTCGAAGAGTCTGATCCGTTCAAGCGCGGTGGCAACTTGGGCCGCCAGGGTCTCCAGTAATACCCGGTCGCTCTCCTGGAAAGCCTGAGGCTGCGAGCTATGAATAGCCAAGACCCCGCTGGCCTTCGCCTGCCAGAAGAGCGGCACGGCGATAGCCGACTGGGTGGGCGGGATGTCCACGCCGGGGCGGCGGGAGGTGCGCTCCTCCACCTCGCCGGAGATGCTCACCGGTTCGCCCGTCACCGCCACTTGCTGCGGGGCCAACGACAACAGCGAAAGCCGCAGGCTCTTCTCACCTTTCACCTCGGCCTGGGACACCAGCTTCGGCGCGCCGGCTTCGATCACCCACAGGGAGACGATGGGATAGCCCAGCGTGGTTTGGATGAGTGGGGGAACGCGCTCGAACAGTTCGGCGGAACGTGTGAAGAGACTGATCTCGCGCGTAAGCTGGTTGAGGGCCACCAATTCGTTGACCCGTTTCCGCTCAATCGCGTAAAACTGGGCGTTCTCGATGGCAATCGCCGCCTGGCCGGCGATCGCTTGCAGCAGCATCGAATGATCCGGCGTGAAGTAGGCCGGCCGTTCCTCGTGGATCAGCGTCAACACGCCGATGACGCCGCGCCGGGTAAGCAGGGGCAGGGCGATGGCTGAGCGGGAAGGATCGTTGGGGAGGGAGAGCCAGTGTGCATGCGTCTGCGTATCGTCAATGATGACGCTCGCGTGGGCGTCGGCGACATAGGCCACCACGCCTTCCGCGGCGAATCTTTGCATCACGTCCGTCGAGGACCACGGCACGGCCTCCGGCGGATAGACGAGTTGTTGGACGGCCTGCGAGTCGGGCTGGTAAACAATGAGGTGGGCGCTGGTGGCCTGGACGGCCTCGAGACTGCGCTGCAGCGTCACGTGGGCCAGTTCTTCGACATCCAGGCGGGCGCTCAAATCCTGCCCGATCTCGGGGAGCAGGCCCAGCTCGCGGTTGCGGCGGCGCAGAGCGTCTTCGGCGTGTTTGACGCGCAGCTTGGCGCGCACCCGCGCGGCCAGTTCCCGCCAGTCGAAGGGCTTGGTGATGTAGTCGTCCGCGCCCAGGCTCAGGCCCTCGCTCAAATCGCGGGGGGAGGTGCGCGCCGCCGTGAGGATGATGACGGGAATGTGCGCGATTGCCGGGTCATGCCGCATCTCGGCCAGCACCTCGAACCCGTTCTTCTTGGGCATGTTGACGTCGAGCAGGACGAGGTCGGGCTGCTCTGCGCGCACCTTCTCCAGCGTCTCTTCGCCATCCGAGGCGGTGACGAAAGCGTAGCCCTCGTGCGAGAGGCGCGTGGACAGCAAATGGACGTTGTCGGGCCGGTCATCCGCCACGAGAATCTTGAAATGAGATGGCGCTGGGCCGTCCGCCGGGCGCGGCTTGGGGGCCGTGAGGCCATCCAGCACTTTGTTGACGATGGCCCGGATCTTGTCTGGCTGGACGGGCTTGACGAGGTAATCGTTGACCTGCAGACGGCGGGCAATCGCGGCCAGGCCGGGGCTATCGTAGGCGGTGATCAAAATGCTGTGTCCCGGCTCGCGTCCGCCCTGGAGTTTCTCAATCAGCTCCAGTCCGTTCATGCCTGGCATCATGAAGTCGGTGATGAGCACCTCCACGCCTTTCTCGCCCATCAGGGTCATAGCTTCCGGTCCGCTGTGCGCCGTGAGGATCTCCACGGGCGTTTTGAACTGCCCCAGAGCGCGGGCCAGCATCGAGGCTGTGTTGGGGTGATCGTCAACGATCAGGATGCGCGCGGTAAGGTGGACAGGCAGCGTAAGGTTGCTCATGCCACTGATTATAAGGAATTCAAAGCCTGCTGACGATTGGGGTTAGATTGAAATGGTTGGCTAGGAGAAGTTAGAGGAGGGTTTAAAGATCAATCTGCGACGAGGCGGTAGCCGACGCCGCGAATATTGACGATGTGTCGAGGCTCCCGGGGATCGAGTTCCAGGGCCGAGCGCAGCTCGTGAATGTGCCATTTGGCTAACTCCTGCGCGCCGCGCCGGTCCGTCCGGTAGCCCTGCGCCTCGGCCACCAGGGCTTGGTAATCCACAACGTCGGGCGTATGCCGGGCCAGGACGACCAGATAATCAAAAGCTGCCGGGGGGATGGTCAGCACCCTGTCGCCGAAGGTTGCCCGGCGGGCCTGAAGGTCAATGATCAATTGGCCGGATTTCAGGAAACGGCCCCCCGGCGGCGGCGGGGTGATGGGCAGCGACTCCAGGGGCGGCGCGGGCTGGTCGAGGGCCTTGAGCTGAGCCTGCAAGGCTTCGATTTGCGCGTGAATTTCACGCCGCCGCTTCCCGGTGGCCTGCTCCGCCAGGATCACGCGCGTCCGGGCAATCAGCGTTTCGGGGTCAATCGGCTTCGTGAGGTAGTCGGTCGCGCCCAGCCGCACGGCTTCCATGGCCGATTGGAGCGACGCATGAGCCGTGAACAACACGACGGGGAGTTGCGGGTAGAGCCGATGGACCTCTTTCAGCACTTGCAGGCCGTCCATGCCCGGCAGGTGAATGTCGAGATAAATCAGGTCGTAGACGGCGGACGCCAGCCGCTGTAAAGCGGCTGCGCCGTCGGCTACCGCCACGGCGTCGCAACCGGCTTGTTTCAAGACATGCGTGAGAGTCTGTCGCAGGCTCGGCTCGTCGTCAATGATCAGGACAGTCCCAGACAGCGTCATCTCTGCATCCGATTTTAGTCTGCGCGGTTGATAAAAACAAGACCCCGCTCACGGATCGGCTCTAAATAGACTGAGCGGGCAGCCAGACTCTAAAGGCCGTGCCTCGTCCCACGACACTCTCCACTTCAATATGCCCGTTGTGTCGTCGGATGATGTCGTGGGTGATCGCCAGCCCCAGGCCGGTGCCGGTGGATTTGGTCGTGAAGAAGGGGTCAAAAATATTCGGCAGCGCGTCTGCTTCAATGCCCGGCCCGATATCCGCAACGGTCAGCCAGACGCCGCCGGTTTCCGGCGCCCGGTCCGTGCGGACGGTCAACGCCCCACCCTGCGGCATCGCCTCCACGGCGTTGAGGCAGAGATTGAGGACGGCTTGTTTGAGCTGGTCACGCAAGCCCAGGACGGAGGGGAGGGTCAAATCGGCGTCGAACGCCCAGGCCACCCGGCTCTGCCGCAGATGCACTGCGATCAACTTTTCCACTTCCTCGACGAGCACATTGAGCGAAACGTCCTTGAACTCCTCGCTCGCGGCCGGGCGGTAGGTCTCGCGCAAACGGTGGATCAAACCGGCCATGCGGTCGGCCTCGCTCAGGGCCACCTGCAAATCCTCGCGCGCCTGCGCGCTCAGCGAACTCTCCTGTTTCACCAGATAGAGCGCATTCTGGATGGTCTGCAGCGGGTTGTTAAGCTCGTGGGCCACCGAGGCCACCAGCCGCCCCATCGCCGCGAGTTTCTCGGTCTGCACCAACCGTGCGCGGGTGGCCTTCTCGTCCTGAAGCGCATGCGCCAGGTCGGCGTACAGGCGCGCATTTTCAATGACAGGGCTCAACTGACGACCCACATTGACCAGCCAATGGAGATCATTCTGGTCCAGCCTCCGGCTAGCCGTCGACTCGACCAACAAAACGCCCAACAGCTCGTCGGCGTGCAGGAGGGGCACGCCGACAGCGGACTGAACGTTGGGCAAGGCGTCCAGTGGAAGGAAGTCCTTGTCCTGCGTCACATCGGACACGAGGGTCGGCTGGGCTGTGCGGGCCACACGGCCCGTGATGCCCTGGTCCAGGCGCAAGGTACCGCCGTCAGAGAGGGCGTATCCCTTGCGGGCGCGCAGGACCAATCCCTCTTCCTGGAGCAGGAAAACGCTGACGTACTGGTAACTGGCCATCGTGGCGATCGCTTCCACGACGGTTTGCAGCAGCTCGTCCAGGTTGAGGCGGCTGATTAGCGTCTGGGTCACTTGCTGCAGCGCTTCCGCCTCTTCGGCCCGGCGGCGCTCGCTTTCAAACAGCTGCGCGTTCTGGATGGCTAGCCCGGCCTGCGCTCCCAGCGTCGTCAGCAGACGTTCGTCGTCGGCGGTGAAGACGCCGACCGCAACGCTGTAAACGCTCAACGTCCCGAGGCGTTTTTCACCGGCATACACCAGGGCCACCAGCAGCGAGCGCACATGGCCGCCTCGGCCTTCCTGGGACATATACCGCGGGTCCGTCTGCGCATCCGGGAGATTGATGGTTTGGCCGCCGGCGATGACCAGCCCGGCGACTCCCCTGCCCCACTGAAAATTCATGCGCTGATGCAGGGTTCCACTATCCGGCCCGGCGACGGCGACGGGTTCGAGGATCGTCTCCACCTGGTCGAGCAGGTGGATCACGGCTCGCTCGGCGGGTGTGATCAGGGCGACGGCGGCCTCCGCGATCTGATGCAGGACGGTGGGCAGGTCCAAACTGCCGGCCAGCATCTGGCTGATCCGCGCCAGCGTCTGGCTTTCCTGAAGCTGGTGGGCGAGCAGGGCCTCCGTCTGTTTGCGTTCGGTGATGTCAATGAAGGCGGCCTGCATCGCCGGTCGCCCCACATACTCGATTGGATTGGCCGACCCTCGCAGCCAGCGCACTGCGCCATCTTTCCGGAGTGCGCGGATTTCATAACTCGGCGATACCGCTTCCCCGGCCTGCATGCGCCCGAACAAGAGCGATTGATCCTCGGGATGGATAAGCGCCCACACGTCCGGGGGCGAAAGGGCCGTTAGTTCCTCGACCGTGTAGCCCAGCGTTCGGGCGAAAGCCGGGTTGGTGAAGACGATCCGCCGATCCTGGATGATGACCAGTCCTTGCAGGGAATGCTCGACGACTGCGCGGTAGGCCTCCTCGGCGCGCTTGCGCTCGGTGATGTCGAACTCGATGCCCTGCATGAACCGGGGGCGGCCCGCCTCGTCGCGCACCCAGCGCGCCTCGTCGTGAAACCACACCACGCGCCCATCACGGGTGAAGATGCGGTATTCGGCGGAAAACGGCTCCCCGGTCGCCCGGGCGTGTTGCGCCGCGGCGATGACCCATTCGCGGTCCTCGGGATGAAGCTGTTTATCCCAGAGATAGGGGTCAGATACCCAGGCCTCAGGAGAAAAGCCCAGCACGGTTTCGATTTGCGGGCTGACGTAGTAGCTGATCTTGGCGCCGGCATCCACGGAGATGATGTAGGTGATCGCCGGAGCTTCTTCGACGAGGGTGCGGTATCTGGCCTCCGCTTCGCGCAAATCGGCCTCGGCCCTTTCGCGCTCCCATAGTTCAATCTGCAAACGCTCCACGGCGGCGCGCGTGGCCATCTCCGCCTCCTGGCGCGCCTGCTGCTCCTGAGCGTTGCGCAGGGCGATGGACAGATAATCGGCCAACTCGGTCAGCGTCGTCAGCTCATACTCGGTCCAGTCACGCGGCTGCGGCGCGGCGAACTCTAGCAGCCCTAGCAGGTGCTCGGAATGGCTGAGCGGCGCGACCAGCATGGCCTGAGTCTCACTCGCAGCCAGGAGGGCGCTCAACGGCGTGAGCCGAGAATCGTGGCGGACATCCTCGGCAATGATGACCTCGCCCCGGCGCAGGATTTTGAGGTACTCCAGCGCATGAGAGAGATCGGCCTTCACGCTCACAAGCGGCGGCATATCCGGCGGTCCGAAGGCTTTCAACACCTGCAACTCGTCTCGCTCGTCGAGCGTGGCATAACTCACGCGGACAGCGGGAAAAGACTGGCTGATCCGGCGCAGGGCGCGCTCGATAATCTGCTCGGCAGACATGCCCGAGGTGATGCCGATGGCGATGCTGTTCAGCAGCTTGAGGCGCGTTTGCCCTTCCAGTAGAGCGGCCTCAGCCTGTTTGCGTTCGGTGATGTCTTCGGCGATCCCCGCGACGCGAGAGACGACGCCGGCGCTGTCCCGAACGGCGAAAGCCTGATCACGTATCCACCGCGGTGTCCCATCCGCGCGAAAAATCCGGTATTCCACGATCTCGAACTCCGCCTCGGACAGGCGCTGCTGCAGGCGCATGACGTGTTCCCGATCCTCGGGGTGAATGGTCTCAATAAACGATGTTTCACCTCGGTACAGGCTTTCCCGCGAGCGTCCCCAAACGGTCTCATAGGCCGGGTTGACGTAGAGGATGCGCGCCGAGGCGGCCTCCCTGATCCAAATGACATCTTGAATGTTCTCGGCCAGCTGCCGGAATCGTTCTTCGCTCTCCCGCAGGGCCGCCTCGGCCCGCTTGCGCTCGGTGATGTCGCGCGAGATTCCCAGAACGGCGCGCGCGGCGCCGGCCTCATCCAGCAAAGGCGCCAGCCATGTGCCCAGCCACAACTCGTGATCCGAGAAAGACGTTTCAGCCTCGACATAAAGCGGCTGGAGAGTCTCGATCACCTGCCGCAGGTTGCGGGTCTGATGCTCAAGCGTTTGAGGCGGGAAAATGGCAGCGGTGGGCTGGCTGATGACTTCCTCCGCTTGCCGTCCCAGAGCGCGGGCGGCAAAACGGTTGATGTACTCTACACGCCCCTCGCGACTGATGATGAAGATCATATCGTGCGCGGCCTCAGCCAGCGATCGGTAGTGGGCCTCGCTGGCGTGCAGGGCGGCTTCGGCCTGCTCTGCGTCGCGTTGCGCCCGCTCGCTCTTCGCCAGCGCTTCGCGGAGGGTGATGCCGAAGCGATCGAGCAGGAAGCCCAAGAGGCTGACGACCACGGTGAACACCACGACCGTCGCCTGGTCACCGCTGTCGCTCGGCGAGGCTACGCCCACCGACAGCCATCCGGCTTGTTCGAGGACAGCCACGCTTGCCACCGTCGCCACGCACGCAGAGATGGTGAGGACCAAGCTGCGCCGCCCAATGAGCAGACCGGCGAGCGCGATAGGAATGGCGGAGATAAGCAGCGTCCCACCGCCAGCTCGCAGGCCCGTGGTCAGCAAGGCCTGCAGCTGGCCGAGCAGGATGGCGCCGATCACCATCCCAACTGACACCTTGAAGCGACCCCGCCGGAGCGCGGTCCATGCGCCCACGACACAGAGCAGGACCAGCGCATTCGGCGCCAGCCCACGGAGGGTCAGTGCGGCTGAGCCGAACACGACGACGTTGAGCCACATCGCCACGAGGATCGTCGCCAGCATGGCTGACAAAAGCGTCTGGAACACCATGACGCGCTGGCGTTCAATGGCGCCCTGGGCCGGGATCTCATGCCACCATCGCTGCAAGCGGGCCCACATCGCGGTTACCAGACAATGACAATTTCGGTTCCCACATCGGCCCAGGCATACAGCCAGGCTGCGTCCGAGGTCGCCAGCGTGACACAGCCATGGCTGGTGGGGGCGCCAAACTCGGCGCGCCACGGGGCAGCATGGATGTAGAACGGCCTGGCAAACATCATGACGTAGGGGACATCGCGGTAATAATAGTCAGGACCGATCAGGTCAATCCGTTCGCGCTTCCATTGGACGGCATAACGCCCGACGATGGTCGGGTGCGCCCAGTCGCCCGTGGCGACAGCAAAGGCGCGGACGGGGGTCAGGCCCTCAGAAGCGACAAGCTGCTGTTCGGAGAGGTCAACCTGGATGCGGCGGGTGCGCGGGCCAACGAACGGGGCGGGGGGAAAGAGCGAGGGGTACAGAAAGTCCGGCGGGAAGGCAGGTTCACTGCTCCCGGGGGGCACATCCGCGCCTGGCCGCCGGGCAGCGGAGGCCTCGACCAGGTGAGATGGAGCGCCCACGGTGAGGGCGAAAAGGGTCACAACAACTATGGCGCGATACATCGTAGGAATAGGCGACAGACGATACCTCGAGTCAGGCGAACTAGCGCTTAAAGGATACAACCAAGTGCCAAGAGTTACCAAATGCGCTGAGAAGCCCAGCCTCTGGAGGCCCGATCACGATATGGACAGAAACCCGGTCTCTCTGAGAAACCGGGTCTCTGAAGCTCGGGTCGTCTGGGATTTCTGGCGTGGGTTCAGAACGCCGAAGCGCCTGGGGAGTTAGGGAGCAGGCTGGGTGGGTGAGAGGGGCTGATTCAATAAGTAACACAGGATGCCGTCAATTACCCCCTGGGCCACGCGGTACGGCTCTTCGGTCAAAATCTTCCGGTCGAGATTCAGAAAGCCAGTCTCGATGATGACGGCAGGGGTGGTTTCGTTGATCTCGTAGAACGAGTGATACTCTGTCATGTCGAGGGTGATGCTATGCTTGTGGAATAGCAGGCCGGTTTGTTTCGCGTAACGGTCAATCAGGCAGGCCACGAGGCGGTCAGCCGACTCCGGGACGCCGCTGTCAATAGCGCGGGCGACCTTGAAGCCGGTGGCCTGTTCATTGATGTAATTGCAAGAGTCATTGTGGATGGATACCAGCGCCAGCGCCTGGTAGCCCTCCAGGCGGGGGTCGAATTCGTCCAGCAGGTCCACCTGAAAACCGTTCGCCTCCAGCCCGGCCTGGACGCGCGTGGCAAGATCGCGGTTGACGCCTGCTTCGGTCAGGCCATCGGGGCACACCGCGCCGGGGTCGTTCTGCGGGCCGTTGTGTCCGGCCACCACGCCGATGCGCGGCAACGGGCGCGGCGGCGCGGTCGGGGCGGCAGGCGTGGGCGCGCTCACCGAACCCACGCGGGTCAGATTGAGGGCGTTCACAATGTTCGCGGCAAAGTCCGGCGAGAACAGGCGGCTGCCTGGGGTCCAGGCCGTGAAGAGGGTGGCGAGCCCCATGCCCACGACCACCACGCCGGCGACGTGGCGCAGAGCCTGCGGCAGGGCTGCCCACACCGACGGGCGCGGGGGGGGAGGCGGTGATTGCATGCGCGGTATAGTACACGGGGCGAGTTTTTTGTCAACGGAGGGAACTGCTCAAGAGTATTTGCGACCCGCGCTCGTCGGCGTTATAGTGGTACATGTGACTAAGACGTCTCTCTCTCCCGCACGCCGCTCGACTTCGCGCCTCGCCTCCTTCCGCCACGCCTTCGCGGGCTGGTGGCACATGATCCGCACCCAGCGCAACGCCTGGATCCACGCGCTGGCCTCGGCGGCGGTCTTTGCCCTGAGCCTCTGGCTGGGCCTGAACCCTGTGGAGTGGGCGATTATTTTCCTCGCCGTCGGGTTGGTGTGGATGGCGGAATTTGTGAACACCGCCCTCGAGGCCGTGGTGAACCTGGCCTCGCCCGACCTGCACCCGCTGGCGAAAGTGGGCAAAGACGTGGCGGCCGCGGCCGTGCTCGTCGGCGCGATGACCGCCGTGGTCGTGGGCCTGCTCATCCTCGGCCCGCCGCTGTGGGCGAAGGTGATTGCCCTTTTCGGGAAGCCGGGCCTATAATCTGCGCCACTTCATTTTGAACTACAATGGAAGTAGATATTGAACTCTACCGCCGCGAAGTGCGCATCTCCGCTCAGCCGCTCGTGCGCCTGAGCGCGATTGACATTTCGCCTGACCATCCCGCCCGGACGATGGTCTTCATCCACGGCTACGGCGGCAACGCCGCGCAGTGGATCTACCAACTGCGCCGATTCTCCGACGACTCGCGGGTGATCGCCCTCGACCTGCGCGGGCACGGGCTGTCGGACAAGCCGGAGGACTGGGATTACACGGTCGAGCAGCACGTGGCCGACATTGACGCAGCGCTCGACGTGCTGGGGGTAACCGGGAAGTTTGTGCTGCTCGGCCATTCATTCGGCGGGGCCATCGTGACCCAGTATGCCGTCACGCACCCGGAGCGCGTGGAAAAACTGGTGCTCGTCGCCTCCGCAGGTGAATATCGCATTGCCCTCTCCAGCCGGTTTGCGCTCGCCCTGCCCACGCCCCTGCTGAACTTTGCCCACGCGATCTATCTCAAGCGCTGGTTTTCACCCACGCCGACTGTCATGAAAGCTATGCACCGCAACGCCGTCAGCCAGTGGATCGGCTGGAGCATGTTCCGCGACCTTATCCCGCCCACGCTCGTCATCCGGGGGCACAACGACTGGGTGTTCCCGCCCAAATATTTCGCCGAGGTCGCCCGCGCCATCCCAAACGCGGAGGATGTGGACGTGGGGGCGAGCGCCCACATGGTCATGCTCGAACGGCGGGACGCGGTCAACCGCGCAATTGAGCGATTCGTCGCCGGAACGAAGGGACGCCGCGCCGCCGAAGAAGATGACCGCAGCCGGATGCGGAAGGCGCGCCCGTGGCTCGCGCACTACGACGAGGGTGTGCCCCACACCATCGGCATTCCACCTGCGCCCATGCACCGCCTCTTGCGCTCGGCAGCGCGCCGCTTCCCACTCAAAACCGCGATCATCTTCGAGGGCAACCGCCTCACCTACCGCCGTCTCAACCGCGAGTCATCACGGTTCGCGAATATGCTCCGGGCCCTAGGCGTCAAGATGGGGGATAGAGTCTTGATTCTGCTCCCCAACCTGCCGCAGGCGGTCATCGCTTACTTCGGCGTGCTCAAGGCCGGGGCCGTGGTCGTGTTCACCACCCCGCTCTCCGAGCCAGGCGAACTAGCCCGGCAGGTTCGCGATGCTGGCGCTAAGGTTCTGGTCACTCTAACTCGCCTCGGAGAGACCGCGCGGACGGTCAAAGCCCAGACTAATCTCGAGCACATTATTTTCACCAACGTCAAAGATTACCTGCCGGGGCCGAAACGGTTGTTATTCACGTTGACGCGAGAGGCCAAAGAGGGCCACCGCCTGCCCTTCCCGCTGGAGCGCGGGATGTATTTGCTCTCCAACGAACTGTACAAATACGGCCCGCATGCGCCAGAGGTGGAGGTGAGACCCAGCGACCTCGCGCTCATCCAGTACACCTCCGGCACGACAGCGCAGCCTAAAGGCGTGATGCTCTCGCACTTCAATCTGATCGCCAATGTGCTCCAGACGCGCCACTGGCTGCCGCAACTCCAGGAGGGTCGTGAGGTATTCCTCTCGGTGGTGCCGTTCTCCCATGTCTACGGGATGACGGCGGCGATGAACGTGCCGGTGGCGCTTGCGGCGACGATGGTGATCGTGCCGCTGTTCGAGACGGAAACAGTCTTAAAGACCATCCAGCGTTACAGGCCGACCATCTTCCCCGGCGTGCCTAACATGTACATCGCCATTAATAACTATCCCGGCGTGCGGCGCTTCGGGATCAGTTCCATCAAAGCCTGCATCTCCGGCGGCTCATCCCTGCCCGTGGAGGTGCAGGAGGCCTTCGAGAAACTCACGCGCGGGCGGCTCATCGAGGGCTACGGCCTCACCGAGGCAACCGCCGTCACGCATGGCAATCCGTTCGTCCAGCGCCGCAAGGTTGGGTCCATCGGCATCCCTCTGCCTTCCACCGAGGCCAAGATCATTGACCTCGCCAGCGGCAAAGACCTGCCGCCAGGCCAGATCGGCGAACTCGTCATTCGCGGCCCACAGGTGATGCTTGGCTACTGGGGTGAAGGTCCAGGAGCGCCCCAGACCACCCCCGCCTGGCGAACGCATAACGGCTGGCTCCTCACCGGCGATGTGGCGCGCATGGACGAAGACGGCTACTTTTATATTGTCTCGCGCAAGGCCGACATGTGGTATCCCGACAAACCTGGCTGGCCGGCTTTCCCGCGCGACGTGGAAGAGGTGTTGTTCGAGATCCCGCAGGTGAAAGAGGCGGCGGTGATCGCCGTTGCCAATCAGCCGATCGCGTTTGTGATTGCGCAAAAGAATCGGCCCAGTGCCGACTCGCTCATCGCCTATTGCAAACGTCGCCTCCCGCCCGAACTCGTGCCCCGGCTGGTGATTTTCGTGGATGACTTCCCGCGCACGTTCATCGGCAAGATTCTGCGGCGTGAGGTGGTGAGGCGTTACGAGGATGTGGTGGCGGACAAGGCACGCACCTAGGCCAGGCGCCCCAGCATGACGCAGAGATTCGAGACCCGCCACACCGCGAAACTGGAGAACCTGCCCGCCTTGCGCGAGTTCGTCGCTGAGTCCTGCCGCAAGATCGGCGCGGATGATGCGATCTGCTTCGCGCTCAAGCTCGCGGCGGATGAGGCCTGCGCGAATATCATCCTGCACGGCTACACGGGCCGCGAGCCGGGGCCGATCAACTTGACCATCTCGGGCACTCCCCAACAGGTGACCGTGGCCATCAACGACTTCGGGCAGTCGTTCGCGCCTGAGGCCGTACCCACACCCGATTTGCAGGCCGACTGGCAGGAGCGCCGCATGGGCGGGCTGGGGTGGCATCTCATCCAGCAGGTGGCCGACGAGATCAAGTACACTTCTGACGCTCAAGCCGGGAACTTTCTGACCCTGACCAAGCGGCTCAACGCCGACGATCAGCACCATAGGAGAGATGGCATGGAGATCTCGTTCGACCATCGCGACCCCGTGATGGTGGCCGCCATCGCGGGCAGCGTGGATGCGCTGACCGCGCCGCACCTCACCGAAGCACTCAGCAAAATCATCGCCGAGGGGCACATCCGGCTGGTAGCCGATTTCAGCCAAGTGGATTACACCAGCAGCGCGGGCCTGCGCGCCTTGCTTGGCACGCTCAAGGAGGCGCGCGCGCAGGGCGGCGACCTGCGGCTGGCGGGCGTGCAGGAAAACGTGAGAAAGGTGTTGGAACTCAGCGGTTTCACAAGCATCCTCAAGTTCTTTCCCGACGCAGCGGCGGCAATCGCGAGCTTTGGCGGCTGAAGCGGACAGGCTGAAGACAGGCGCGATGACCGACACTCATCCACAGCGCGTGGGCCTCGTCATCGGCTCGGGCAGCGTGAAATGCTCCGCCGCCATCGGACTGTGGCGTGTGCTCCAGCGCGAGGGCATCCGTGTAGACATGGTCGTCGGGTGTAGCGGTGGAAGCATCTTCAGCGCGTTCATAGCGCTCGGCTACGACGCTGGCGCGATGGAGCAGATGACGCTGAGGCTCTGGGCGCGAGGCATCACCGGCAAGCTCTATTACCCCTCGCTCCTCCGCGCGGCCCTGCCCCGGCTGTTCGGGTTCAATCAGCGCTTTGGGTTAGTGGACGACCGCCCGATCATGGCCGGCCTGCACGAAGCCTTCGGGGACAAGACTTTCGCCGACACCCAATTCCCGCTTTACCTCGCCGCCGCCGACATGCAGACCGGCGAGCGCGTGCTGCTGAATAAGGGCCGCCTTGTAGATGCTATCCGCGCCAGTATTGCCATCCCGATTTTGTTCCGCCCCTGGGAAGTGGGCGGCAGGCTCCTCATTGACGGCGGGGCCGCCGACCCCCTGCCGGTGAGCGTGGCCATCCGCGAGCAGTGCGACATCATCATCGCCATGGGTTTCGAAAGCCCCTACACCAGCCACTACGGCTCGCTGACCCATCTGGTGAGCCAGACCACCAGCATCATGATCAACAACCTGCTCAAGTCCACCTATGCCTTCTATAATCTGGCTCACCATGCGGAGATCGTACCCATTATTCCCGAACTGGAGCGCCGGATTGATTTGGGCGACGCGCACCAGATTCCCTATTTGATTGAAAAAGGCCAGCAGGCGGCCGAAACCCAATTGCCCTATCTGCGCCGCCTGCTCGCCAGCACTAAACCGTGATGCCTCAGCAAGCCAGCCCGTACATCGTTCCGCTCCTGCTCTCGGCGCTGATCTCGGCGGTGTTCACTACTCTGCTGGTCAGCCGCCGCTCCGCGCCGGGCGCCGCGGCCCTGCTGGGCGTGATGGCGGGCGTGGCCGAGTGGTCGCTGTGTAGCGCCATGCAGTGGGCGAGCGCCAGTTTCGCCGGCCAGTTTTTCTGGCTGCGCCTGCGTTTCCTCGGTACCGAGGTCATCTCGGTAGGGTTCCTCATCTTCGCCTTGCAATACGTGGGCAAGCTGAAGAAGCCTCAGACGCTCCGTATGCTGGCATTGCTCTCCATCATCCCCCTCGTTTCACTGGCGGCCTTGTGGACGAACGAGTTCCACGAGTTGTTCTTCCGCAACCTCCGGCTTGTCCTCAACGATTACGCGGCGCTGCGGTTTGAGTTCGGCCCGTGGTTCTGGGTACACACTCTCTACGATTACCTGCTGTTGGGCGGCGGCCTCCTGTTCTTCGCGCAGGCGTTCATGCAGACCCCTGGCCTGTACCGCGCCCAGATCGGGGCCGTCGTCGTCGCCGCCGTGACGCCGCTCGCTGCCAACTTCGTGAGCATCACCGGCCTCAGCCCGTTCCCCGATCTCGACCTGACACCGTTTGCCTTCACCCTCACCGGCATTACGCTCGCCGCCGGGTTCTACCGCTACCGCATGTTCGACGTCACCCCCGTGACACGCGATGCGGTGATGCAAAGCATCGGCGATGCGGTGCTGGTGCTCGACGCGCAGAACCGCGTTCTCGACTTGAACGCGGCCGCGGAGCAGGCGCTTGGCCTCGCGGCCTCGCAAGTCATCGGGCGGCCCGCGCGCGAAGCGCTGGCCGCGTGGCCCCAACTTGCCGAGTTCTATGGCGGCGGCACAACCCTCACCGCCCCCCTGGAAATCATGCTCGGCGAGGGCGCGGACCGGCGCTATTTCGACGTGCGCACCTCGGTCGCCGAGCGCGACGGTCAGATCACCAGCCGGTTGGTGCTGTTGCACGACATCACCGACCGCAAGCAGGCCGAAGAGACGCTACGCCAGAGCGAGAGCCAATATCGGAGCATCATCGCCAGCCTCGAGGACCCGTATTTCGAAGCCGACCTCGAGGGCAACCTGACGCTCGTCAACGCGGCCTTTGTGCGCGGCATCGGCTACAATCGCGTGGAGGAAGTGCAGGGCCGCCACTTCCGCCACTTCACCGACCGCAAATACATCCGCACCGCCTACGAAATCTTCAACACCGTCTACCGCACCGGCCAGCCCTACAAGGGCGTGGAGTTCTGGCTCCAACTCAAAGACAGCACCATCAGCCAGGCCGAGACTTCCATCACGCTGATCCGTGACGAGGCGGGCAACCCGGTCGGCTTCCGCGGCATCGGGCGCGACATTACCGACCGCAAGCGAGCCGAGGAGGCCCTGCAAAAGGCGAAACAGGCGGCCGAGCACGAACTGGAAATCGGACGGCAGATTCAGGCGGGCTTCTTGCCGGAAGCCTTGCCCACCGCGCCAGGGTGGGAGATCGCGGCGGGGTTCCACCCTGCTCGCCAGGTCGCCGGAGACTTCTACGACGCCTTCCAGCTCGGCCATAGCCAGAAAATCTGCCTCGTCGTCGCCGACGTGTGCGACAAAGGCGTGGGCGCGGCGTTGTTCATGGGCTTGTTCCGCAGTCTCATTCGCGCCTATGCCACCCAACTGTATTCGCTGAGCTGGAAGGCCCTGCTGGACGACGTCGGGGCCGACGGGACACAGACCGACTGGGGCATCGTCAGCGACCGGACCGCGCTGCTCAACATCGTTAATCTGACGAACAACTACATCGCCATTCACCACAGCCGCGCGAACATGTTTGCCACGCTATTCGTCGGGGTGTTGAACCCGGAAACCGGGCTTCTGCTCTACGTCAACGGCGGGCACGA
>DATDRS010000037.1:0-8388 GCA_035291605.1 Anaerolineales bacterium | reverse complement strand
GGCCGCCTTCCTGCTGGCCTACCGCCTGCGCGAGCGGATCCAGTGGCCGACGGAGGCCGTGGAACTGGATCGCCTCTCCGCTTACGGCGGCGTCCTGGTGATCCACGTCCTGTCGGTGCTCCTCGTCTTTTTCCTGTCCCGCATGTACCACCTGGTGCGCGCCACCTCCCGCGTGGACGAGTTTTACACGATCTTCGGCGGGTTGACGGTGGGGACGCTGCTGTCCGTCGCCCTGGCCTCGCTCACGCTCAAGAACAGCGTCTTTGAAGTCAACCTGCCCCGGGTGATGATCTTTTACGCCTGGGTGGGCGGCATCCTCTTCGTGACGTTGGGGCGCTGGGCGCTCCAGCAGATCCGTTGGGTGCTGCAGAGCCGGGGCAGGGTGCAGGATCGGGTCGTCATCATCGGCACGGGCGAGGTCGCCCAGCTCATCATCCAGAAGATGCAGGGGTCGCCGTTTCTCGGCTATCACATCCTGGGGCTGGTCAACGGCCCGAACGCGCCCGCCGCCGTCGAGGGGTTCCCGGTGATCGGCCAGGTGGAAGACTTGCCCCGGCTGATTGACGAGCAAGCCATAGACGAGATCATTATTGCGATGCCTGAAGCCTCCGACGCGGAAATGGTGGAATTGATCTCGCTCTGCCACCGCGAGCGGGTGAGCATCAAAGTCTTCCCCGACCTGTTCGAGATCATGGCCGCGGGCGTGACGATTGACGACCTCGGCGGCCTGCCGCTGCTGAACATCCGCGACGTGGCGCTGCGCGGCTGGAAGCTGTCCTTCAAGCGCGTCATAGATATCGTCGGGAGCGCCATCGGCCTGGTCCTGCTTTCCCCGTTCCTGCTGTTGATCGCCATCCTGATCAAGCTCGAATCGCCCGGCCCCGCGTTTTTCGTCCAGGAGCGCACGGGATTGGACACGCAGCCCTTCCCGATGATCAAGTTCCGCTCGATGCGCGCCAACGCCGACCAAGACGGCCCCGCCTGGACGGTCAAAGACGACCCGCGCCGCACGCGCCTGGGCACGCTCATCCGCCGGTATTCGATTGACGAGCTGCCGCAGCTGATCAACATCCTGGTCGGCGACATGAGCCTGGTGGGGCCGCGCCCGGAACAGCCGGCGTTCGTCGAACAGTTCCGCCGCATGGTCCCGCGCTACATGGAGCGCCACCGGGAGAAGGCGGGCCTCACCGGCTGGGCGCAGGTCAACGGCCTGCGCGGCGACACGTCCATCATCGAGCGGACCAAGTACGACCTGTGGTATATCGAGAACTGGTCGGTCTGGCTGGACATCAAGATCATCATTCGCACGCTGCTGCGCCTTTTCAGAGACCCCAACGCTTATTGAGGCGCCATGCCCAAGCTTTCCAGTGTGTCGGCCTTCTTCCCGGCCTATAATGACGCGGGCACGATTCCCACCATGATTCTGCGCGCCCTGCAGACTCTGGCGGAAGTGGCCGACGATTACGAGGTCGTCGTCATCAACGACGGCTCCAGCGACGATACCGCTCGCATCCTCGACGATCTGGTTCAGCATTACGAGCGCCTGCGCGTGATCCACCGGTCTCAGCCCAGCGGCTATGGCGGCGTCCTGCGGGCCGGTTTCGCCGCCGCCGCCAAAGATTGGATCTTTTATACCGATGGCGATGCGCAATACGACGCGCGTGAATTAGCGCTGCTGGCGCAGGCCGTGCAAGACGGCGTGGACATGGTCAACGGCTACAAGATCAAGCGCCGTGATCCTTTCCACCGCGTCGTCATCGGCCTGGCCTATCAATACTTCGTCAAGTATCTCTTCGGGTTGAAGATCCGTGATGTGGACTGTGACTTCCGCCTGATGCGGCGGACTATTTTCGACGAGGTGACCCTCGAGTCCACGACCGGCACGATCACCTTTGAGATGGTGAAAAAAATTCAGGACGCCGGTTATCATATGGTCGAGGTGCCGGTTCACCACTGGTATCGGCAGTACGGCGAGTCGCAGTTTTTCAACTTTCCCCGCGTGGCCCGGACGCTGGTTGCACTGGTCGGCTGGTGGTGGCGGCTGGTGATTGCGAAGGAGCATCTACGACGGTGATCGGGCTGATCAGAATCTCGTCGCCCAGCGCGCTCCCGGCCGCGTCGTAAACCCGCAGGCGCTCGCCCGACACCGGATCGTAAAGGCCGACCGTCAACCGATAGGCGCCCGGCGGCGCGTTTGGATCCAGCGGGACCCGGTAGGCGTCGGGGATCACGATACCCGGTTCCCACGCTGTCGTCGGCATGACGCCCTCCAGCGGCGCCCGGTCCACCTGCCCCCACAGCGGGTTGTTCAGCGCCGGATTGAACTCCGCCCCGACCAGATGGACGAAGACTTTGTAACTCGTCTCGACCGTCTGGTTGCTCTTCCAGAATAGAGTCAGGGAAAGTTCCTCGCCTGGCCCGAGCTTCGCGCTTGGCAGATCATAGCCGACCAGATGGAGCGCCGCGCCCAGCCGGTAATCCACCGGGTGAGGGATTCCGCTCGCGGCGACCGGCGCCACGCGCGGCTCGACCCGAATAGCGGCGACCGGCTGCCCGGTTGCCTCAGCCGTCACGAACACCGTGTAATCGCCGGAAGCGCCCGGCGGCAGCGTCAGATCGCTCTGCAGCCGCACGCGCGGCCCGGCGGCGATGGCCTGGGTGTCCACACGGAGGGGCGCGCCGCGCGTATCGCGCAGCTCTACGGTGACGGTTGCCGGGCGGCGCGCCTCCCAGTACGTCACGACGTGCAGCGTGTCGCCGCCGCTCGCCTCGCGCACCGGGAGGTCGTACCCAAGCCATTTCAAATCGGCTGAAAAGTTGAGGGCGCGTGCGCGCTGAACCCGGAAGTTTTCCGGCGGGACGTTCTGCAAGTCGCGCGGCGCGCGGGCATAGAGCGCCACCTTTTGATCGTCAATGACGCGCTCGAACTGTTTCGGCAGCAGGCGCGCCAGGTGCGCCTCGACGAGATGCTGCGGGTCTTTCGCCAGCGCGTCGGCGGTAATCACGACCCACACGGCCGGGAAACGGCTCGCCATCTTGACCGCATAGCCCTCGGCCGTCGCCTCGTTCACCTCGCCGCCGGCCAGCACCCCTTCCCACGGAATAGGGGCCTGCAGATAGTAGAGAAAGGTCGGCCAATCCTGATCGGTATGGAGCAGGATGGCGTCGCCGGGTTGGGCGAAGGTGTTGACGATGTTCACCAGCGTAAAATACTCGTCGTGCAGCCGCCTTCCGCGAAAATAATCGGCGAGCAGCCAGGTCTGGGCCAGCAATGCCGCCGCGAGCGCGACCAGCGCCAGGGGGCGCGAAAAACGCGCGATCCACAGCAGACCCAGCCCGATCAGAAGCACGTAGCCGGGGAGGAAGATCAGCAGATAACGCGGCTGAATCTTTGGCGCAAAGAAGGCCGCCGGGGTCAACGAGAGAGCGTATATCAGGAGAGGCGGAAGGAGGACAATGAGGAGGCCCATCAGCGCGGCGTCGGATTTCCGGCGGGCGGCGCGGGCGCGCAGCACCCACGCCGTCCCGAGGGCGGCGAGCGCGAGCATGAACAGCACGACAGGCGCATAGCGCTCAATATGCGAGATCACGCCGACAGAGAACACCGTGGCGGTCAGCCGCAGGAAGAAGCTGAAATCACTCGCCGGCGCTGCGCTCCACGTCGTCGCGCTGCTCAGGTACAGCCATAACCACGGCGCGAACAGGGCGAGGGCCGCCAGCTGCGCCAGCGACCAGCGCCCGAACGCCGGGAGCGGGCCAGCGCGCCCACGCCAGAGCCTCAGGAGCTGCAGGGCGGCGAAGACATTGTTCGCCAGAAAAACCAGCGCCGCCAGGTAGTGCGAATAGAGCGCGAGGGTGATGGTGAGCACATAGCCGGCCCAGCGCCGCTTGCGGCCCGGCGCGCCCGGCTGCCCCTCGGGATCAAGGAGGCGCAGCGTGAACCACGCGCTCGCCAGCGCGAAGAAGCCGGAGAGGGTGTAGTTCTTGATGTCCTGCGACCACCAGATGTGGAAGCGGGCGAGGGCGAGCAGCAGCGCGGCCAGCGCGCCGAACCACACGCCGCCGCACCGGTTGGCGATGCGGCACAGCACGGCGATGGTCAGCACCCCGAAGAAGGCGGAGAGCAGCCTCCCGTTGAAGGCCTGCGCGCCCGCCAGGTCGTTCCAGAAGTGCATCAGCCAGTAGTGCAGCGGCGGGTGCTCGTCGCTGGCGGTGCGCAGCGCGATGGTGACCAGGCTCTGATGGCCCATCCAGATCGTCCAGCCCTCGTCCCACCAGATGGTCTGGTCGGCCAGCCGGTGAACGCGCAGGAGGAACGCCAGCAGCAGGACGCCCACCGCGCTCACAAAGGCAAGCGGATGGGCTGACTGGTTGGGGATTGAGGCGCGTGACACGACGTGGGGGGAAAGCATGAAAGGAGGAGGCTGACTCCGGGATGGCGAATGTTACCATGACTCGCCCGAGGCGCATTTCTCATTGACACCTCTTTGCCCAGATGGTATCATGCCCGCCGACAACCCATCGCCCATGCTGGCACTCTTATCCAGAGAGGCAGAGGGACCGGCCCTGTGAAGCCTCGACAACCCGACTTGCAGCGCGCAGTGCGGGTGCCAATTCCGGCAGTGTAGGCGCGACCTGTGTGGTCGCCCTTTTCTGGAAGATGAGAGGGAGCCTTGCGCCTGACCGCTAAGCCCCTTTCCCGCCAGAAGGGGCTTAGTGATTAAGAAGGAGACAACCACTCATGAGTAGTACCTTTATGACTTCGCCGAGTCTGTTGTTCACGTCTGAGTCGGTCACCGAGGGACACCCCGACAAGATTTGCGACCAGGTCAGCGACGCAGTGCTGGACGCCTGCCTGGAGCAGGACCCGATGAGCCGCGTGGCGTGCGAGACCGCGACCAAGACCGGGTTCATCATGGTGCTCGGCGAAATCACCACGCACGCCTTCGTCAACTTCGACGAGTTGGTCCGGCGCGTGGTCAAGGAGATCGGCTACGACAGCAGCGACAAGGGCTTCGACGGCAACACCTGCGCCGTGCAGGCCGCCATCGCCAGTCAAAGCCCCGACATCGCCTTAGGTGTGGATCACGCACTCGAAGAGAAGACCGGCGAGATGACGGAAGCCGACATCGAGAAAGTCGGCGCGGGCGATCAGGGCATGATGTTCGGCTTTGCCTGCAACGAAACCGACGTGCTCATGCCGATGCCGATCTACCTGGCGCACCGCCTGGCGCGCCGCCTGGCTGAACTCCGCAAGAACGGCGAGCTCCCTTGGCTCCGCCCAGACGGCAAAACGCAGGTGACCGTGGAGTACGCCTTCGGCAAGCCCAAGCGGGTGGATACCGTGCTCATCAGCACCCAGCACGCACCGGAGATCGGCCAGAACGAAATCCGCGAAGCGATCATCGACAACGTCATCTACCCCATCATCCCTGAGCATTTGCGCGACAAAGACCTGAAGATTTTTGTGAACCCCACCGGGCGCTTCGTCATTGGCGGCCCCATGGGCGATGCGGGCGTGACCGGGCGCAAGATCATCGTGGATACCTATGGGGGCATGGGACGGCACGGCGGCGGCTGCTTCTCCGGCAAGGACCCGACGAAGGTGGACCGCTCGGCGGCCTACGCCGCGCGCTGGGTGGCGAAGAACGTGGTGGCCGCCGGCCTCGCCGACCGCTGCGAAATCCAGGTGGCCTACGCCATCGGCGTGGCGCACCCGTTGAGCATCAACGTGGAAACCTTCGGCACGGGCAAGATTCCCGATGACGTGATTGCGCAGTTGATCACCAGGCACTTCGACCTGCGCCCCGGCGCGATCATCCGCGACCTGCGCCTGCGCCGCCCGATCTATCGCAAGACGGCGGCCTACGGCCACTTTGGTCGTGACGATATTGACGCACCGTGGGAGAGCACGGACAAGGCCGAGGTCTTGAAGAAAGCGGCGCTGGAGCTGGCGGCGGTTCCAGCATGATGTGATACGTAATGCGTGATATGCGGCGAAACGCATCACGCATCACAGCATGTCTCTATTTGCGTCGAGCGTTGCCCCCCAACGCTCGATTTTATTTTCCCCACCGGAGATGATGGCCGGCCTCTTGCAAATCCACTGCCGGGCGGTCGTCGCTCGCCAGCCAGCGGAGCCGGCTCAACGGTTGCGGGCCGCCGAACTGCCAGTCTTTGATGTCCACAATCGCCGCGCCGCTCCCGTCCGGCGCGCCCACCTGGGTGAGGAGGATCACTAGTCAGGTCGTGCCATACGGAACACGGATCACGCCTCGTGTATACTACTCGCGCCCGGCAATTGGCTGTGGCCTGCGAATCCATGCCTTCTCCCGAAACCCTCGTCATCGGCGCCGGCCTCGCCGGCCTCACCGCCGCCGTCCACCTCGCGGCGCGCGGCGCGGCGGTGCGCGTGCTCGAAGCCGATGCGCTCTATCCGGGCGGGCGTTTGTGGGGCGGGCCGCTCCGGCCTCACGCCTCACTCCCTGGCGAAGCCGGGGAGGGGGGCGAGGCCTACAACGCCGTCGCCGTCACCCTCAACGGCGTCACCCGCACTTTCTACTCCGAGCACGGCATCCACGGCCTCTGGAACAACTACAGCAACCTGCGCGCCACGCTGGAGCGTTTTGGCATTGCGCCGGAGGTGATGCTCACCGAGGAGGAAGAGTGGATACACGGCGAAGGCGAACGGGTGCGCCGGGCTGAGGTCGGCAGCGCGATTCACGGCGCGCGGCTGCCGCCGCCGCTGCACTATCTCGAAATGTTCACGCGCCCCAGCTTCCTCGGCCTGTTGGGCCTGCGCGACTGGTTGTCGCTGTTCGCCGTGTGGCGCAGCCTCCTGCTCGCCGCCGCTCTCGACCCGTTTGCGCGCAGCCTCCCGCTCGAAGGCCAGACCCTCGCCGATTTTCTGCGCGGGTGGTCGCCGCGCCTGCAGGCGCTGTTCGTCGGCCTGGCGCGCAGCGGCCTGGCCAGCCCGCCTGAAAAAATCTCGCTGGCCTCCTTCATCGCCTGCCTGCGCTTCTACACCCTGCTGCGGCGGGACTCCCTGCGCTTCACCTACTTCCAGACCGATTCCGGCACGGCGTTGATCGAACCGTTGGTGGAAGCGCTCTGCGCCCGCGAAGGAGAGTTGTTGCTGGGGGTGACGGCGGATCGGTTGGAACAAATGGAGAGTGATGGGTGGCAGGTGACGGGGGACGCCCCTCCCGACACTCGACACTCGACACGCGACTCGCGTTGGAGAGTCCGCGCCCAAACCCGCCTCGGCCCGCGCACTTTCCTCGCGGATCACGTCATCCTGGCCGTGGACGCGCCCGCCGCGCAGCGCATCTTATGCGAGAGTCCCGCCACGCGCGCGGAAGCCGGAAAACTCACCTGGCCCGAAGGCCTCCCCGATGGCATCGTGCGCCTCTGGTTCGACGCGCGACCCCGCCCCGGTCCTGAAGGCGGCATCTTCACTGGCGACTTCATCGTGGATAACTTCTTCTGGCTCCACCGCATCCAGCCTGAGTTCGCCGAGTGGGCCAAAGCCACCGGGGGGAGCGCCATCGAGATGCACCTCTACCGCTCCGACGAATTCTTGTCCCAGCCCGACGCGGTCCTCCTCGCCCGCTCGATCACGGACGTTTACCGCGCTTACCCCGAGCTGCGCGGCTGCGTCATCCGTCAGACCCTGCAGCGCAACGCCGCCACGCACACGCGCTTGACGATAGACCGGCCCGAACGCTGGCTGGGCGTGCGCACCCCCTGGCCCAACCTGTGGGCCTGCGGCGACTGGGTGCGCGGCCCCTGGCCCTCGCTGTTCATCGAACGCGCCTGCGTGAGCGGCGTCGAGGCCGCCAATGCCGCGCTCGACGGGATGGGCCTCGAACCATTCCCCATCGCGCCCTATCCCGAGCCTGAATGGTTGGCCGCCAAAATCCAAAACTGGCTGTTGGGCGGCCGGGCTTTCATCCGTTCCATCCGTTGACCAACCTCAGGCTGGTATAATCATCCTCGATTATCAAGGAGGCTTCTCATGCTTACAAAACGCAAACTCGCCAAAGGCAAATTCCGGGTGATGTTCACCATGCTGCCCATCGAGGGCGTCAAACAGCTCAACCTGGTGGGCGACTTCAACAACTGGAGCATCACCCAAACGCCGCTCAAGCAGGCCGCCGACGGCTCGTGGAGCGTCGCGCTCACCCTCGACGGCGGGCGCCAGTACCAATACCGCTTCTTCGCGGACGGCCAGCAGTGGCACAACGACTGGCAGGCCGACGCCTATGTGCCCAATCAGTTTGGGAGCGATAACTCGGTGGTCAACTTGACCGTCGAAGAGCAACCGGCTAAGGCGCCGGCGAGGAAGAAAGCCGCGAGCAGGAAGAAGGCGTAGGCGCAATGTCTATT
>DATDRS010000036.1:0-2704 GCA_035291605.1 Anaerolineales bacterium | reverse complement strand
CGGATATTTTTCGTACAACCGCTCCACCATCACCCGGCGCAAGCGCATCACGGCCTCGTGAATCTCGGCAAATGTCGTGTAGAGCGGCGCGAGGCCGAAGCGAATGTTATCCGGGTAACGGAAATCGGGGATGACTTTCATCTCCTCGATGAGGGCGCGGTCAATGCGCAGCCCCTCCGGATGGCCGAGCGAAACGTGCGAACCGCGCACCCTCGCATCGCGCGGCGAATTGAGCGTGACTCCCAGCGGTTTCAGCAGCGCCTCCCACAAAGCGATCAGATATTCTGTCTGCTGTACCGACTTGGCGCGCAGGCGCTCGACCCCGGCTTCGAGCAGCAACTCCACGCTCGGCTCGACGGCGGCCAGGGAGAGCACGGTCGGCGTACCCGTGAGGAAGCGCTGCAGCCCCGGCCCCGGCTCGTAGTCCAGCTTCATGTCGAACTGTCCCTTCTGCCCAAACCACCCCCAGATGGGGTTGAGCAGTTGCGCCTGTAAATCGCGCCGGATGTAGAGGAAGGCCGGCGCGCCAGGGCCGGCGTTGAGATATTTGTACGTGCAGCCCACCGCCAAATCCACGTTGGCGCCGTCGAGGTCGAGCGGCAGCGCGCCGACCGAGTGGCACAAATCCCACAGCATGAGCGCGCCCGCGCGGTGCGCCATTTCGGTGATCGCGCCCATGTCGTACATATAGCCGGACTTAAACGCGGTGTGCGTGAGCGAGGCGAGCGCCGTGTCTGAATCAATGCCCTCTTGCAAGGCGTCGTCGGGCACGGTCATGCCATCGGCAGAGCGCACTATCTTTAGCTGGTAATCTGGTCCGGCCAGTCTAAGCGCGCCTTGGAGCAAATATACATCGGAGGGGAAATTCAGGTCGTCGGTGAGGACGATGCGGCGGCTCGGCCGGGCTTGAAGCGCGGCAAGATAGAGTTTGAAGAGATTGACCGACGTGGAGTCGCAGACGATGACCTCGTCGGCCTGCGCCCCGATGAGCTGCGCGATCTTGGCCCCGATCCGCCGGGGCGCGGCGAACCACCCCTCGCCCCATCCCTGGATGAGCCGCCGGCCCCACTCCTGCTCGACCACCTCGCGCAGCCGCGCCGCCGTGCGCTTGGGCAGCCGTCCCAGCGAGTTGCCGTCGAGGTAGATCAGGTCGGGGTCGTCAATGACAAACTCGTCGCGAAAGCGGGCGAGTGGGTCGGCGCGGTCGCGTTCGAGGGCATAATCGGCATCGGTGGGAATGGACATGGCGGGCACGAGTCAGGTTCGGCGATCATCTTTCGTACATACCTCCCCACTCAATACGAACTCATCCGCGTCCTCACCGCCCACAGCTCTTCAAAGAACCTCGGCCTCACCTGCTTCTCCTCAAACACGCGGTTCTTCTCCTGAATCCGGATGCCCGCCGTCTCCATCAAATACTCCGGGCCGAGGAAGCCTGTACCGGACTTCGCGCCGATCATCTTCTCGACCATGCTCACGTGGCCGAAGCGCCAGAAGCGGAAGAACTCGTCGAACTCGATGAGGGTATCGGCGAGTCGGGCGAGGTCGGCGTGCGGGTTGGGGACATCGGCGGGGGTGAAGATTTCGTCGAACGTCTGGAGGCCCCGCTGACGGGCGGCCTGTCGGAAGGCTTCGGGGAGCGTGGTCTGCTGGAGCCGCTCACGCTGGCGCGGAGTGAGCAGGCGGATAGGAAGCTTGTCAGTGCCCTTCAGATACTTCTGGAACACGGGATCGTCGCGCAGCCCGCACACGATTTCGATTTCGCGGAACTGATAGCTCTCCGTGCCGCTCGCCGGGGAGAGGCCCGTCTTGAACACTTTGCCGTCCCGCTCCAGGCGCTGGTCGCGGAAGCGGAAGAAGTCGAGGGGGAGCATGGTCGCCGGGATTTGAATCTGCTGGACGAGCAGGCGTTGAATGAGAACGACGCGCCGGAGGAGGCGCGTGGCCTCGGCGATCTTGCCGCTCAGCACCAAAGGCAGCGCGCGGTCAACGTGGTCGAGGACGACTTTGAACCAGATTTCGAAGCACTGGTGGACGACGACGAACATGTTCTCATCCGCGCTCATATTCTCGGTGGGCATGAGGGCGGCAGGCGGCTGGCCGACTTCGGTCCACGCGGCTTTGACGCCGTCTTGCAGGCTGAGCAGGTCGGGGAGGCGCAGCCACCCGGCGTATCCTTCGACCGCGCGCCGCTCAACGGCGCTCCGCTCAGGATGAGGGATCAGAGTTGCCTTGAGAAACTTCTGATAACGCGCGCGGAAGGCCTTGAAGCGCGCGGCATACTCCTCAGCTGCCTCCCACAGTCCGGGATACGTGTAGCCGCCTCCCCTTTGCCCTGCTGCGGCGGTCCTCGAAAGACGCGGCAACTGGCGGGACAAGGCCGCCAGTTGAGTGAACTGGCCGGAGGCCCCGGTCACGCGCTCAGCGGGGACACGCACGTCTTTCTTCAAGCCCAATTCCCGGACGATGATCGTTTCGCACACGTCGGCGTGATGCTCGAAGAGTTTGAAGAGTTCGATGCCGCGCTTGAGGAGCTTGACAGGTTCGTAGATCGGAGCCTGCCCTGCGACCGAAGGGAGCGTCGAAGAGGCCGCCAGCGCCGCGCGCAAGTCGGCGAGGAGGACTTTGAACCAGAGCTCGTGCCACTGGTGCGCGGTGATGAGGAGGAGGCCGTCAGGGTCCTGCCCTGCGACCGAAGGGAGTG
>DATDRS010000035.1:0-38405 GCA_035291605.1 Anaerolineales bacterium | reverse complement strand
CGGTGGCGGTGACATCGGCTGGCTGAAGGAATTGCCCCTCGATGCTGATGTTGCTGCAGCCCACCACGAGCAGGACGAGCAGAAGAAGAGGCAGGGGCATTGCTTTCATGTCAGGACCGCCTGGGCGAGGTAAAGCTGCCTACTGCTTCTTTTGTACTCCACCCCGTGTTTCACAGTATTTCGACCCTGTAACAGTCTGGAGGTATCACCCCACTAATTGGTGGAAGGGGGTGACAACTTGAAATAAAAGGGTTCATCGGGCAGACTTGGTTTACTAGGACACAAGCCGAACCGATGAACCCTCACGACCAATTCTGCCCGAACCTGGACTGCCGCGCAAGGGGTCAGCGCGGCGCGGGGAATATTGTGATCCACGGTCGAAAACGCCGCCGGTACAAGTGTACCTGTTGCCAGAAAACGTTTAGCGAACGGACCGGCACGCTGTTTGCGGGCTTGCGAACCGATCCGACGCTGGTGGTGAGTGTGGTGACGTTGCTGGCGTATGGCTGTCCGATCCAGGCGATTGTCAAAGCATACGGGTTGGATGAACGCACGGTCGCCGCCTGGCGGGATCGTGCGGGCCGGCAGTGCCAAGCGGTCCATGAAGCCGTGGTAGCGCAAGGCCCTTTGGAGTTGGAGCATGTCCAAGCGGACGAAATTCGGGTCAAAGGACGGGGCTGGATTGCTTGGTTGGGGTCGGCCTTGATGGTCTCGACCCGCTTGGGGTTGGGCGGCGTGGTGAGCGCCCAGCGTGATCGCGCGCTGGCTGAGCGGTTGCTGAAGCACGTGCGCACCTGTGCGCGGTTGGGGTGTGCCGTGCCGTGCTGGTGTGTGTGGGTGGTTGGCGGGCTTATCCCAACGCGATTGTGCGGGCTTTTCGCGAGAAAATCGCCCGTTCCGGGCAGCCGGGGCGTCCTCGCTGGCAAGTGTGGGACACCCTGGGAATCGCCCGCGTCATCAAGCACACTTCCCAGGCGGGGAAACAGGTGTGGCAGATCACCACCCAGAGCGTGCGTGGCACGCCCGCGTTTATCGCCCAGCAGTTGTTTGTCTCGCAGGGCGGGGTGGAGATCAACACCGCCTACATCGAGCGGCTGAATGCTACCTTCCGGGAGCGGCTGGCGGTCTTGACCCGCCGCTGTCGGCATGCCGCCCGACGCCTCGAAGCGGTGCAAACGGGAATGTATCTGGTCGGCAGTGTCTACAATTTCTGTGCGGTGCATCATGCCTTACGTCTTCCGAACTTTGAGAACGTGCTCAGCCCCCGCTCGACCTGTCGCACGCCAGCGATGGCCTCTGGCCTGACGGATCACGTCTGGACGGTGGCGGAACTCCTGACGTTCAGGGTCGCCCCGCCTCTCTATGTCCCACCGAAGCGGCGCGGCCGACCGCCGAAGGTGCGCCGGGATGACCTGATGTTGAACGTCCCACGTCGCTGTCCATGTCCCGTGCCGAATCTACCGCCAATGGGCCCAGCCAATATTGAAAACTTGCGCCCGCTAGCCCTCACCACCAGTTAGTGCCGTGATACCAGTCTGGAAATACGACCCTTTAAGTTGGAAATTCACGCTTCGGCCAGCGGCACCGACACGCGGACCACTGTCCCCTGGCCGATCCGGCTGCTCACGTCAATCCGGCCTCCATGCAGAGAGACGATGCGCTTGACCAACGCCAGGCCCAGGCCGCTCCCTGGCAGTTCTCGGGTGTTCTGGCCGCGGAACAGCTCGTCAA
The DNA here is from genome assembly GCA_035291605.1 of Anaerolineales bacterium. Lineage (GTDB taxonomy): Bacteria > Chloroflexota > Anaerolineae > Anaerolineales > UBA6663 > DATDRS01. Next base: position 36,674 of record DATDRS010000035.1, on the reverse strand, counting down.
AGACGTGCGGCAGCTCATCCGGCGCGATTCCCGGCCCCGTGTCGGCCACTTCGACGACGGCGTGCCGCCCATCATCTGCGACTCTAACTTCGACCCGGTCATTGATGGCTGTGAACTTCAGGGCGTTCTCCACCAGGTTGCGGAAGGCGACGACCAGCAGGTCGCGGTCACCCCACACATGCGCCACCGGCCATGGGACCTGCTGCAGCTTCATGTCAACCGCACGGGCAGCCCATTCCGGCGTGCCCTGGGCGAGCAGCACGGATTCTTCCAGGATCTCCGGCAAGCTGGTGCGCGTGCGATCCAGGTGGGCCTCGTCCAGCTCTGCCAACCGTCGCAGGTCCTCCACCAGCCCATGCAGGCGTTGCATCTGGTGGGCGATCCGCTCCAGGGAACTAACTTCGTCCGCCTGCAGCCGGCCACTGCTCTGCAGGTTAGTGATTCCCAAGCAAATGGTCGTCAGGGGGTTCTTCAATTCATGATCCAGGCGGCGCAGGAATTGCCGCCGATCCGCGGCCTGACCTTCTCGCTCTTCTGCCAGAGCGCTGCTCACTCGCTGTTCCCTCCAGCGCCGGCCGGCCCAGGCGCTGGCAACCACTAGACTGACGCTCAAGCCGGCGACAAGCCATAGGGTTGCCAGATCTGCATGGTACCGGCCCATCAACACCAGGTTCGGGATTACCCCAAGCCTGGTCAGGCCGGATCCGCCCAAGCTGAAGAGGGTTGGGGCGACCACCACAAAAAAGAAGCTGAGTCGATTGCTGTTCATGCTTGCCCCTCCACTTCGCTGACGAAACAATATCCCTGGCCAACCAGCGTCTCGATGTACCGGGGGGTGCCTGGATGGTCGTCGAGCGCCTTACGCAGCTCGGTAATGCGGATGTCGACGGCCCGGGTGCCCACCGCGTAGCTCCAGCCCCACACTTCATCCAGCAGCCGTTCTCGCGAGACCACTTCCGGCGCGTGCAGCATCAAATACTCCAGCACGCCGAAGGCGCGGGATGTCAGGGTAAGCTCCTTGCCGGCCAGCCGGGCCTGGCGGGTCTGGCGATCCAGCACCAGGTCGCCGCTGACCAGTCTACGGTAACTGCTCAGGGGCAGGTTGCCGCGGCGGGTGCGGCGCAGCACGGCCTGCACCCGCGCGATCAACTCCAGCGGCTCGAAGGGCTTGTTGAGGTAATCGTCGGCGCCCTCCTGCAGGCTGAGCGCTCGCTCGGCGGGCGTGCCGACCTGGGTGAGTAGAATAACGGGCGTCCAATCGCCGGCCGCGCGCAACTGCCGGAGCACTTCGCGCCCGTCAGTTCTGGGCATCAGCACATCTAGCACAACGAGGTCAGGATGTCTGGCTTCGACTGCGGCCAGGGCCTGTTCGCCATCTGCGGCCTTCCACACTTCAAAACCTGCCCTCTCCAGCAGTGGCGTCAATTCAGCCAGGAGATCACTCTCATCGTCAGCGATCAATAGCTTCTGCCTAAGCATGTCGCACTCCTGTTCCTGTCACCCGCCCGGAAAACAAAAAAGCGAAACCATCGGCCGGTTTCGCTATTGGCTCTCCGAGACCTTGACCTTACTTTACGGAAAAGCGACCACATTCGGGTCTCGGTTCGACGCCTCCGTTTGTTTAGGGCGGTCTGTTCAATTGTCGGTCGTGATGATCGAAGACATCGTGTAATCTCGACGCTGCCTCGCATTCACCTCCTTCCCACATATCAGTGTATTCGGGCCGTTATAGAAAACAAAAAACCCCCGGTCATCTTACCGGGGGTGTCAAAGCACATGGGAGAACACATCTCGCCCGACGCGCAGAGCGTTCATATTTTCATCCTAGCACGGCTGGTGCGGTTTGTCATGTGATTTTCTTCCTAAATTCCTGTGAATTCCCCCCACGCAAATGGGCAGGTGACCTACCCGTTTTTCAGTAGCAAAACAGCCCCATTGGTTGTTCCATTTTGAACAAACTATGCCGTATACTGGCCTTAGTTGGTGCGATTAATACCATTAATCGAGGAGTAACTGGCGATGACGACACGTGTCGGCGTGTTGGAAGGGGTAGAAGTGCGCGGGGCAGCCATCACAGGACTGGTGAACGTGCTGACCCCGGAAGCGCTAGGGTTTGTCGCAAGGCTCCACCGGGAGTTCAACCCCACGCGCGAATCCCTCCTCAAGCGCCGCGCCCAGCGGCAAGCCCAACTGGACTCGGGCGTCCTCCCCGATTTCCTTCCTGAAACCGAATTTGTGCGCCGGGGAGAATGGCGGGTTGCGCCCGCGCCTGCCGACCTTGAGAACCGCCGCGTGGAAATCACCGGCCCGGTCGAGCGCAAGATGATGATCAACGCGCTGAACTCCGGGGCCAAGGTCTTCATGGCGGATTTCGAGGACGCCCTCTCGCCCACGTGGAGCAACATCATCCCGGGGCAGATCAACCTGATGGACGCGGTGCGGCGGGCCATCTCGTTCACCAGCCCGGAGGGCAAGGAGTATCGCCTGAAGGACGAGACGGCCACGCTCCTGGTCCGCCCGCGCGGCTGGCGCCTCCCCGAAAAGCACGTGTGGGTAGATGGGCAACCGATCTCGGCCAGCCTCTTCGACTTTGGCCTCTACTTCTTCCACAACGCGCATGAGTTGATCAAACGCGGCGCCGGCCCGTATTTTTACCTCGCCAAGCTGGAAAGCCATCTTGAGGCGCGGCTGTGGAACGACGTTTTCAACTTCGCGCAGGATGCGCTCGGCCTCCCGCGCGGAACGATCCGCGCGACGGCGCTCATCGAGACGATCCTGGCGGCCTTTGAGATGGAGGAAATCCTTTACGAACTGCGCGACCATGCCTCGGGGTTGAACGCGGGCCGTTGGGACTACATCTTCAGCGTCATCAAGAAGTTTCGGGAGCGCGCGGACTGCCTGCTCCCGGACCGGGCGCAGGTGACGATGACGGTCCCTTTCATGCGGGCTTATACCGAACTGCTGGTGCGCACCTGTCATAAGCGGGGTGCACACGCCATTGGCGGCATGGCCGCGTTCATCCCGAGCCGCAAAGACCTGCTGGTGAACGAGACAGCCCTCGCCAAAGTGCGCGAAGACAAGCTGCGCGAGTCCGGCGATGGCTTCGACGGCACCTGGGTCGCGCACCCCGACCTGGTTCCGACAGCGATGGAAGTCTTTGACAAGGCGTTGGGTGAGAAGCCGCACCAGAAGGAACGGCTGCGCGAGGAGGTCCAGGTCGCCGCCAAAGACCTGGCGGCCATCCACGTGCCCAACGGCAAGATCACCGAAGCCGGGTTGCGCTTGAACGTGAACGTCGCGCTGCAATATCTGGAATCCTGGCTCGGCGGCAACGGCGCGGCGGCGATCTATAACCTGATGGAGGACACAGCCACGGCGGAGATCTCGCGCTCGCAAATCTGGCAGTGGATCCGCCGCGAGGCCAAACTCGAGGGCGGCGCGCCGATCACGAAAGCGCTCTACGCGCAAGTCCGCAGCGAAGAGCTAGCCAGACTCGACCCGGCCGCGACGGACCGCTACCGCGCGGCGGCCGAGATCCTGGACGGATTGATTTTGAGCGATGTGTTTGTCGAGTTTTTGACCATCCCCGCTTATCAATATTTGGATTAGTAAAGGAGACCATGCGCTATGACCCTCAATGGCAAATACACCCAGCAGGCAGAAGAGTTGAAGAGCGATTGGGCCGCCAAACCGCGTTGGCAGGGCATCGTTCGGCCCTATTCGGCGGAGGAGGTCGTGACACTGCGCGGCTCGATTCAACTGGATCACACGCTGGCCCGCCTGGGCGCGGAGCGGTTGTGGAACCTGCTGCACGCCGAGCCTTTCGTCCGCGCGCTGGGCGCGCTCACCGGCAATCAGGCCGTCCAGCAGGTTCAGGCCGGGCTGAAGGCCATCTATTTGAGCGGCTGGCAAGTGGCGGGCGACGCCAACGACGCCTTGCAGATGTACCCCGACCAGAGCCTCTACCCGGTCAACAGCGTCCCGACCGTGATCCGCAAGATCAACAACGCGCTCATGCGCGCCGACCAGATTCAGCACATGGAGGGCCGGGACGACATTTACTACTTCGCGCCCATCGTCGTGGACGCCGAAGCCGGGTTCGGCGGGCCGCTCAACACCTTCGAGCTGATCAAAGCCATGATCGAGGCCGGGGCTGCCGGCATCCACCTGGAAGACCAATTGTCCTCGCTCAAGAAATGCGGCCACATGGGCGGCAAAGTCCTCGTCCCGATTCACGATTACATCCAGAAATTGATCGCCGCGCGCCTGGCCGCCGACGTGATGGGCGTGCCCACCCTCCTGATTGGCCGTACGGATGCCCTGAGCGCCACGCTGATCCGCGGCGACATTGACCGGGTGGACCGCGATCACCTGACGGGCGAGCGCACGGCGGATGGCTTCTACATCGTGCGGCACGGCCTCGAATACGCCGCCGCGCGCGCGATCGAGTATGCGCCGTACGTGGACCTGATCTGGTGTGAAACCCCCACGCCGGACCTGGGCGAGGCGCGCGCATTTGCGCAGGCCGTCCACGCCAGGTATCCGGGCAAGATGCTGGCCTACAACTGTTCGCCCTCGTTCAACTGGAAGCGCAACCTGGACGACCATCAGATCGCCACGTTCCAGGAGAAGTTAGCCGAGATGGGGTACAAGTTCCAGTTCATCACCCTGGCCGGCTTCCATACGTTGAACGCCAGCATGTTTGAACTGGCGCACGGCTATAGCCGGCAGGGCATGACCGCATTTGTGCGCGTGCAGCAGCGCGAATTTGAAATGGAAAAGGACTGGGGCTTCAAGGCCATCAAGCACCAGAGTTTCGTGGGCGCGGGCTATTTTGATCTCGTGCAGACGACCGTGACAGGCGGCGAGGTCTCCACCGCGGCGCTCAAAGGCTCGACCGAGGAGCAGCAATTTCACGCTCAGCCCACTTCTCATTAAGAATTCCCAGTTATAGTAAAGCACGTGTTCACGCGCGACGCACCCGCTACGCGAAAGTGCGTCGCGCGTTTCTTTAAGGCTCGCCCCGACGTTGCGGATAGACAAGCGATCTTGCCTTCACTCCTCCTCTGATGACGGCAACTACACCGTCAGGAGAGGGGGATGTTTTTTGCCTTCCCGTCCAGCAGTAGACGGGAGGCTGGTAACCAGCGGCGCACAATTCACCCCTGCGGGGGAGGCAACTCCCCCGCGGCGGGGATGAAGCCAGGGACATATGGGATATAATACTTGTGTTCATTCGTCTATTCGCTTACACATATATTTGACCCAGAAACGACTACCATGCAAAACACCCTCCGGCGCGAAGTCAACCAGCTCCATGCTGAGATTTGTCAGGGGCTTTCAGACCCGAACCGCATCCTGATCCTGTACGAATTACGCGGGGGGCCGCGCAACGTCGGCGAGCTGGCAGAGAACCTGGGCCTCAGCCAGCCGACCGTCTCGCGGCATTTGAAAGTGCTGCGCGACCGGGGCATGGTGTTGGCACAGCGAGAGGGGACGAACGTGTACTACACGCTCACCGACGCCCGGGTCATCGAGGCGCTTAACTTATTGCGCGCGATGCTCGCCGACATCCTCGAGCAGCGGACGGCGTTGGTCGAACAACTCACTTAGCGCGTTTCCGGCCCTGGCAGGCTGGAGGCGCGTTTTTGTTTTGGGCCAGTTCAGGATATACAGGTATACGGCGCACGTATCACGCCGCCTGTTTATGTCCTGCGGCAAGGAGTGACAAAAATGACCGCCCTTCAAGAAGATAAGACTCTCGATTGCAGCGGAATGCTTTGCCCGCTGCCGGTGATCAAGACCTCGAAAACCATCAAGGAGATGCAGGTCGGGCAGGTGCTCAAGATGATCGCCACCGACCCCGGCGCTCCGGCGGATATGGAGGCCTGGTCACGCCAGACCGGCAATGAACTGCTGGACTCCCACCAAGAGGACGGCAAATTCGTATTCTATCTGAAGCGCGTGAAGTAGCAGATGCCGGATGGCAGATGGCAGATTGCGTGGAGCGTGGTTCATTCCAATGACGCATTCAGTCCTTCGTCATCTGCCAACTGCTAGCGCCGTCTGCTGTTTGCCGTAAGCCATCAGCTATCAGCTAAAGGAGGCTGCCATGTCCAAATCTGATCCCAATGCCCCGCCCCGTCTTGCATTGATCGCCAGCAAGGGTACGCTCGACTGGGCCTATCCGCCCTTCATTCTCGCCAGCGCCGCCGTCAGCATGGGCTGGGATGTGGGAGTATTCTTCACCTTCTATGGGCTGACGCTGCTGCTGAAAGACATGGACCCTGCGGTTTCGCCGCTGGGCAACCCAGCCATGCCCATGAAAATGCCGTTCGGGCCGACGGGCTTTCAGAATATCAATTGGCATATCCCGACGGCGATGATGGCGACCCCCGGCTTCAACGCGCTCGCCACCTCCCTGATGAAGCAGACGTTCAAGAACAAGGGCGTGGCCTCGATCCCTGAACTGCGCGCGGTGTGCGTGGAGGGGGGGGTGAATATGATCGCCTGCACGCTGACGCTCGAAGTCTTTGGCTTCAAGCGCGAAGATTTCATCCCGGAAGCCAACTTTGGCGGCGCGGCCACCTTTCTGGAATACGCCAGGGACGCCGACGTGCAGCTGTTCGTTTGAGTAGGGCGGCCGGCCGTACGCCCCTACGGGAGATATTTGTGGACGACGAGACCAAGAAAATTCTCTACGTTCAGACGCACGGCGTGGACATGCCCGAACGCTCGGCCACGCCCTTCTACCTGGCGGCGGCGGGCGCGGCGATGGACGCGGAAGTCGGCATCTATTTCACGATGAACGGCCCGACGCTCCTGCAAAAGGGCGTCCCGGAGAAGTTGGTCGTGCCCAGGAAGGGCGGCGGCGGGCGCGAGCTGGCCTACTTCATCAAACAGGCCCTCGACTGCGGCGTGAAGTTGTACGTCTGCCAGCCTTCGCTCGATTTGCACGCCCTCAAATTCGAGGATTTGATTGACGGCGTCGAGATCATCGGCGGCGCGGCGTTCAACGACATGGCGTTGGAGGCGGATGCGGTCATAGCGTTTTAGCAGATGGCTGATGGCCGATGGCGGTAGCTAAGCTATCTTCGGCCATGCGCTAACGGAGACACCATGGGCCTTTTCGCCGACAAATACCCCGACGTTCCCTACGAAGAAAAACTGCGGCTGTGGGAGGAAGTGAAGGCGGACGTGCGCTTCCCGTCCGTCCAGTACGGCTGCTACGAGTGCGGCATTTGCGTGGCGGCCTGCCCCTCGGCGCGGTTCTACGATTTCTCGCCGCGCAAAATCGCGCAGGCGGCGGGGCGCGAAGACGTCGAGCTGATCTACGAGCAAATGAACGACGACGTGTGGAACTGCTCGCAGTGCTTCTCGTGCAACCGTTGCCCGCGCCAGAACTCGCCCGGCGGCCTCATCACCATTCTGCGCGAAGTGGCGGTGAAGAACGGCCTCAAGTCTGCCAAGCAGGCCCTCGAAGGCTACTCGCGCATCATTTACAAAATCATGGGCACCGGCACGCAGGTCTCGCCCGACATGCTCCAGCCCGATGCCTTCCCCGACTGGGGGCCGCAAGTGCGCGAGGTGTCAGCCGACCTCGAACTCTGGCGTCGCGCCCTTCCCCCCGAAACCCATCACACCGTCTCCACTGGCTGGCAGGTGGACGACAAGACCGTTATTGAACTCTATCTCATCTGGCACCACACGGGCGTGATGGATATGATCGCCGAGGTGGATGAGGGCCTGCACATGATTTTGAACGACGTGATGGAAGAGAAGCTAGAGGAAGCGGGGTACGAGACGTAGGGCGTATGCCGCATCGGCTGCGCAATACGCACTACGTCCTACGTGATTGGAGAGACCACGATGACTGCTACTGCCGGTATCATCCCCTACGATGCGGTGAACACCAGTTCCTCGCGCAAGTTTGAGCGCATGGCGGAGTATGCGCCGGAAGATTTCCACAAGCACCTCTTTGAGCTGGAGGCGGAAGGCGAGTGGATTGTCCAGCGCGTGCCGGAGCCGTACGTCGAGGTGATGACGAAGTATGGGCGCAAGAAGAAAATCCCGCTCGAACTGTCCTGGCACCACAAGTCGTGCGGCCAGTGCGGCCACATTCCCGGCTATTCGACCGCGATCTTCTGGCTCAACCGGAAATTGAACTTCAAATATCTGGACCCGACTGACCAGACCTCCTGCACCGCGTGGAATTACTACGCCTCGGCGACCTCGAACGCCGCGGCGCAGGCGGGCGTGGCCATGCGCAATTTCGCCGCCGCCTACGAGACCGGCTATTATCCCATCATCCACTGCGGCACGTCTTACGGCCACTATAAAGAGACGCGCGAGGAACTGCTGCATCACGCCGAGCTCCGGCATCAGGTCAGGGACATCATGCGGAAACTCGGCAAGGCGATGGTGATGCCGGAGGAAATCGTCCACTATTCCGAGTGGGTGCACGTGGTGCGCGACCGCATCGCCGCCAACCAGACGCGCGACTTCTCGCAAATCTCGGTCGCCGTCCATCCGGCCTGCCACTATTACAAACTGGTGCAGGAGGATGCGATCTACGACCCCGACATCTATGGCGGCCAGCGCACGGCGACGGTGTCGGCGCTCATCGTCGCCCTCGGCGCGCAGGTGCGCGACTACTCGACGTGGTTCGACTGCTGCGGCTTCGGCTTCCGGCACATCCTCGTCCAGCGCGACTTCACCCGTTCGTTTGCCACGCTGCGCAAGATTCAGGTGATGAAAGACGAGGCCGACCCCGACGTGGTCATCACCCACGACACCGGCTGCGTCACCACGCTGGACAAGAGCCAGTTCGTCGGGAAGGCGCACGGGTTCAACGTCGGCGTGCCGGTGATGTCGGACGCGCAGTTCGCCGCCCTTGCGATGGGCGCGCATCCCTACCGGGTTTGCCAGTTGCACTGGCACTCCACCGATTATCGCCCGCTCCTCGAAAAGATGGGCATTGACCACGAGCGGGCCTGGGCGGAATTCCAGGACGACTTGAAGCGACTCAAGAATGGCGAAAAAGAGTATCTCACGTGGGAAGACGTGGACGCATGACATCAGTTATCCGTAGTCAGTCATCGGTCGTCAGGCTGGCTGCTGGCGACTGGCTGCTGGAGGGCAAATGACATCAGACACCGTTCTCATCATCGGCGGCGGGCCGGCGGGGCTGGAAGCGGCGCGGTTGATTGGCGACCTCGGCGAGAAGGCGATTCTCGTGGAGAAACGTGAGGCCCTCGGCGGCACGCCCATCTACGAACATTACGCGGCGCTCACGCACGGCTTTCGCTCGGCCGAAGAGGCGATGAACGAACTCATCGCCGCCGCGCGCGCCAACCCCACCGTAGACATCCGCCTGGGTTCCGAATTAGTGGAATGCTCCGGCACGGCGGGCGACTTCAAAGTGAAAATCGCCAATGCCGGGAATGGCGCGGGCGAGGCAGTCAACGTCGGGGCCATCATCGTGGCAACCGGCTTTCAGCACTTCGACCCAGGCCGCGAGACGCAGATGTACGGCTATTACGAATACGACGACGTCATTACGCTGGCCGATGCGGAGAAAATGTTGAAAGAGCACAATTTCGTCACCCCCTCCAAAGGCACGCCGCCCCAGCGCGTGTGTTTCATCCAATGCGTTGGTTCGCGTGACCGACAAATCGGCAACGAGTATTGCTCGAAGGTGTGTTGCGGCATCTCCTCCAAGCAGGCCATTGAAATACGGCAACAAGTGCCCGGCGCGAAAGTGTTCATCTTCTACATTGACATGCGGATGTACGGCTACTGGGAAAACGAAATCTACTGGCCAGCGCAGGAGCAGTATCACGTCCAGTACGTCAAGGGTATCATCACCGAGATCATCCGCAAGGGCGACCGTCTGCTGGTGCGCGGCGAGGACACCACGATGGGCCGCCCGATGGAAGTGCCGATGGACGTGGTCGTGTTGGCCGTCGGCATGGAGCCGAGCAAAGGCACGAAAGACGCGGCGAAAATCCTTGGCCTCAAGCAGAACAAATACAACTTCATTGACGTGCCGCACGACGCGCTCGACCCAACGGCCACCTCCGTCCCCGGCATCTTCGTGGCGGGCGCGGCCGCCGGGCCGAAAGACCTCGACGACACAATGAGTATGGCTGGCGCGGCGGCGATGAAAGCGGCGGCGCTGGTAGCCAAGCAGTCGCGCGTGGCGGCATAGGTCTCTCATGCCTGAAGGGCAAGTTGTAGACACCGAAACCGCCCGCGAGTTCATGGCCCAGGCCCTCGAAAAGGTTGAGCGGGCCGAACTGGGCGACATTGTCGCCGAACTTGAGCACAAGAGCGCGCGGCTTAAGGCGCTCCTCAGCCCGGAGACTCTGCCCACACTCGAACGCGAACAACTGCGCGGCATTTTACGCTCCATCTTCGCCACACGCCGCAAAGCCAACGCTATTCTGGATGTGATGGGCGTGGAGGGGTTGCGCCAGGCGATGCGCCGGTTGTTATGCGGCGAAGCCTCTGTTCAAGAACGTTTTCAGGTTTTTGTGGACTCGCTCTGCGGCTACTGGGGCGATGTGCGACTAGGGGGCAAAGCCTTGCCCGGTGAAGAAGGCCACCTACCTGAGAACGTCCTGTGCGACCTCGCCTCCGAACTTCTGCACTTCACCAACCCGGATAAGCACTGGTTGTGGACACGATGGATGTGGGACCCGCGTGTGAGCACCGGCGCGTTGCCGCTTGTCATCGAGGACCAGTACGATTTGCACGGGCGGGATGCGGGCGAAACATATATGAAGGTAGGTGTGGCCGTCGCCTTCGTGCGGGCCACCGGCGAGGCGGCTGACTTTGCCAGGTTCGGCCTGCATAGCAGTCCCTTCGGCATTGACGTGTTTCTCTCGTGCGTGTACGCCGTCTACATGTATACCACCCTGCGGCTACGAATGACTCAGGAATTCAATAAAGTCGTGCCGCAACTGCCGGAATTGGCGAGGCGGCTACTGGGCGTTTGGAAATTAGAGATTTGAGAAATAGAGAATTGCCAATCTCCAATTCTCTATTTCTCTAACGCGGAGGCAGCATGGCTGTCGGTCTCGACAAGATTCAACCCGAAAAAATCACCCAGAAAGAACATTTCGTCGTCGAGGGCATGGACATCTCCGGCCACTGGAACCGGATGTTCGAGCAGCGGGTGATCTGGGATTACGATGTGGAACAGTTGGAGCGGGTCACGGCGCTCCCCGGCGGTGAGTCGCTCAACTGGTGCTACGGCTGCGGCAAGTGCACTACCGTCTGCCCGGTGGACATCGTCGGCGATTACTCGCCGCGCAAGATTCACCGCAAGACGCAGACGGGCATTGACCTGTTCACCTCGCCCGACCTGTGGCTGTGCACCACCTGCATGAACTGCCTGCGCGTGTGCCCCAAAGAAGTGAACATGATCCAGATCATGCCCGCCGTGCGCGAACAAGCCGTGCTCGTGGGCAACGTGCCGCCCGAATTGCAAAAGGCCTTTGAGGACACGGCCAAGCATGGCAACCCGCTCGGCCAGCCACAGCGCAAACGCGCCGATTGGGTGAAGAAGGCGGGCACGCCGGCGCCGATCCTGAAAGACCTCAAACGCCCGGTGGACATCCTGTGGTACGTTGGCTCTTATCCCTCCTATCACCCGCGCGGGATTGACGCCGCCTGCGCCGCCGCGCGCATTTTCAACGCCCTCGGGGTTGACTTCGGCATCCTGGGCGTGGAGGAGAAAGACGACGGCGATTCGCAGCGGCTGGCAGGCGAAAAGGGCCTGTTCGAGATGTTGGCCGAACAGAACATCGCCGCCTTCAACAAGTACGAATGGAATCGGATGGTGGTCACTGGCCCGCACGAGTTCAACGCCTTCAAGAACGAATATCCCAAACTCGGTTTCCAGCGACCCATCGCCCACTACACCCGCTTCCTTGTCGAGCATTTGGATAAACTCAAGCCGATGCTCAAGAAACCCATTGACCTGAAGGTGACCTTCCACGACCCGTGCTACCTCGGGCGGCACAACGGCGAATACGACGCGCCGCGCGAACTGCTCCGCGCTATCTCTGGGATCGAATTGGTGGAAATGGGCCGTTGCCGCGAGAACGGCTATTGCTGCGGCGGCGGGGGCGGCGGCATGTGGCTCGACTCGTTCACCAAAGAACACACCCAGATGCGTCTGTCGGAGCGCCGCGTACGCGAGGCCGTCGAGTATGGCGCGGATGTCCTGGCCGTCTGCTGTCCCTTCGAGGTCTCCCGCTTCGAAGACGCGGCGAAAAGCACGGGGAATGATAAGTTGATCGTGCGGGATATTCTGGAGTTGTTGGACGAATCCATGAGAGGATAACCAGTCATCCGTGATCAGTAAACACTGGTTGCTGATCACTGTTCACCGGCCACTATGAACATCGTCGTCCTCATCAAGCAAGTCCCTAATCTAACCGACGAACTCGATATTAACAGTGCCGGCACGGACCTCGATCACGACGCGCTGCAATACGTGCTCAACGAATGGGATGAGCACGCGCTGGAAGAGGCGGTGCTGGCTAAAGAAGCCGCCGGCGGCGCGGTCACCGTGATCGGCGTGGACACGACGGGCGAGTTGGATGGCGCGCTGCACACCGCCCTGGCCAAAGGCGCAGACAAAGCCGCGAAGATCACCGGCGATTATCCGCGCGGCGCGGACTCGCACACACAAGCCAGGCTCCTCGCCGACGCCATCAAGGGCCTGTCGCCCGATGTCGTGATGACAGGCGTCCAGGCCGCCGACGATCGGGATGGACAGATCGGGCCGATGATCGCCGCTCACCTGGACCTCCCGTACGTGGGCGTGGTTACGGGGGTCGAGGTCAAAGGCGGCCAGGCCTTCGTCCGCAAGGAGTATGCGGGCGGCCTGATGGCCGAGTTTGAAGTCGCGCTCCCCGTGGTGATCGGCGTGCAGGCCGCACATCAGCCGCCGCGCTACGCCCCGGTGAGCAAGATCCGGCAGATGGCGAAGACGGCCAAGATCGATGAGATTGCGGGCGGCGAGGCCGCCGGCTCAGGCTCCACCGTCCGCCGCATGTTCAAGCCCGAATCCGCCAGTCACGCCGAGATGTGGGAAGGCAGCCCCGAGGAAGTGGCAGAGAAGATTGCGGCGCTGATTGCGGAGAAGGGATTGCTGAAGCGTGATGCATGATCTGTGAATCTCATGGATCAGGCACCACGTAGCATGAAAATAATGCTTATGACCAACGAAGTTCTCATCCTTGCAGAACACCTCAACGGCAAACTCGCCGACATCACGTTTGAACTGACCGGCAAGGCCAAACAACTCGCCTCCACCTTCGGAGGAAAGGCCGTCGCCGTGTTGCTGGGCAGCGGCGCTAAATCGCTGGCCGAGACGATTGGCGCGGATTCTGTCTTGTATGTAGACGATCCGGCGCTGGCGTCTTTCAACCCGGAGGCCTATGGCCGCGTGTTGACTGCGCTGATCAAGGAGCGTTCCCCCCGCCTCGTCATGCTCGGCAACACCTCGATGGGCATGGACCTCGGGTCGGGGCTTTCGGTGACTACGGGGCTGCCCTTCATCGCCTATGTCAATGGCCTGGCGGCCGAGGGCGGCGCGCTCGTCGCGACTTCGCAGATCTACGGAGGCAAGATTCAGGCCGAAGCCGTGCCGGATGGCGAGGCGTGCCTTGTCTCGTGCCTGGCAGGCGCCTTCCCGGGTGAAGCGGGCCGGGGGGCTGCGTCCGTCGAGCAAATCGCTCCTCCGGTTGCGCTTGGGGATTTGAAGGTGAAGTTCGTGAAACTGATCGAGCCTCAGGGCGGTGATGTGGATATCACTCAGCAGCCGATTCTCGTTTCGATTGGGCGCGGCATCGGCGGGCCGGAGAACATCGAGCTTGCGCAAGAACTGGCGGAGGCGCTGGGATGCGCGGTGTCGGCGTCGCGCCCGATCACCGACGCGGGGTGGCTGCCCAAGACCCGCCAGGTGGGCAAGAGCGGCCTCACGGTGAAACCCAAGGTGTATCTGGCCTTTGGCATTTCCGGCGCGCCGGAACACCTCGAAGGGATGCGCGGCGCCGAGACGATTATCGCCGTGAACACCGACCCCAAAGCGCCGATCTTCGACATGGCGCACTACGGCGCGACGTGCGACATGCTGGATTTGCTTCCGGCGTTGACGGAGAAAGTGAAAAGCGGCTAAGGGCGGATGGCGGAGGCTGATAGCCTTTAGCCATCCGCCATTTGCTATCGGCCATCTGCCATGCTCACCCTCACAGAAAAAACCATCTTCCTCCTCGTGCTCGCCGCCTTCGGCGGCCTCACGGTTTGGGGCTTCTATCACATCTACCGTATCGTCCGGCGCGGGAGGCCCGCCCCCAAACTCCACAACCTCGTCCCCATCGCTATCCGCACGCTCGTCGAGGTGGGTTTGCAGACGACCCTTCGCAGGTCCCGCCCCCTCCTCACCTTCTTTCATTCGCTCATCTTCTTCGGCTTCTCGTACTATCTCCTCGTCAACGTCAACGACGTGCTGGAGGGCTTCCTCCCCGGCTATTCCACCGCCGAGAGAATGGACCTCATCTTCGGCCCGCTCAATCTCCTGGCCGACCTCCTGAGCGTCGGCGTGCTGGTCGGCGTCGTCGTCTTTCTCGTGCGCCGTTTCATCGCCAAAGACAGGCGTTTGGACTTTAACGAGAACGTGCTTTTGTATCGGCCGGTAGCGCTGGGCGGCGTCAAAAGAGATTCGCTCATCGTGGGCGGCTTCATCCTGGCCCACGTCGGCTCACGCTTCATGGGGCAGGCGTTCCGCCTGGGGGAGATGCGAATCTTCAACCCGATGCAGCCCTTCGCCAGCGCCGTTTCCCTCGCCCTGCGCAGCTTGCCCGAGGCGGCGTTTTCACCTGCAATTCACACGACGTGGTGGCTGGCCGTTGGCCTCATCGTCCTCTTCCTCCCTTACTTCATCATCAGCAAGCATGTCCACATCATGCTGGCCCCCCTCAATCTGATCCTGGCAAAGCAGAGCGAGCGCGGCCATCTCGACCCCGCCGTGTCCGCCGGTTCCCCGGCCGAGACGCTCCCCGGCGCGGGAACGTTAGCCGACCTTGCCTGGCCGCGCCTGCTCGACGCATATGCGTGCATCATGTGCAACCGTTGTCAGGACGTTTGTCCCGCGCACAACGCCGGCCGGCCGCTCAGCCCCTCGGCGCTCGAAATCAATAAGCGCTACTGGCTGAACTCGAGTTTCACCGCCTTTGCGAGCGGGGCAGCCTCGCCGCCGCTCGCCGAATTTGCCATCCGTCCCGAGGCGGTGTGGTCGTGCACCACCTGCTACGCCTGCGTGCGCGTGTGCCCGGTGGGGAACGAGCCGATGGCCGACATCGTGGACATCCGCCGCCGGTTGGTGAACGACGGCGCGGAACTGGACGGCGGCCTCCAGTCCACGCTGGAGAAAATCGGCAAGACCGGCAATTCCTT
The DNA here is from genome assembly GCA_035291605.1 of Anaerolineales bacterium. Classification (GTDB taxonomy): domain Bacteria; phylum Chloroflexota; class Anaerolineae; order Anaerolineales; family UBA6663; genus DATDRS01. Next base: position 21,203 of record DATDRS010000035.1, on the reverse strand, counting down.
TGGGCAGGCCGCCCGCCACCGCGCCAAGTGGTCGCAGACCGGCCTCAATTTCAAAATCAAAGATATCCGCAAGGAGCCGGCGGAATATCTGTGGTTCGTCGGCGACTATGCCGCGTTCGATGCGCGCGTGCAGGAAATCACGCGCACGGTCGCGCGCCTCTTGCGCCAGGCCGGGGTGGATTTCGGCATCCTCTACGAGGCGGAGAAGAACTCAGGGAACGACGTCCGCCGCGTGGGCGAGGAAGGGCTGTTCGAGCAGTTGGCCGAGCAGAACATCGCGGCGATGCGCAAGTGCAACTTCCAGCGCGTCATCACGACCGATCCCCATACGCTCAATGCGCTCAAGAACGAATACCCGGACTACGGCGGCAAGTGGGAGACGATCCACTACACGCGCCTGCTCGCGCAGTTGATCCAAGAAGGCAAACTCAAACTCACGAAGAAACTCGACTATCGCGCGACCTTCCACGACCCGTGTTACCTGGGCCGCTACAACAAGGGGTTTAACCCGCCGCGCGAGCTGATTCAGGCGACGGGGTGTGAACTGGTCGAGATGCCGCGCAACCGTGAGAACTCCTATTGCTGTGGGGCAGGGGGCGGCCAGATCTGGATGGGGACGACCCCGCCTGGCGAGCGCCCTGCCGAAAACCGTATTCGCGAAGCCCTCACGGCGTTGGGCGCCGCCGCCGACGGCGCCAACGGCGGGGCGCAGCGATGGCTCTTCGTCGTCGCCTGCCCGAAAGACGTGGTCATGTACACCGACGCGGTGAAGACGACCGGCAGCGAAGGCAAAATCGAAGTGCGGGACGTGATCCAGTTGGTGGCCGAAGCGATGGGAGAGGAATTGCTAAATCCCAAATCCCAAATCCCAACGGCCAACCTGGCATAGCTGTTTCGGGATTTGGAAAAAGGGAGCTGGGATTTCACCGATGGCCCAGGGACTCACGGATCTCTCCTTCGCGCTGGCGATGCGCCTGCGCGACCTGGCCCGGATGCTTGACCGCCTCGACCGGCTGGAGTCAGGCACGGGTGAATGGCTGGCCGGGCAGGGCGAGGCGGCGCTGCGGGAGGCGGCGCTGGATATCACGCTGCGCGCCCTCCGCACGGCCGCCGACCCGACGAACTTTTCCATTCTGGAATTTCTCTCAACGCGCGAGAGCGCGCCCATGGCCGAACTGGAACAGGCGACAAAAATGGGCCGCCTCGCGCTGACCGAGCGAGTGAATGATCTGGCGCAGGTCGGCCTCGCCGGACGGAATATTGACACCGACCACGTACAATCCACCTCTGGCGGCGTGGCGCTGGTGGGCCTCGTTGGCAGTATCGGCGAGGCGACGGCGAAGACGCTGGCGGAGGCGTTGCGGCCGGTGACGCGCTGAATTTGCAGATTTCTGATTGTTGATGGGGAATGACCGCTCAGAAATCAGCATTCAGCATTCAGCAATCATGAAATGCCCTCACTGTGATTTTTCCGCCTCCCGCATGAAACTCCACCGCCATCTCAGCGAAGCGCATCTCGACCAGGTGATGACGGAGCACGACGGGGCGACGGGCAAAATGCGGTACATCGTCGGCTGCCCGGTGTGCGGGTTGAAGTATCAGCACGCTGTCAAGCCGCGTCACAAAGACCCGCGTTTTCTCGAGGAACACAAAGCCGAGATTGCACTGGTGGCGTTTGATCAGTTGCTCTATCATCTGGAAGAGAAACATCCCGAAGCGGCGGGCATCCAGAGTTCTGAAGAGCATGATCCATAGGAGGCATTCCCATGGCGCTTTGCAACAACTGCAACGTTCCCGAAAACCTGTACTATTGGCCGGAAAAGCATGTCTGGGCGCGCCCGGAGCCGGACGGCATGGTGACCATCGGCATCACCGACGCGGCCCAGCACCTGGCCGGAAACATCGTCACCGCCACGCCCAAAGAAGCTGGAAAGGCGATCAAGAAGGGCAAGAGCGCCGGAACAGTGGAGAGCGGTAAATGGGTTGGCCCGGTGACGGCTCCCATTTCCGGCGCCATCGTCGCCGCGAATGCCGAGGTGAAGGCCAAGCCATCCATCCTGAACTCCGATCCCTACGGCGTAGGCTGGTATATCAAAATCAAGCCTGACAACTGGGAGGCCGATAAAGCCGACCTGGTGACGGGCGACGCAGCCGTCCAGAAATACACGGCCTTCCTGACAGTGCAGGGGATTGATTGCAGCGCGCGCGCCGGCGGGCTGCAGCCGGGGGCATCCGGCCAGGCGTGACGGCGTATGGCGGTCTATTTCGGTTGTGACATTCCGGAGGACTGCTACTTCGACCTCGGCCGTGATGTGTGGATTCGGTTTGAGGGCGACTTGGCGGTATTGGGCATGACCGACGTGGCCCAGACGCGCGGCGGAAAGCTGGTCAATATCGCCTTCAAGAAGCCGGGCAAGGTCATCCAGCAGGGCAGGAGCGCGGCGACCATAGAGTCAGCGAAGTGGGTCGGGCCGTTCCCCATGCCCTTTAGCGGCGAAATCGTGGAGACCAACGAAGCCGGTTTTCAACGCGACATCCTGCTCGCCAACAAAGACCCCTACGGCGCAGGCTGGCTGGTGAGGGTACGCCCCACCGGGCCTGAATCGGAACGCGCCCACTTGCTCACCGGCCCGGCGGCGGTGGAAGCCTATCAAAAGAAAATTCTCGAATTAGGCGTGAAATGTTTTCGATGCGTTGACGACGCCGGGAACTGAGGGAACTGCGGGAACTCAGGGGCCTGCAGTGCCCTGAGTTCCTTGAGTTGCCCTCACTCCCAGTTTCTTTTCGGAGCCTCAATGTCCTCCAACGGCCACTACGATTTTCCTCCCGAGCTTTACTATGATCGCACGACGCACGTTTGGGTGCGCCAGGATGGCGACCGGGTGACCCTCGGTCTCGACGCCCTCGGCCTCGAATCCCTAGGCGACATGGCCTACATCTCCCTGCAAGCCGTCGGCTTCCCGGCGCGGCGCGGCGAAGCCATCGGCAGCCTGGAAGCGGCGAAGATGGTGGGTGACCTCATCGCCCCGGTGAGCGGTGTGCTCGCCGCCCGCAATGAGGCCGTGCTGCGCGACCCAAGCATTGTCAACCGCGACCCCTACGGAGCCGGCTGGCTCGCGCAAATCGCCCCGTCTGCCTGGGCCGCGGAATCCGCCGATCTCGTCCACGGCCCTTCACTGAGCACATGGGTCGAATCTGAAATCGAGCGTTATCGCTCTCAAGGCTGGATTGACTGATCACAGGTAGCCCAGGGCTGATGGCCGATCGTCTGATGTTTGCTATCTGTCATCCGCTGCCTGCCACTTGCTATGACACACTGGCGCCTCATCACCGACGATAACGTCTCCGCCTCCTTCGGCCTCGCCGCCGACGATTGCCTGGCCGGGCGTGTGGGCGTCGGCGAGAGCGAGCCAACTCTGCGGCTCTATACCTATCGCTCGCACTGCGCGCTCGTCGGCCGGTTTCAAAATCTGGATAACGAGGTTCACCGCGAATACTGCCAGGCGCATGGAGTCGCCCTGAATCGGCGGCCCACGGGGGGCGGCGCCATTATCATGGGCGCCGACCAACTTGGGGTGGCTCTCCTCGTTCCGGGCCGCGCCGATGATTCGTACAGCCGGGCGCGCGAACTCATGGCGCAATTCTCGGCGGGTGTGGTCAATGGCTTGCGGTCGTTGGGCGTGGCGGCCTCATTCCGCCGCAAGAACGATATTGAAGTGGACGGGCGCAAACTGGTGGGGCTGGGCATCTACCGTGCGCCGGGCAATGGCCTGCTGTTCCACGCCTCGCTCCTCGTCGGCCTCGACATCCCGTTCATGTTGCGCGTGCTCAAGACCCCGTTTGAGAAAATTTCGGACAAAGAAATCGCCACCGTCGCCGACCGCGTGACCACCGTGCGGCGCGAGATCGGGCGTGCGATTGAGGTGAGTGAGGTGCGCGCGCGCGTGGCCGAGGGCTACGCCCAGGCGTTTGGGGTTTCGCTCACGCCCGGCGATTTCACTCCCGACGAGCGCCGCGCGATTGCGGCCCTCGAGCGCGACAAGTATCTCACCGACCCCTGGGTGCATCAGACCACTGCGGTGCCCGATGCGCTCGGCTCGGCCAAACTCAAAACGCCTGGCGGCCTGCTCGACGTGCGCGTGACCCTGGCGGGCAACACCCTCAAAGCTGTGTTCATCGGCGGCGACTTCTTTGCCGCCGAGGGCGCGGTTGCGGAGTTGGAGGCCAGCCTGCGCTGGCATAGCGCCGCACCGAAGACGGTAGCCGAAACCCTCGCCCACGCTTACGCGGCCCGCGCCTCCGACCTCGCCGCCCTCCCGCTCGATTCGCTCACGCAAATCATTCAGCAAGCCATCCGCCGCGCGCAGGCCGTCGAGTCCGCCGCCCGCGCTGACCCGTATGGATGTTTTGTGAATCCGACCGGGCCGATTGAAGACTTATCCCAACCGCAGACGGAGGCAACGCATGTCTGAAGCCGGCTTCGTTTCGACAGCCGACGAAATTGTTTTCCACGCGCCCGGCTTGAGGCGCTTTAAAACGTCTGAGTATCGCGAGCAAGCCATCACGCACTTTGCGTCCATCAGTGTGACTGGGACCGAATGCGCGCTGGCGTGCGAACACTGCAAAACGCACGTGCTCGAAGGTATGACCGCCCTGCCGCACTTCGACGGCTCGCTGTTTGATTTGTGCTGTCAACTGGCGGCGCGCGGGGCGCGCGGGGTGCTCGTCTCTGGCGGGTGCGACAAGCACGGGCGCGTCCCGCTCCTTCGCCACATCCCCGATTTGATGCGCGCCCGCCGCGAACTGGACTTCACGATCCGCGTCCATCCTGGCCTGCCTGACGAAGAAACGGCGGCGGGCCTGGCCGAAGTCGGCGTGGACGGCGCGATGGTGGACATCATCGGCGACGAGGCGACTATTGGCGAGGTCTATCACCTCCAGGCCACGCCGGCCGATTATGAGGCGGCGCTGGAACGACTGGAGCGTTACCGCGTCCCGGCGGTGCCGCACATCATCCTCGGACTGCATTTCGGCCAGATGCGCGGCGAATGGGCGGCGCTCGACATGATCGCCCGGCACGCGCGCAAGTTCCTTGTGCTCGTGATTCTCATGCCCCTCACCGGCACGCCGATGGTGAGCGTCGCTCCCCCCTCGGTGCCGGAAGTGGCCGCGTTCTTTCGTCTCGCCCGCGCCCGGTTGCCTGGCACGCCCGTCATGCTGGGGTGTGCGCGCCCGCTGGGGCGTATCAAGGCCGACATTGACCGCGCCGCAATTGACGCGGGTTTGAACGGCATTGCCTATCCGGCCGAGGGCATCGTCGCCTACGCCCGTGAGCGCGGCCTCACGCCGAAGTTTGTGGATGCGTGCTGCGGCGTGCAGTGGTAGCCGATCACTAACCGCCATCCGTCACGGCAGTCTGCCAGAGGAGATATGGCTAAGGTCACTCTTTCGTCCAAAGAACAAGCCGAGCAACTGCAAATCAGCCCCGACTACGTTCGCATTTCGATGGCCGCTGCGATTGAACTGGGCCTCAAACCTGGGCGCCTCTTCCGCGACGCGCACTGCGGGTGCATCAACCTTCTGCAAAATTATCCCGAAGGATGTTACGCCAACTGCACCTATTGCGGCCTGGCGCGCGAGCGCCCCGGCGCGCCTGAAGACAACACCTTCATTCGCGTGGCGTGGCCGCTTTATCCCACCGACCTCGTCGCCGAAAAGATCGCCGAGCGCCAGGATCGCACTGGCCGGGTGTGCATCGCGCAGGTGCAAGACCATCGCGCCTATGACGACTTGATTGACATGACGCAGCGGGTGCGCCGCGTCAGCGACGTGCCGATCTCGGCGCTGGTTTCGGCGACCACACTGAACGAAGAGCGGCTGCAGCGCATCAAAGAAGCCGGGGCGGACATTATCGGCGTTGGACTGGATGCGGCCTCGAAAGAAGTGTTCGACGGGACGCGGGGCAAGGGAGCGCGCGGTCCACATGATTGGGATTATCATTGGCACATCGTCCGCGCGGCGCGGCGCATTTACGGCCCTCTGAAAGTCAACTGTCACATCATCGTGGGCCTCGGCGAAACTGACTACGACCTTGTGGATTTGTTCTACCAACTCAAAGACGACCAGATCGCGGGCTACCTGTTCGCGTTCAACCCCGAACCCGGCACGGCCATGCAGGCCGTCCCGCGCGCCCCGCTTCACCGTTGGCGGCGGATCCAGCTGATCAAATACCTGATTGAGGAGCGGAATCTCCCGCGGGAAGCCATCGAGTTTGACGCCAAAGGCAACCTCACCCGCGTCACCGCGCCTGAGTTGATCGTTGAGGCCGCCGTGAACACCGGAATGCCATTCATGACCAACGGCTGCCCTGACCGCACTGGCGTAATGGCCTGCAACCGCCCATACGGCTCCTACCGCCCCGGTGAAGAATTTCGCGACTATCCCTTCCCGCCCAGCGCTGACGACCTCTTGGTGATCCGCCAGCAGATACGGTTGGAAGAAGTACGGCAATGACGAGGCGGTCCGTGAAGGGGTGACACGGCGACAGACACCCTTCCACCGCGTCATCTTGTCAGCGCAGCATGCTGCCCCCGATCCGTTTCCTCCTCCTCGGCCCGACCCACTGGCTTCGCACCCAGTCGGTCTATCACGCCTTAGCGGAGATGATGACGGCGGACTCGCCCGACACGATCGTGCTGGCCCAGCCCCTGCAGCCGTACGTGTGCATCGGTTATCACCAGGAACTGGCCGCGACCCTGGACCGTAAAGCGTGCGCGCGAATGGGGCTGCCCATCGTCCGGCGGAGAGTGGGCGGCGGCGCGACATACCTGGACGTGAACCAATTGTTTTATCAGTGCATCTTCCATCACAGCCGCGTGCCCGCGCTGGTGGACAAAATCTATGCCCGCTTACTAGCCGCGCCGGTGGAGACTTTGCGCGCGCTGGGGCTGAACGCCGAGCTGCGCGGTGAAAACGAAATCGAACTGAACGGCAAACGCGTCGCCGGGATCGGCGGCGGGCGCATCGGCGAGGCGGCCGTGGTGGTGGGCAATGTGTTGTTTGACTTCGACTACCATGCCATGACGCAGGCCTGGCGCGTTCCCTCGGAAGCCTTCCGCCGTCTGGCCTCCGACGCGCTGCGCGAGCGCGTCACCACCCTGTGGGCTGAGCTGCCGCGCCCCATTTCGCCCGACGAGGTTCAATGGGCGCTGGTCGAAGAATTTGCCCGCGCCCTCAACCGCCCGGTCGAGCCGGGCAAACTCACGGACGACGAAATCCGCCTGTCCAACGAGGCGGCTAGGCGGCTCACGTCGTACAAATGGCTCCATCTGCATGCCAACAGCGCCCGCCCGATGACTGCGCTTAAAATTTCGCACGGCGTTTTTGTCCGCTTTGCCGAGGCGGATATGGGGGACGGCCACGTTCGTGCCGCGTTTCGTGTGCGGGATGGCGTGATTGAGGCGGCTTGCCTGGAATCCGACCCAGCGCAAGCCTGGGGTCAGGTCGAGGCCGGCCTGCGCGGCGCACTGTTTAAAGAGTGGCAGACATATCTGGCGGTTCGCTGAATGGCAAAGTGGCTCTCGTCACCGGCTCATCGCGCGGAATTGGGCGAGCGATTGCCTGGAATTGGCTGGAGCGGGCGCCGATGTGGTGGTGCACTATGCGCGCAAACAACGGGCGGCGGAAGAAACGGTCGCCGCGATTGAAGCCCTGGGCCGCCAGGCCATCGCGGTGAAAGCCAACTTAGCCGAGTCCGACAAAATTGAGGCGCTATTCGACGAACTAGAAGCCGCCGTTGGCTGCTGTGATATTTTTGTGGGCAACGCGGCCAGCGGGGTGCATGCGCCCACGCTGAAGATTGCTGACAAGCATTGGGACTGGACAATGGATGTGAACGCTCGCTCTATCCTGCGGTGCGTAAAACGCGCTGTGCCACATATGGAAAGAGCAGGGTGGGGGCGAATTGTCACGATCACCAGTTTGGGCAGCACGCGCGCCGTTCCCAACTACGGAGCGGCGGGCATGTCCAAAGCGGTCGTAGAAGCCTTGACACGTTATCTGGCCGTGGAACTGGCCGGCAAAGGCATCATCGCCAACGCTGTTTCTCCCGGCCTCGTCAGCACCGAGGCGCTGGCGGCCTTGCCCGTGGACCAACAGGCCGCGCTCGCGCATGTGACACGGCGCGTCCCGGCCGGTCGGCTGGTGACGCCAGAAGATGTAGCGCGGGTGGTCGCTTTTCTTTGCTCCGAGGCCGTCTGCATGATTGTGGGGTAGACGATATTGGTTGACGGAGGCTACGGGTTACTGACCGAGTATTTTGTATCATGAAAAATTCTACGCCTTCCCACGAGCAAATCCTTCAAGCCCTCGCACAAGTGCAAGAGCCCGAGCTGCACCGCGACCTTGTCTCGCTCAACATGATTCGCGATTTGCAAATCAGAGGCGGGGCGGTGCAGTTCACCGTCATGCTCACCACGCCTGCCTGCCCATTGCGTAGCCGCATCGAGCGCGAGTGCCGCGAGGCGGTGCTGGTCGTGCCCGGCGTGAAAGACGTAACTATCAAGTTTGATGCCAACGTGGTGCGTGACGCGCGCTTCGACGGGCAAACCCATCTGCCCTTCCGCAACACCATCGCCGTCGCCTCTGGCAAGGGCGGCGTGGGCAAGACCACCTGCGCCGTCAACCTCGCCATCGCCCTCCAGCGCCTCGGCGCGACAGTGGGCCTGCTGGACGCCGACATCTACGGCCCTAACGTGCCGATGATGATGGGCGTGGAGGGCCGCCCGCGCGTGCAGGGCCAGCGCCTTCTGCCCATGACAGCCTACGGGCTGAAGATGATGAGCATGGGCGTTCTGGTGAATCGCGACCAGCCGATGGTGTGGCGCGGGCCGATGTTGCATTCCGCGCTTCAGCAATTCCTCGGCGATGTGGAGTGGGGCGACCTCGACTATCTGTTGATTGACCTCCCGCCCGGCACGGGCGATGTGCAACTCTCGCTTGCTCAACTGCTCCCGCTCACCGGGGCCGTCATCGTCACCACCCCGCAGGATGTGGCCCTGGCCGACGTGCGCAAAGGCATGGCCGCCTTCAGCCAACTCAACGTGCCGCTCCTCGGCGTGATTGAGAACATGAGTTACTTCGTCTGCGCGCACTGCGGCGAACGCACCGACATCTTCTCGCACGGCGGCGGGCGGCGCGCGGCGGAGGAACTGAACATCCCCTTCCTCGGCGAGGTGGCGATTGACCCGGCCATCCGCGCTGGCGGGGACGACGGCCAACCCATCGTCGCCGTCGCCCATCACTCGCCGCAGGCCCAATCATTCATGGACATCGCCGGTCAACTGGCCGCCAAAATCAGCGTGCTCAATATGCAACGCGAACTGCAGGGGCTGATTCAAATTACAGAGATTGGTTGAGCGTAACAATTGGCAATCATGGCTGAAGCCCGGATTGTGGTGATTACGGATGACCCGGTGGTGGTGCGCGGCGTGGAACGTGTGGCGCTGGCCTCCGGCGCGGCGTTCCAGGCCTGCCCGTCGCTGGCCATGGCTCAACTCGATGATGCGCCTGCGGCTATCGTCGTGGATGGGGAGAAACCGGAGGCGCTGGAGGCTGTGAGCGGCTGGAAAGGGCAATGGCCGGGGACGCTGGTGGCCGGGTTTATCTCCAGCCCGAGCCGCACGCGCTGGGAGCAGGCGGAAGCGGCCGGTTGCGATTTGGTGGCCTCGCGTGGCGCGTTGGCGGCGCAGTTGCAGAAGAAACTGAAAGAGCGGCAAGCCGCGCCCGGCAAGCGTCGCATGCGCGTGTGTGATATGGCCGACCTGGCCGGGCGGCTGGGCGTGGTGGCCCGGCTCGGCGATTTACCCACCGGCCCGGCGGCGGTCTATCACTTCAGCGGCAAGGTGTACGCCGCCGCAGATGTTTGCCCGCACGCCGGGGCCTTGCTCTCGGAGGGGGCGCTGGAGGGCGCGGTCATCACCTGCCCATTGCACGGCAGTCAATTCAACGTCTGCACGGGCGAGCGCCTGCGCGGCCCGGCGGATGTGGACATCAAAACATATCGCATTGAGATTGATGGCGGGCAGGTATTTCTTGTTTTGGTTTGAATGGCACAAGGAGCATTCATGAACTACGGTTTCCTCATTGACAACCGCAAGTGCATCGGCTGTCATGCCTGCTCCACTGCGTGCAAGTCCGAGAATGAAGTGCCGCTCGGCGTCAACCGCACGTGGGTCAAGTACACCGAGAAGGGCGTTTTCCCGGACACGCGGCGCTACTTCCAGGTGACGCGCTGCAACCACTGCGCCAACCCGCCGTGCGTTCACATCTGCCCGGTCACGGCGATGTATCAGCGCGCGGACGGCATCGTGGAATTCGACCCGGCGCGCTGCATCGGGTGCAAAGCGTGCATGCAGGCCTGCCCATACGACGCCATCTATATTGACCCGGACACCCACACGGCGGCCAAGTGCCACTACTGCGCGCACCGGGTGGACGTGGGGCTTGAACCAGCCTGCGTCGTCGTCTGCCCGGAGCACGCGATTCTCGCCGGCGATCTGGATGACCCCCACTCCGAAATCGCGCGGGCCGTCGCCACGCAGCAGGTGCGCGTCCGCAAGCCGGAGCAAGGCACGCAGCCCAAGTTGTTTTACATCAACGCCGAAGAAGCCTCCATCACGCCGACGCTGGCGGCGCAGGGGCGGGGCCTGTTGTGGGCCACGTGGCCCGATCACGGGCTGGGCGATTGGCGCGGGCCGATTCACATCGGCGAGGGCGCGCGAAGCATGGCGGGCGCCATGCTGCGCTCCGCCGCTGCGCCGCGCGAGACGTACAACGTCCCGCACAGGATTCCGTGGCACTGGCAGGTGCCCTCGTACCTGGTCGCCAAAGCCATCGGAGCGGGCACATTCATCGTCGCCGCCGTTGGGGTTGCGCTGGGCCTGCTCCCGGCTACGCCGCTTTTCACGACGGTTGCGGCTTTCATTTCACTCCTCTTCATCGGCATCAACACCGGCTTCCTCGTCTGGGACCTGGACCGGCCTGACCGGTTCTGGACGATCCTCGTCCGCCCGCAGTGGAAGTCGTGGCTCGCGCGGGGGGCATTCATCCTGGTAGGTTTCTCCGGCCTGGGCGGCCTCTTCTTCCTCGGGCACCTCTTGGGCCGGGCCGACCTCGCCAATCTGCTCGTCTGGCCCGGCGTGGTCCTGGCCGTGCTTTCGGCGGTCTACACTGCCTTCCTGTTTGCGCAGGCCGAAGGGCGCGACTTGTGGCAGAGCACGCTGCTCCCGTGGCATTTGTTTGTGCAAACCGTGATGGCCGGGGCGGCGGCGCTGCTGATTGCCGGGCCGTTCTTCGACATGGAAGCCGACTCAACGCGTGTGCTGGCGTGGGCTTTTGTGATCAGCACGCTCATCAACCTGCTCATCACCGTCGGCGGCGAGTTTGGCACGCCGCACGCGAGTCAGGTCGCCGCCGTGGCGGCGCACATGATCACGCAGGGCCGCTACGCGCGCTGGTATTGGTTCAGCCTTGTCGCCGGCCTGGCGCTGCCTCTGTTGATTGCCGGGTTCGCCAGCACAATGCCTGCCGCGCTGGCCGCTGCGGGCGCGCTGTCGCTCGTCGGCCTGTTCGCGTACGAATGGGCGTTTGTGATGGCCCCGCAGGAAGTGCCGAACAGCTGACGGATCACTGCAAACTGAAGACAGGTGACTATGACCACCACTCTCATCCCCCTCCGCCTCCCTCCGCAACACACCGACTCTGGCGACCGTCTCCAGCAATACCCGCCGCCTGACCGGTGGGACGACTGGGTCGAATGGGACAACCGGCAGTGGCCGAAGAAGGTCCCCCGGCATTACATGCTCGTGCCGACGGTGTGCTTCAACTGCGAGTCGGCCTGTGGGCTGCTGGGCTGGGTGGATAAGGAGACCATGCAAGTCCGCAAGTTTGAAGGGAATCCGCAGCACCCTGGCTCGCGCGGGCGGAACTGCGCCAAAGGCCCGGCCACCATCAACCAGGTCAACGATCCTGACCGGATCCTGTATCCGCTCAAACGCGCGGGCAAACGGGGCGAGGGCAAATGGGTGCGCGTGACGTGGGACGAGGCGCTGAAAGACATCGGGGGCAGAATCCGTAAGGCATTCGTGGAGGGGCGGCACAATGAGGTGATGTATCACGTGGGGCGGCCCGGGCACGACGGCGTGATGGAGTGGATTTTGCCCGCGTGGGGTGTGGACGGCCACAACTCGCACACCAACATCTGTTCCTCCGGTGCGCGTGCAGGGTACGCCTTCTGGATGGGCTTCGACCGCCCCAGCCCCGACCACGCCAACGCCAACGTCATCCTGCTTATCAGCAGTCACCTGGAGACCGGCCATTACTTCAACCCGCACGCCCAGCGCATCATGGAGGGCAAAATGGCGGGCGCGAAGTTGATCGTCTTCGACACGCGCCTCTCCAACACGGCCTCGATGGCCGACACGTGGATCGCCCCCTGGCCCGGCTCGGAAGCGGCGATTCTGCTCGCCATCGCCAATGACCTCATCGCGACCGGCAGGTACAACCGGGAGTTCGTGAAGCGGTGGGTGAATTGGGAAGAATATTTAAAGTCCCAAGATCCAAATCCCAAACCCCAAATTACGTTTGAACAGTTTGAAGAGGCGCTGAAACAACAGTATGCCAGGTACACGTTTGAGTTTGCGGCGCAAGAGTCAGGCGTCGAGGCGCGTGTGCTGAAAGACATTGCAGAGGCGGTGGCTAACTGCGGCGGCAAACTTGCGACCCACAACTGGCGCAGCGCGGGGTCGGGTAACCTCGGCGGGTGGCAGGTGGCGCGCTGCCTGTTCTTCCTCAACGTCCTGACCGGCAGCGTCGGCGTCGAGGGCGGCACCTCCGCGAATGGCTGGGATAAATGGGTTCCGCGTCCCCACAAGATGGCCCCCCACGTCAAGCGCTGGAATGAACTCACCTGGCCGCGCGAATACCCGCTCGCGTACTTCGAAATGAGCTTCCTGCTTCCGCATTTTCTCAAAGAAGGGCGCGGCCGGCTGGAGGTGTATTTCACCCGCGTCTACAACCCCATGTGGACGAACCCGGACGGGTTCACGTGGCTCGAAGCGCTGCAGGATGAAGCGAAAATCGGCCTGCACGTCGCCCTCACGCCCACGTGGAGCGAAACCGCGTGGTGGGCTGACTACGTGCTGCCCATGGGCCACGGCTCAGAGCGGCACGACCTGATGAGCCAGGAGACCCACGCCGGGCAGTGGATTGCCTTCCGGCAGCCGGTGCTGCGCGCCGCGCTGGAGCGCACGGGCAGGAAGGTCAGCCGCACCTACGAGGCCAACCCCGGGCAGGTGTGGGAGGAAACCGAGTTCTGGATTGACCTGAGCTGGGAAATTGACCCCGATGGGTCGCTCGGCATTCGCCAATATTTCGAGTCCCCCTATCACCCCGGCGAGCGCATCACCGTGGACGAGTATTACGGCTGGATGTTCGAGAACTCGGTCCCCGGCTTGCCTGAGGCGGCGGCCAAAGAGGGGCTGACGCCGCTGCAATATATGCGGCGATATGGCGCGTTTGAGATTCGCCAAGGCGCGCTGGCCGAATACGACCGGATGCTCTCGTCCGAAGAAATGGCGGGCGCGCAAATGGAGGAGGTCACCGGCATCCTCTACACTAAAGCGCCGATGACGCCGCCGAAGAACATCGTGCCCACGCCCGCGCCTGTGACTAAGGACCTGGGCCGCCCTGTCGGCGTGATGATTGACGGACGACCTAAGTTCGGCTTCCGCACGCCCTCACGCCGACTCGAATTCTTCTCCACCACGCTGCGCGACTTCGGCTGGCCCGAATACGCTACTCCCGAATACATCCCCAGCCACGTCCACCCCAGCCGCGTCCATCGCGAGGCGGGCGAGTTTGTGCTGCTCTCCACCTACCGCCTGCCCACGCTCATTCACACGCGCAGCGCCAACGCCAAATGGCTGGTCGAAATCTCGCACTCCAACCCGACGTGGGTGCATACTTCCGATGCGGAACGGCTCGGGGTGATGACGGGCGACCTCGTGCGCGTCGAGACCGAGATCGGTTATTTCGTGGACAAAGTGTGGGTGACCGAGGGGATTCGCCCCGGCGTGATCGCCTGCTCACACCATTTGGGGCGCTGGCGATTGGCCGAAGGTGAAGGCACGAACCGGATTGCCTCCGCCCTCGTGGATCTGCGGGAAGACCATGGCGAGTGGCGCCTGCGGCAGCTGCGCGGCGTACAACCTTACAAATCCAGCGACCCCGACACCGAGCGCATCTGGTGGACGGATGCAGGCGTGCATCAGAACCTCACCTTCCCTGTCCAGCCCGACCCGATCAGCGGGATGCACTGCTGGCATCAAATCGTGAGGGTGACTCGCGCCCAGCCCGGCGACAAGTACGGCGACGTGTACGTGGACACGAAGAAGTCGCACGAAGTCTACAGACGATGGCTCTCGATGACCCGCCCCCCGACCGGCGAATGGCGCCGGCCGAACTGGATGCTGAGGCCCTTCAGGCCGGATGTGAGCGCCTATCGGCTGGCCGATAGCAGGTAGCGGATGGCAGAGGGCGGATAGTGGATGGCAGAGGGCAGCCTTTGGAGTTTGAAACTTGAAGTTTGAGCTTTTATCTCGCCTTTGGCTCCACGAGCCTGACGGCGCCGGCCTCGCCCGCGCGGTGAGCGAGTTGGGCCTGCCGTCGGCTGACCCGGCTGAACTCGCCCTGGCGTATGCCGATGTTTTCCTGCTTAACGTCTATCCATACGGCACGGCGTTCGCCGATCCCGCGGGCGAATTGAACGGGCCGGAGGCGCAACAGATCGCAGCCTTGTATGAGGCGCACGGTTATTGCCCGGCCGAACTCAAAGAAGTCGGCGCGCCGGATCACCTGGGGTTGTGTCTCGGCTTTTGGGCTTATTTCTCGTCAGGGCAAGCCTCCGGGGGGAGCGAAGCGCCCTCGGCGCAGGGCCCAGGCTCCCGCCATGACAGTTTCCTGGCCGACCTGCTCAACTGGGCGCCGCTCTGCTGCCTGGCCGTCGAGCGCGAACCCTCAGTCCACGCCTTTTACCGCGCCCTCGCCGCGCGCACGCGCGAAGCGCTGCTGACAGAACTTCAAATCTCAAACTTCGAAGTTCAAGTTCCCAACTGCCAATCCCTAACGCACGAACCGCCATTTCATCCTTCATCCCTCAGCCTTCATCCTCCCGAAGAAGAAATTGGCCTGCGTGATGTCGTGCGTTTCTTGCTCACCCCCGCGCAGTGTGGCCTGTTTCTCTCACGCTCGCGGCTGGGTCAAATCGCGGTGGCGTTAGGGCTGCACCTCCCCTTTGGGTCCCGGTTCGATGTGGCTGAGATGTTGTTCATGTCCGCGGGGGAGGAGGGGAAGGTCGAGCCGCTGCTGGCCCAACTGGAAACCGAGCTGAATGCCTGGGCGCAGGCCTATCGCGGCTGGGGAGAAGAATATCCGGCCTGGCGGCCCAGCGCTGGAATCTGGCTGGCGCGCACCGAGGCCACCCGCGGCCTGCTGGCCGAGATGCGGCAGGCCGTCCAAACGGAAGCGGCGTGACGTGGCTGGCTGAGTATCTGGCTTTGCGCGCGCGGTTTGGCGTGACGCGCGAACTCGCGCAGGGCGCGCTGGCACGGGCGCAGCCGCTGGCGATGGAGGCGCTCGGCATTCACACGCAGCGGCAGACGCTGGTCGAGGATGAACTGCCGGCATACGTGGTTATGACCACGCCTGAAACGAACGGCGGCTGGGGCGAGCTCATGCCGCTCTGGTTCAAGCCCTATGACCGCCCGGTTCCGTATTACTGCCTGGACAACTGGGCATTGTTCGCCCTGCTTTACCGCTCGGCATTTGGGCCGGGGGCTGAGGCCCCCGCCTTCACCGTTGAAAATCTCCTGCGCGTTGTCATGGGGGCGGATCTGCTCCTCCCGTTTCTGCCGGGCACGGACGGAGCCGGGCGCTTTTTGCGTCACGGCGCGCTCCCGATCCTGTTGGCGATATTATGGCTGGAACCGCAGACGCGTGATGCATGGCTGGCCCTGCACGCCAACGGCGCGAAACGATTTGTCGTAGAATACAACTTGAAAGCGGGGGACGACTTGAACGCACAGCTGGAGCGCATCGAAAACGACGCCTGGCTTGTGCCGGAGAGCGGCATTGTCGCGGGTGAGGCGGCAGTCAGCGCCTTTCTAACCGATGCGTTCCGCGTCTCGCAGTATAGGGCGTTGTTTGGCGGGCTGTGCCTGAGTGTCTCGGCCCTGGCCGCGGCCTGGGGAAACGACTGGCGGCGGTGGGTGTTTCAAGCGGTGAACGTAGGTTATCGGATGCCTGACTTTGGGTTGATCGAGATGAAGAAATTGCTGATTGATGATTTGTGATTGCTGATTGGCAATCATCCATCATCCATCAACAATCAGCAATCACTGTCGTGAGGGTTGGTCTATGTCTGCGGATGAAAAACCTGTTTCGGATAACGGTCAATCGCCGGAACCTCCCTCGGCGGAGCCGGTATGGACTTTCCGGGGCTACCAGATGCGTCCCGCCGAGTTCAACACCGCGATGGTGCACTTCTATCGCGGCGAGGTACAGCGCTCGAACACCTGGCGCATGCGGCTGGACAACACCACCAACTGGGCGGTCGTCGCGGCAGGCGCGGCCATCTCATTTGCGCTCTCCGACCCCACGCACCACTACGGCGTGATCATCCTCGATACGCTCCTGGTTACGCTCTTCTTGTGGATCGAGGCTCGCCGCTACCGCTACTATGAATTGTGGAGCTACCGCGTGCGGCTCATGGAGACGGACTTCTTTGCTTCCATGCTCGTGCCGCCCTTTGCGCCGCACTCGGAATGGGCGGAAAGCCTGGCCGAATCGCTCCTCGACCCGGAGTTCCCCATCAGCATGTGGGAGGCCTTTGGCCGCCGTTTCCGGCGCAACTACATGTGGATTTTCCTGATATTGGGGGTGGCATGGGCGTTTAAGGGGTATCTGCATCCTACCGTGGCGACTTCGTGGGCCGAATTTCTGGAGCACTCAAGGATGGGCCCTCTCCCGGGCGAGGTCATGCTCTTGCTGGGCCTGATCTACAACGGCACGCTGTTCCTCATCGGCTTTGCCACCGCAGGGTTGACGCAGGCTACGGGCGAGGTCCTGCCCAAGTTTGGCGAGTTTCCCATCCTCAGCCGGATTTGGGCCGCCATGGAGGTGCCGGAGGGGGCTTCGATCACATCAAAGCGCAGGACTGCCCCTCCCCCCGTCCGCCGCCGCCGCCAACTCCTGGCGATGATCATCGCCACGCGGCCGCAGGCCATCGCCGACCGGATCCTCAAGGAGATGAAGCGCGGCGTGACGGCGCTGCACGGCGAGGGCATGTATACGCATCAGAACCGCGAGGTGCTCATCGTCGCCGTGACGGTGACGGAGATGTCCCAACTCAAAATGCTCGTGCGCGCCGAAGACCCCAACGCGTTTGTCATCGTCACGCCGGCCAGCGAAGTGCTCGGACGCGGCTTTCAGCCGCTCGAGGCGTGATATGCCTTCACTCTCCGAGCAGCTCCAGGCCTCCGCCGCGCTGCATGGGGGACATCTCTGCCCACGCCAGGTGCTGGGCGTGCGCATGGGCCGGCTGGCCGGGGAGTGGCTTCACCTCGAATTGCCCCAGCCGCCGCAGTGCAAGCGCCTGCTCGCCATCGTCGAGACGGACGGCTGCGCCGCCGACGGCGTCGCCGTCGCGACCAACTGCTGGGTAGGACACCGGACTCTGCGGGTGGAGGACTACGGCAAGATTGCCGCCACGTTTATTGACGTCGAAGCCGGGCAGGCGGTGCGGATCGCCCCGCGCGGCGAGGCCCGGCCGCGCGCCCGCTCCTTTGCGCCGGAGGCCCGCGACCAGTGGGAGGCCTATCTGCTGGGGTATCAGCGCATGCCCACTACTGATCTGCTTTGCGCCCAGGCCGTGCGCCTCGCCGTCCCGCTGGAGAAGATCGTCAGCCATTGGGGGAAGCGCGCGGTGTGCCAGCGGTGCGGCGAGGAAATCATGAACGAGCGGGAGGTCGTCCGGGAGGGGGCGACGCTGTGCCGAGCGTGCGCGGGCGAGGCTTACTATTCAACCCTCACCTGAACAGCGCGGGATAATGGATAGAGGCCCAAAATAAGCGGTACAATATCCCTGTCCAGTTTATCTCTTTCCATCAGTCCATCCGCTTCATCCGTTGAGAAAAGAATGAACCGCCTCGCCCACGAAACTTCGCCCTACCTCCTCCAGCACAAGAATAACCCGGTGGACTGGTATCCGTGGGGGCCGGAGGCGCTCGCCAAAGCCAAAGCTGAGGACAGGCCCATCTTTCTTTCCATAGGTTATGCCGCGTGCCACTGGTGTCACGTAATGGAGGGCGAGTCCTTTGAAGACCCCGACACCGCGGCGTTGATGAACGAGTTGTTCGTCAACATCAAGGTGGACCGCGAGGAGCGCCCCGATCTCGACTCAATTTACATGAACGCGGTCGTGGCGATGACCGGGCAGGGCGGCTGGCCGATGAGCGTGTTCCTCACCTCGGACGGCGTCCCGTTTTACGGCGGGACGTACTTCCCGCCCCGGCCGGCGCACAGCCTGCCCTCGTTCCAGCAGGTCTTGCGCGGCGTGCACGAAGCCTGGGCGAACCGCCGGGAGCAGGTCCTCGAAGGCGGACGCAGCGTGCTCGACCACCTCCGCCAGAGCGAAAGCCCCGGCCTCCCGCCAGGGGGCGGCGAACTCTCATCCGACACCCTGCAAACGGCGGTCAAAACCCTCTGGAGCCAGTTCGACTGGCGCGATTATGGCTGGGGCGGCGCGCCCAAGTTCCCGCAGCCGATGACCATCGAGTTCCTCCTGCGCTATCATCATCTTACCGGCGAGTCCACCCCGCTCGAAATGGCGGTGAAGACGCTGCGGGCGATGAGGCGCGGCGGCATGTACGACCAGACCGGCGGCGGCTTTCACCGCTACGCGACCGACGCTACCTGGCTCGTCCCGCATTTCGAGAAGATGCTCTACGACAACGCGCAGCTCGCCCGCGCCTACCTGCACGCCTGGCAGGTCACGGGCGACCCCGACTTCCGCCGCGTGACGGAAGAGATCCTGGACTACGTCCTCCGCGAGATGACCGACGCCTCGGGCGGCTTCTATTCTTCGCAGGACGCAGACTCCGAAGGGGAAGAGGGCAGGTTTTTCGTCTGGTCGAGCCATGAAATTGACGAGGCGCTCGGCGCGGACGCAGCCCTCTTCCAGGAATACTACGGCGTGCGAGCGAAGGGGAATTTTGAGGGGAAAAACATCTTGCACGTGGCCTCGGATTTGGAGACCACGGCCCGCAAGTTCAACCTGACGCCGGACGAAGCCCGGACCCACCTGGACTCCGCTAGACGCACGTTGTTCGCCCTGCGAGAGAAACGGGTGAAGCCCGGCCTCGACGACAAGGTGCTCGCCGGGTGGAACGGCCTGATGCTCGCCGTATTTGCCGAGGCCGCCCGCGCCCTCGACCGCGCCGATTACCTCCGGGCTGCCGTCGCCAACGCCGACTTTCTCCTCGCTACCATGCGCGCGCCGGATGGCCCGCTTCGCGTGCGCCGGTCGTGGCGCGATCATCGTCAGGGCGACCCGCCGGCCGCCCCGACGGGTAACGGTTATCTGGAAGACTACGCCAACGTCGCCGAGGGTCTGCTCGCGCTCTACGAAGCGACTTTCGATGCCCGGTACTTCACCGCCGCGCGCGAACTGATAGACTACGCCCTCGCACACTTCCGCGACCCTAAAGGCGGGTTCTTCGACACCAGCGATGACCACGAGACGCTCGTGACTCGCCCTAAAGACGTACAGGACAATGCTGTGCCCTCCGGCAACGCCATGGCCGCCACCGTCCTCCTCAAACTGACGCTGCTCACCGCCGAAATGCGCTACGCCGAAATCGCCGCCGATGCTTTGCGCGCGGTTCAGCCGATCCTGACGCAACACCCGACGGCGTTTGCCCAGTGGCTCTGCGCCGCCGCTTTCGCCCTGGGCGAGGCTCGCGAAGTTGCGCTCGTCGGCGACCCCGCCAGGGACGACATGCGCGCGCTCCTGCAAGTCATCTTCGGTTCCTACCGCCCATTCAAAGTCGTCGCACTCAAACGCCCCGGCGAGGCCTCGCCTGTCCCGCTCCTCGCCAGCCGCGAACAGATTGGCGGCAAGGCCACGGCGGCCGTGTGTTTCAACTTTGCTTGCCGCCTGTCGGTGACGGAGGCGGCGATGTTGAAGGAGCAGTTAGAAGAAAAAGGGCAGGGGGGTTGGGGAGCAGGGGTGCAAGATGGACTCTGATACGCGCTTACTCCTCCTCTTCGACGGGACGTGAGGCTTCTGAACGCGCACGGCGCACTGGATTCGGAAGCGCGATCAGGCCGGCCGGGTGCTGGCCCTCCCCAACCAAACGCCCCATCTCATCGAGCGTTACAGCCTCAGCCGCGCCGACGTGGAGCGCGAAGCGTGGGCGATTGACTCCGGCGGGCGCAAGTATGCCGGCGCGGAGGCCTTCAATCGCGTGCTGCGCGAGTTGCGCGGCCTATGGCCGCTCGTCGCTGCCCTCTATTCGCTTGCCCCCGTGCGCTGGCTTGAAGACCGCGCCTATCGCTGGATCGCGGAGCATCGCCACTGGCTCTCCCGCCTGTGGGGCACGGCGCCCGAATGCGACGAGCCGGGCGCGTGCATGTAGGGATTGGGAGCGTCCGACCCCTACGCCCATCCCAGCACGTCAGGCCATTTAGGGGAGTTGCCTCATGCCGGTGTTCGTCTATACTAGATTACATTCCGGTTGGCAGGAGAACGGATTGTGGAGATGACCAAGAAGATACCCCGGCTCAACCAGCGCCTGAGGCGCGCCCTGCGGTTATGCCTCATCGCGACGCTGGTTGGCGGATTGGCGTTAGGCGCCGGCCCGGCTTCCATCGTCTGGGCCGCCCCGGCGAACGATAATTTTGCCTCGGCCACAAATATTGCCTCGCTCTTTTCTGCCACTTACATTGATCCGGCCTTCATTGTGACCAGCGGTTTGAGCGGGGCTACGCGCGAAGCTGCGGAAACCGACGCCATGAGTTCGTGCGGCAGCTTCCCGCCCGCCCCTACCAATACCCGGAGCGTGTGGTACCGCTTCCAGGCCAGCGCG